>JBLMZC010000043.1:0-40925 GCA_050258615.1 Deltaproteobacteria bacterium | reverse complement strand
TATTTCCATTTTGAGTAAAACCAGGCAAATATCTTTCTTCATATTGTCCGGCAATAAGGGTAGCGATGTGATCATCCTCGAAATATATTTTTTAACTCTGGGATCATTTTCATCCATACAGCTCCACAACAACCAGGCTGCTCTCCATGAATAAGGTTTCCTGTTAGCAAAGATCAATTGTATAAGTTCTTCAAAAACATCAGGATTAGCCTCAATATATTCTATCATGTTCTTTTTGAATGTGTGGGTCAGTATCCATTCGAGTTCAGATTCATTCATAATAATTTGAGGTCAAAATATGATTAAGCAAATTCCATGTAAAAATACTTTTTATTATTGGAATATAAGTGATGAACTACTTTTTTAAGCTGTAATCACTAAAGGAAAAATATAATATCAATCTATTTTTGTTATTATTCAGTCATTTCAATAAATAAGGCGATTTTATCATTAAAATGAAATTAGTTACATGATTTAAGGCAATTCAGATTTCGGGTGATATTAAATTATTCCTTACTGAGGGTTTGTATTAAGGATTTATTTCAATACCTATCGGTTGATTGGTTTAAATATTTTACATTTGTGTCATATTATAAAAATATGAATTATCAGTTTTTAATTGAAGAATTAAAGGATATTTGCATTCATGCAGGTGTGTTTATTCGCAAAAATTTTAGAAAAGTAAGTTTCGATCAGGTTGAATTAAAGTCAGTTAACAGTATGGTGAGCTATGTTGATAAAACTGCAGAAGTGATGATAACACAGAGATTGAAACAGCTTTTACCTGAAGCTGGTTTTCTGACAGAAGAAAATACAATTTCAAATTCAGATGCTGAAAATGTGTGGATAGTTGACCCTCTGGATGGTACTACTAATTATATCAGGGGAATACCTCATTTTTCTATAAGTATTGCCTTGCAGAGAAATAATGATATTATGATTGGAGTAGTTTTCGATGTGATGCAAAAAGAGTTTTATTATGCCATCAAAAATAAAGGAGCATTCAGAAATGGGCAAAAGCTTTGCGTAAACAAACCCGTTTCTTTAAATGAAATGCTGATAGCAACAGGGTTTCCATATAATAAGTCATTGATAAGCAGTAAATTTGATACTATATTGAATTATTTTGTTCACAATTCAAGGTGTATCAGGCGATTGGGATCAGCTGCTCTTGACTTGTGCTATACTGCAAGTGGAAATTTTGATCTGTATTTCGAAATGTATCTAAGTCCCTGGGATTATGCTGCAGGAACACTTATTGTCACTGAGGCAGGAGGTGTCATAAAATCACTTGATGGAGAGGATATCATTAAGTCAGGAAGTATTCTTGCCACAAATCCTGAAAACAGGGAGGTAATTGATTTCCTGTTAAAAACTAATAAACAAGAAAGTTTACAGTAGTTTTCTAATTCTTATGAATTATAAATACAAAAAAGCAAAATTTTTTATTTTTTTTTAAAATGATTACATATTAAAAAAAAATATGTATATAATTGCATAATTATATTTTTAGTTCCTCAATTGACCCTATTAAAAATAAAAAAAATGAAAATTTTAACATTTGTAATTCTAATAATTATCGGCAATTTTTTTTGTTTAAGTCTTTCAGGACAACAAGCAGGATATATTTTTAGTGTCGACCTTGCTAAAATGAGAAATGAATTACAGAAAGCCCCGGATTTCATTAACGATACAGAAATTACAACGGTCATTGAGATTCCTGATCATCAAGGTGTGCCGATGAGATTTTTTGTGACAAAGTCCTCCGTTTTGTCACCTGAAATGGAAACTATTTTCCCTGATTTTATGACTTATAGCCTGCAAGGTGTTGAAGATAAATTGGCATTTGGTCGTATTTTTATAAGTCGCTATGGATTGGAAGGTGTAATAATTATTGAAGGTAAAAGGAATAAGATTGAAGCAGTTGATAAAAACAAACCAGACCTTCACAGGTCTTTTCTGCTTCAGATCAATGAAGACTTCTCATGTGAATCCGGTGGAATGGCAAGAGAGATCAGAGGTCACAATCCTGACATCAGGAATCCTAACGGAAGTACATTGAGGCAATATGAGATTGCAATTGTTTGTACTGGTGAATTTTATCAGGATCCGGATCTGGGTAACAACAATAGTGTTACTGCTCAGGCTGCAGTAGTGAATATTGTGAATCTGGTAAATCTTTACTGGAGTTCAGAAATGTCCGTTTTGTTTACTATTTTTAGCACTCCTGTCATTTATACAAATCCGGCTACTGATGGTATGAATCCAAATGCTTCAGATCGTACTATGGAAGCAGCTATTACAATTCATAATAACTGGCCTGCAGGCGGATATGATTTAGGGCACGCTCTTCATGGCACATCAAGCGGAGGTTCAGGAGTAGCTGCACTGGGTGTTGTATGCAATACCACTGTGACGAATGGAAATCACAGACCTTGTGGGAGAGGATGGTCTGGTGGTTCAAACCAGAATATTCTGGGAGTTGAAATTATGGTGCATGAAGTTGGACACATGTTCAATGCTCTGCATACTTTTAATGGAATCGGCAATAATTGTAATGTAGGTAATCATAGTCTTAATACTGCTTATGAAATTGGTAGCGGAACTACAATTATGTCTTATGAAGGAAATTGCCAGGCTGACAATAATATTTCAAATGACGGTGCTGATTATTTTCATTCAACAAGTCTGGAATCTATTTATAATTATATTACTTCCAGCGCAGGATGTTCGACAAATTCTCCTTCAGGTAATACTCCTCCTGTAGTTGATGCAACAATTTGTTCCGGACCATATACCATACCGAAAATGACACCTTTTGAACTTTCGGGAACTGGATCAGATATTAATGGGGATGCTCTAATTTATATTTGGGAACAAATAGATGAAGATGGGGCTGGAGTAAGGCCTACTCACGGGTATATTGGTGCAACTGCCGGTAACAGTAATCTCGCACCTCTGTTCAGAAGTTTTTATCCAAGAACGACAGGTTATAAACGCATTTTTCCTTCTCAATCTCTATTGCTGGCAAATAATTATAGCAGCAGTTTTGAACCATTGCCTAATGCTTCAAGAACTTTAAATTTCAGATTGACTGCCCGCGAAGTGCGAAGTCCTTATTCCGGTTATGCGTATGATAATATTGCTGTTGCAGTTGATGCGACTAAAGGTCCATTGACAGTAACGGCACCAAATAATACAGGAATAAGTATTAACGCAGGCAATAGCTATACTGTCACCTGGAATGTGAACAGCACCAATAGTATTTGCAATTCAGTCAATATAATGCTCTCAGTTGATGGAGGCTATTCATTTCCTTATGTTTTATTGGGTAATACACCAAATGATGGTACACAAAGTGTAATTTTTCCTGCTGGAACATCGTCAACGACTATGGCAAGAGTCAGGATTGAAAGTGCCTGTCTTACCTGTGTTAAGTTCTTTGATATTTCTGATAATAATTTTACAATAACATCTTCCTGCTCAAGCGTTACTACAAATTTATGCAATACAACACCCGTGACAGGGGAAGAGGGTAGTGGTATTTTGAACTTAGGAGTTATAAGTTTTGCTTATGGACAGGCATTTTCTACTAAAACATTAATTCCATCTGGTTCGCAAGTATCAACACCATACACAACTGCGAGCGCTCCAGGTATGGGACCTTGTGCTTTTGCTAATTGGGGTGAATATGCAGACAAAGTCAGATTCAGGCCTACTAAAAGTGGAAATTACATTTTCAATATATCAACAACCGGAAATTACACTCAATTAACAGTATATTCTGGGGAATATATACCTGCACAGCCTTGTACAAATTTCCTTGGATCAACAGTATATAATTCAGGTAGTGTAGCAAATACAATGACTTTACCACTTAATGCATGTGAGTTATATACTGCAGTTCATTTCGAGCAATTAAATACTACTGGCACTTTGACTATCACTCCCCCTTCTGGTGGTGTTACCTTACAGGACAGTCCTCCTTCCAATCCTAACTATTCATATACATATGCAGCCGTTAACTCAGTATCATATTTGATTACAGCTGTAAGCCCAACTGCCAATTTCACAAGTTTGCCAGCAGGAAGTTATTGTGTTTATGGAATGTATTATCACAGTGGTTCTGCTAATCCGCCCGGCCAGGTAAATCCATCTGATTTTGTTGGAAAAACACTTCAGCAACTTTTTGACTTAGGTTATTGTGTCAGGGCAAGTGATAATTGTAAACCTGTAACCGTCACAAGTTCGTGTTCTACAGTTGTGACATCATCGGCTGATAATGGTATTGGCTCACTCAGACAAAGACTTTCATGCAATTCTGAAGGAAGTACAATCACATTTGCAGCGGGTATCAACCAGGTCAATCTGATCGCTTCCCTGATCATTGATAAAAATATGACACTTCAGGGAACAAGTCAGGCCCAAAGACCCAATATTATCACATCATCAGCTGGAATAACCATACAATCAGGAAAAACACTTACAGTTCAAAATGTTGATATTCAGCATTCCGGTTCACAAACAATAAACGGTACAGGTACGCTGTCTATATCAGGGCTAACTGTTGGGAAGCAATAAGTACAAGGCCTTAAAATTTAATAAAAGCTTTTAACTTATACCAAATTCATTTATATAATATTTCCATAATTTGGTATAATGCCGACTGAAATTGGGGGAATTGGGGTTCTTAAATCAGATTTGTGCTGACTGCAAATGTCAGTACTATTTTCAATTTCATGTCGGTATTATTTAATGGGATACACCCCATTTAATAGAGTATTTAAAGTGCATTTTGATGCCCTGACACTTTTTCTGTTACATTTCATAATTATGTAATTCTGAAAGCATATCTATATTAATCCAACAAAGATGACCTAAAAAGCTATTGCATAGGCATTATATTTTAAATGCTGACCGAAGTGCTTGTACCGTATATGCAATTGGACTATAGAATAATTGTAAATGGAATATAATATCTGGCAGGAATTCTGGAGGAAAAAAAGTTTAGTCTTTATATTTCCCCTACAAGATATATACTTCCTATAATTAAAATGAGGTCTTCTTTTTCAGCATTTGACCTTGCTGAGTCCATTGCATCCGAAAGCCTATGATAAGACATTCCTTTTAACCCGGATTGAAATGCTTTTTGCTGAAGCTGTTCTGCTTCCATGGCCCGGGGAATACCGGCCTTAGTAAAATAATATACTGCATTATCAGGCATTATTTTCAACGCTTTTTCCCAGTCTTTGTCAGCAACCACTCCTAATATAATATGTATTTTCCCAAAGGCAAAAGAGGAAATATAATTCATGGTTTTTTCAATAGCATCAATATTATGGGCTCCGTCAGCAATTACAAGCGGATTTTTACCCAAAATCCTCCATCTGCCAAAGTATCCAGTGTTTTTTCTGACACTTTGAATCCCATTTAAAATAGCGACATCACTTAGATTAAACCTTTTTCTGTAAAACTCCCTGAAGACCAGTATTGAAGCTACTGCATATTTAATATTATTTCCAATGAAAGGTCCTGATAAACCTGAATTCAAAACAAATGTCTTATTTTCAAATATGATTGCTAACTCAGCTTTATCTATTTTGGAATTCAATCGATTTATTTCTACCAAATCATCAGCAAAAAAAACAGGGGATTTTTCGACAGAGGCTTTTTCTTCAAATACATCTTTGCACTCATTTTGCTTCTCTCCGATTACAACCGGTATTTTGTTTTTAATAATTCCGGCTTTTTCTCCTGCTATTTTTACTAAAGTATCACCAAGAACACCAACATGATCATAAGAAATATTTGTAATTAAAGAGAGCAGGGGAGTGATAATATTTGTTGAATCCAGTCTTCCCCCCAATCCAACTTCTATTATAGCTATATCAACTTTCATGCTTGCAAAATAGCTGAAAGCCAATGCAACCGATAATTCAAAGTAACTTGGTTTGATTTCTTCAATAAAATAGTAATTGCTACTGATAAAGTCTTTAATAAACTTTTTTCTGATAAATTTTCCATCGGTTTTGATCCTCTCCCTGAAATCCTTATAATGAGGAGATGTGTAAAGGCCGGTTTTATAACCTGCCTCCTGAAATACAGAAGCTATCAGGTGCGAAGATGTGCCTTTGCCATTTGTGCCTGCAATATGAACAGAAGGAAATTTTTTATGAGGATCATCAAGATGTCTGCACATTTTTACAATATTGCCAAGATCATACCTGAGTGCAGAGGGACCAGTTCGTGAAAACATCGGCAACTTTGAAAAGATATATTCCATGGCATCTTTGTACGAATGTATCATGTTATTATCTTGTATCTTAAAGAATTTTCGATTAAATACCGTCGGACAATACCATTAAAATCCTTATCGTATTTTGAAGGTGTGATTATTGCTTTAACGTCATCGAGGGAATTGATTGAAATTTCATTTTTGTTAAAAAAGCCATAGCCTCTGAGATTGTTGTCAGAAATATAGATTACAGATATCTCATCATAACTTCTTCCCTGATCGATGATTGCAAATGTGTCTTCACTGTATATCTTAATGTTTTCGAAATGCTCCAGGATCCTTTCATTGTAAGTAACAGGTGATTCCTCTCCTACACAGGCACCCAGACACTCTCCCATTTTGTGATTTAAACATTCAATTCCGAAATCTTCAAGGCCTGAAATTTTTCTGCATAGTGATAATTCCTTTACAAGATGTTCTATGTAATTTTTAGCTGACAACATGTTTGAAAATCCGTTAATTATACCAGATTCGTTCTTCAAGGATTTCCTGATCCTGAAAGTAATATAACCATCATTATTCTGTTCTGCAAATATCATATAGGGATACTCAGATTTCTTAAGGGCTTTATTGAGTTCAGGTCTGATATGTTTGATCTCTTCGGCTTCCCGGATACAAGCCACAAGTTCACTACCGGTCAGTTCAAAATCAATCTTCCTTGTCATACCGTACAGAGAATTTGATTTTGAATTAATTTTTTGGAAATGCTGTTTAATTCTTTTTTTTATATTTATACTTTTACCTATATATATTACCTCATCATATTCATTATAAAAGAAATAAATTCCAGTTTTCTCCGGTAGTTTACTAACCTGTTCATATCCAATTCCCTGTGGATACCGGGTATCGAGGATAGTCTCGTTGAGCAAATTGTCCAAAATGGATGAAGATTGCGGTAGCTGTAATCCGATCTGCATAATTTCAAAAGTAGCTTTTACATCAGCCATAGCTCTGTGACGGGAATCTACATCAATATTAAAATGTCTTATCAAATTTCCGAGACCATAGGATTTCAGACCGGGAAACATTTTTTTAAAAAACTTTATAGTACAAAGCTGTTTTCTGATAAATGTATAACCAAGATTGTAATATTCTTCAGTCACAAAACTGTAATCGAATCTGACATTATGAGCTACAAATACACAATTTTCGGTTATCTCAATTATTTTTTTTGCAACTTCATAAAATTTTGGAGCATCTGACAGCATTTCATTCGTAATTCCTGTCATATGTGAAATATAAGGTGGAACACTGCGCTCGGGATTGATCAATGTTTCATAACTATCTATAATGGTCTTGCCATCATAAACAATTACAGCAAATTCGATGATCCTTTCTTGTTTTGCTGAACCTCCGGTAGTCTCAACATCAATAATTGCCAGCTTCATAAATACTAAAACAATTTAAATGATGAAAAAACCTGAAAGTTCATCTGCCTTGAAGTGATTCGAATTATTTTTTCTTCTTTGGAGTGATTATAACGATCATTTTATTACCTTCCAGTTTGGGAAGATTTTCAACTGAGCCAAAATCGGCAAGTTCTTTAATGAACTTCAGAAGGAGCAATTCTCCCCTGTCCTTGAATGCAATAGCTCTTCCACGGAAAAAGACATAGGCTTTAACTTTGTTATTTTCCTCAAGGAATTTTTTTGCATGGTTAAGTTTGAAATTAAAATCGTGGTCATCAGTGTTTGGGCCAAAACGGATTTCTTTAATTGTGACTTTGACTGCATTTGCCTGTATCTCTTTTTGTTTCTTCTTCTGCTGATATATGAATTTTGAAAAATCCACTATTTTACAGACAGGAGGTACTGCATTTGGACTGATTTCGACAAGATCTTTTCCTAGCTCAGTTGCCCAGTGTAAAGCTAATTTTGTGTTGTAGATATCGACAGGTACATTATATCCGGCTATTTGGCTGATTTCTTCCATATTTTCGCCCACAAGACGGATTTCCGGAGCTTTGATCATGCTGTTAATCCTGTACTGATTTTTCAGATCATCTTTTCCCGGGGATTGATTTCTTTTTAGATTGATACTCAAATTTTAAAGTTTTTATTAAAAATGTTTTCAGCCTGCAAATTTATAAAAGTTTTTAATTATTGAATATTATTTTCTTTTAATATTTATTTTGAAATCAATTTTATTTTAACAAGATAATTATTCCGTATTGTATTAATCAATATTATCTTCTTTACCTTTCATACAGTGTAATTTGAAACTAATTCGTAAAAAAAATTAATCATTGATCACACAGAAAAATGAGAATATAAACTTTACCTGATTCTTAGTTTAAGAAAACCTGTATTATTACCATCAAAACATTTAATGATTATAATTGATTGTTGTCTTTGTACTTATGGCAAAGCCTAAACTTATAAGGCTGCTATTCTTCTTTATTCCTGATCTTTCTCTATATCAGAATTTTCTTTTTCATCTGACTCTGATTTTTCTTTTAATTCCACACGAATATTTTTATTTTCATCAAGGCCGATAAGCAAAGTGCTGTTGTTTTCCGGATTTTCATTCAATATAAACTCTGACAATGGATCCTCAACATATTTCTGAATTGCCCTGTGCAACGGCCTGGCTCCAAATTTAGGATCAAATCCTTTATCTGATATAAAATCCTTGGCTTCATCAGATAATTCAATGCTGAAATTGAGTTCATTCAATCGTTTGTAAAGATCGTTGAGTGCAATATCAATTATCTTGTGTATATGATCTTTAGACAGGCTATTAAATATTACAACATCATCAATCCTGTTCAAAAATTCGGGCGAAAATGTTTTTTTCAAAGCATTTTGAATTACCTGGCTTGCATTTTTATCTGCTTCTTCTTCCCTGGATTTTGTAGCGAAGCCCATGCCTGAACCAAAATCCTGCAGTTGCCTGGCACCGATATTGCTGGTCATGATGATCATGGAGTTTTTGAAATCTACTTTTCTTCCCAATCCATCTGTGAGTTCACCTTCATCAAGTACCTGAAGCAGGATATTGAAAATATCGGGATGTGCTTTTTCTATTTCATCAAGCAAAATAACACTGTATGGTTTTCTTCTGATCTTTTCGGTAAGCTGTCCTCCCTCTTCATAACCCACATAGCCCGGAGGAGCTCCGATCAGTCTGCTGACTGAGAATTTTTCCATATATTCACTCATGTCAATTCGCACCAAAGAATCTTTTGTATCGAAAATGTATTCTGAAAGAGCTTTTGCCATTTCGGTTTTTCCGACTCCGGTAGGTCCAAGAAATATAAATGAACCTATTGGTTTTTTTGGATCTTTCAGACCAATGCGGTTTCTGCGAATGGCTTTTGAAACTTTATCGATGGCTTCGTCCTGACCTATAATGTGTTTTTTAAGGTCGTCAGCCATTGTTATAAGTTTTTTGCTTTCTTTTTTTGCAACTTTTTTGACAGGAATACCTGTCATCATTGATATGACTTCCGAAATATTATCCTCATCGACAGGAAACCTCAGTGACTTGGAATCTTCTTCCCATTTGAGTTTAGCTTCTTCAAGGGCATAATTCATTTTAGATTCCAGGTCTCTGAACCGGGCTGCCTGCTCGTATTGCTGATTTTTTACCGCGGATACTTTTTTTTGTACTAATTCTTCTATTTGTTTTTCATATTCTTCAATTTCTTTAGGAACGGTCAGATTATTTAAGTGAGTTCTGGCTCCGGCTTCATCCATCACATCAATAGCTTTGTCGGGGAGGAATCTGTCGCTTATATACCTGTTGCTCTGTTTTACACATGCATCAATTGCTTCATCAGTATATTTAACCTGATGGAAATCTTCATATTTGCTTTTTATATTTTTCAGTATTTCAATAGTTTCTTCAACGGAAGGTGGATCGACCATTACTTTCTGAAATCTTCTTTCCAAAGCACCGTCTTTTTCAATATATTGCCTGTATTCGTCCAATGTCGATGCACCTATGCACTGAAGGTCACCACGTGCCAAAGCAGGTTTGAACATATTTGAAGCATCAAGGCTTCCTGTCGCTCCACCAGCTCCAACCATTGTGTGAATTTCATCAATAAACAGGATGATATCATCTGCCCCTTCAAGCTCTTTCATAATTGATTTCATCCTTTCTTCAAACTGGCCCCTGTATTTTGTGCCTGCAACCAATGCTGCAAGGTCAAGCATCATTATCCTTTTATTGAAAAGATTCCGGGCAACTTTTTTCTGAATAATTCTCAAAGCAAGTCCTTCTACTATGGCTGTTTTCCCTACACCCGGTTCACCTATCAGTATCGGATTGTTTTTCTTTCTCCGGCTTAAAATCTGACTTACCCTTTCTATTTCCTTTTCTCTTCCGATAATAGGGTCGAGCTTGTCTTCTTTTGCCATCTGTGTAATGTCTTTGCTGAAGCCTTCAAGTATAGGCGTATTGCTTTTTGGCTGATTCTTCTGTTGCTTTGGAGGAATATCATCTTTTTCCTGAAATGGATTGCCTGAATCAGAAGAATCCTCAATATATTCATTATAATCCTCGTCAAACTCCATGTTTTGTTTAACAAAATGAAGCTCTCTTTTAAAACCTGTATAAGTAATACCTGAGTCTTCAAGCAGTTTGGCTAATTTTTCGCTTGGATTTTTTATGATTGACATCATAAGGTCTTCAGTCTCAATCTGGTTGTTTCTGTTTAGTTTAGCCTCCAGAAATGTCACTTTAAGAATTTTTTCTGCAGCCCTGTCCAGTGGAATATTTTCAATGGAATTGACATCAGAAACAGCCTTGTTTATACCTATCAGTCCGAGTAAATTCTCGATAAGCAAATCAAGTTCAATGTTCATAGCCAGAAGAACTTTATTCGCAATATTATCCTTTTCCTGAAGCAGACAAAGTAACAAATGCTCTGAACCAATGTTCTCACTTCCGAGTCTTGCAGCTTCATCCCTGCTCCTGGTAATGATCCTTTTTACCTCTCCTGAAAATTTTCTGTTCATTTAAAACCATTTTTTAATACTAACAAATAAGAATCGTTTGTGTTTTTAAGATATTTTAAAATAAAATCTGTTTTAAGTCATTAACCATTTTTTCGCAAATATATATTTTTTTTACTTTAAGAGCAATAATAAACATATTATTGATAAAACTAATGTATATTTTAATGAGGGAATGACGAATTAGGAATATTAAATTACGAATTACGAATTACGATTTACGAATTACGAATTACGAATTACGAATTACGAATTACGAATTACGATTTACGATTTTGAATGATTGAGTTAATGAGTTTTTTAGTTTTTGAATTATTGAGTTATTTAATTATTGAGTTAATGAATTAACTGAGACTGCCGACTGAAGACTTCCAACTGCCAACTGCCGACTGCCAACTGCTAACAGCCAACTGCTTACTGCCAACTGCTGAAAGCTAACTGCTAACTGAGTTATTGAATGATTAACTGTCAAAATCCAAGTCAATTCTTCGCTATTCACTTTTCACTTTAAATTTCTCAATAGCCAGGATGATTTTTTCATTTGTTGCCGGGATATCAAGTTCGGGATCTTTTTGATGACCACAAATCGATGATACTGCATATCTGATAGCCATCCATACTGAAAAAGCCAACATAAATGGTGGTTCACCTACAGCTTTGCTGCTGTGGATTGTAAATGGGTTCGGAACTCCTTGCAGCAATTCCACATTGAAAATCTCAGGAATGTCATCTGCTACAGGAATTTTGTAAGTGTCAGGAGAATAAGTTATCAGGTGACCTTGTTTATTGTATTTTATCTCCTCAGTCGTTACCCAACCAACTCCCTGAATGAATCCACCTGTGACCTGGCCAAGGTCAATTCCTGTATTTATGCTGTCTCCGACATCCTGTATTATATCCGTTCTGATCAACCTGCAATCTCCAGTCAGGGTATTGATCTGTACTTCTGAAACTGCCATTCCGTAAGAAAAATAATAGAAGGGATTTCCCGTACCTTTTTCCCTGTCAAAATAAATTTCCGGAGTTTTATAAAAACCTGTTGCACTCAGACCTATCTGTGACAAATATGCTTTGGAAATAAGGTCTTTAAATGAAATTTTCTGATCCAGGTACATTTGATCATAAACAAAGGAATCCTCAAAAATTATCCTCTTTTCGCTGAATCTATCTGAATCAAATCGGTCAGTAAGCATTGACACTGCCAATGAAATAAGTCTTGATTTGATCTTCTCAATAGCATTTTTTACTGCCATGCCATTTATATCGGTACCACTTGATGCTGCAGTAGGTGAAGTATTTGGAACTTTAGATGTATTTGTAGCAGTGATTTTTATTCTTTCAACAGGAATACCAAATTCAGTTGAAGTTATCTGAAGGATCTTGGTATGTAATCCCTGTCCCATTTCAGTACCACCGTGATTGACCTGTACTGATCCATCTTTATAAACATTTACCAATGCACCGGCCTGGTTAAGGAAAGAGGTTGTAAATGAAATACCGAATTTTACCGGTGTCATTGCAATCCCTTTTCTTATAAATCCGGAAGATGAATTTGAAGTGTCGATCTCTTTTTTTCTGTTTAAGTAATCCGATTTTTCAATTATTTTTTCATAAATAGACTGAAGATGATTATTATTAAGCAACTGTCCATAGGGTGTTATAGCTTTATTTTCGGTTGAATAAAAATTTAGCAGCCTTATTTCTGCTGAATCTTTTCCCAGGTATCTTGCAATCCTGTCTAAAGCATGTTCGATCACAGCCATGCCCTGAGGCCCTCCGAAACCACGGAAAGCAGTATTTGAAAAATTGTTTGTTTTCCAGGCAGTTGCCGTGATTTTAATATTTGGTATGAAATATGAGTTTTCAGCATGAAGCATTGCCCTTTCAAGGATTGCCATGCTCAGATCTGCAGCATGGCCAGCATCTGCGTTGAGATTTACTTCATAGGCGAGGATCTCTCCATTTTCATCAAAACCAATTTTATAATTTGATTGAAAAGGGTGACGTTTACCGGTAATTTTCTGATCGTCATCCCTGAAAAGCTGCATCATCACAGGTTTTTTTGCATGATAAGCCAACAATGCTGACCAGGCAGCAATATGGTTAGCCTGTGTTTCCTTACCACCAAAACCACCTCCCATACGTTTTACTTCGCAAACAACATTTTTAGATTCCAGTCCAAGAACTTCAGCTACAATGATCTGTGTTTCTGTAGGATTCTGGCTCGAAGCATGTACTGTAATGTCTCCGTCCTCCCCAGGAATGCATAAGGCTGTCTGAGGTTCCAGATACCAGTGCTCCTGTGCACCAGAAGTGAGTGAACCTTCGATTATTTGTTTTGAATCATTGAATCCTTTTGAAATATTTCCTCTTTCAATTGTCCGGGTAGGGGCTAATTTGTTGTTCTCTTTTTTTGCTTCCTCAATAGTCAGGATGGGTTTTAATGCCTTATATTTAATTTCTATGCGTTTTGCGGCTTCATGGAGTATTTCTTCTGAATCACCTGCTATCAATATAACAGCCTGTCCGATACATTCAACAGTATCAGCAGCAAGACATGGTTCATCGTGAAAAACAGGGCCAATCTGATTTTTACCAGGAATATCTTTTGCAGTCAGGATACAATGAATACCTTTAATATTTTGTGCTCCATTTAAATTGATCTTGGTGATCTTTGCATGCGGATTATTGCTGTAGATAACTTTTCCAATCAGCATATTGTGCCTGTCATACATGTCATTAACATATACAGCAGATCCGGTGACATGTTGTCTTGAACTTTCGTGATGAACATTTTTATTCATAAATTCACTTTTTAGATTTCATCCATAATAATTATAAAAATCAAACTCGGATTTTTCTATAGATGGAATTCATATATAATTTTAACTAATTGTTGATGTCTCATTAAAAAAACCTTGCAATAGATTTCCTGCCACTATAGTTCTGAACTGTCCTCCGCTTCTCGCATCAGATAATGGACTGAATTCATTTCTGAGTATTGGGATTGCCTTGTCTATTGTTTCCTGAGTCCATTTTTTACCTTTCAGAAACTCTTCACATATCGGGGCTCTTTTTGGGGTAGCAGCCATTCCTCCGTAAGCCAGTATTATTTTGTCAACAGTATTGTTCTGTGTATTTTTTTGGAGACTGAAACAGGCACTAAGCGTTGAAATATCCATTTCCCTTCGTTTTGAAACCTTGTATGATCTGGTGATTATGTTTTTATCTGGTATAGGTATTTCTATGCTGTGAATTATTTCATCGTGTTGAATATCAGTTTTTCTGTATGAAATTATAAACTTTTCAACAGGTATTTTTCGGGTGTTTATTGCATTTTTTAAAACTATTTTTGCTTTATATGCCATTAAAACTGGTAAAGTGTCACCAATGGGAGATGCCGATCCGATATTGCCTCCTATACTGGCCATATTCCTGATCTGCCCTGATCCAAAAACGGACAGCATCGAATATAATGCCGGTAATTCGTCTTTTATGACCATTCTGAGGTCTTCAATAGTGGTACCCGAACCTATTAATATGGTTTTAGCTGTTTTTTTAATAAAATTGAGTTCTCTAAGATCAGAAAGATCAATAATTTCGGGCAGATGTTCATTTTTTTTCGTTACTTTCAGAGCAATATCAGTATTGCCGCATATGATGATCGCTTCACGATATAGCTGCCTGTAGAAATATGCCTCACTCAGATTAAACGGTTTTATATATCGTTGGTTTTCGGTAAAAAATTCCTTGCTGCTGTTACTATTAATTTGTTTTAAAAGTTTAATGATCTTGTTTTCCTTGATCGAAAAGTGATCTTCTTCAATGTGTGATAATACTGATTGTGCAGCATCAATTATCGGTTTATAACCTGTACAGCGGCATAAGTTGCCACTCAGTGTTTTCTTTATTTCTGCTGTTTCTGTTGAATGATGGTTCTTATATGCTGAAAATAAAGTCATTACAATTCCAGGAGTGCAATACCCGCACTGTGAACCATCAGATTCTATCATTGCATTTTGTACAGGGTGCAGTTTTCCAGTATCAGATTTAAGATTTTCAATTGTAATTAACTGTTTTCCTTGTAACATCGGCAGAAAGATCAGGCAACTGTCTACAGCTTTGTATTTCATTTTTTTTCTGTCTAATTCTGCTATTACAACAGTACATGCACCGCAATCACCTTCTGCACATCCTTCCTTGACTCCTCTATGTCCGGGCAGGGATCTCAGGTATTTGAGCACGGTAGTAGTAGGGGAGTAGACTGAATTATTGAAATCAATCTCCCGGATAGTGTCATTTAATATAAACTGCAACTTATTCATAATCACTGGTTAAGTTGTTTTTTACATCTATTAATTTTGCTAAAATGCTGATGGCAATTTCCTTTGGTGTCAATGCATTGAATTTAATTCCTATAGGCATATCTATTTTTTCAATGGTTTTCTCATCAAAAACTTCCGATTCAGTAAGTCTTTGTTTGATTTCTGCTACTTTTCTCCGGCTTCCTATCATTCCAAGGTATGCAAAAGGTTTTTGGGCAAGAGTCCTGAGTATTTCTTCATCAAATGAATGTTTATGAGTTAATATGACCGAGAAAGTTCTTGCATTAAAACTGAGTGATCCAATTGCCTTCAGATATTCATCATTTATAAAAGTTACACCTGGAATATCATTTTCATTAAATATGCCATCCCTGTTGTCAATGAGCAGTATTTTGAAACCCAGTTCAGTTGCATAACGTGCTAAGGTTTTTCCGATATGTCCTGCACCAAAAATATTAACCTGAATTTTGGGATGTACCGGTTCAAAATATAATTCCACCATGCCACCGCAGGCCATTGAAAGGTCTTCTTCAAGTTTGTATTTTTTAGTTACGGCCAAACCTTTTTCCAGAACTTCAGGGCAGAATTCAATTGCCTGGAATTCAATATTTCCACCTCCAATAGTGCCAAAAATAGTTTTATCAGGAAGGACAAGCATTTTGAAGCCTGCTTTTCCAGGAACAGATCCTTTTGTATCGGTTACTATGCAAATAACAAATTCCTGATTGTTGCTTTTTAGTTCCTGTATTTTTTGGTAAATGTCCATTTCAATGATTTATTCGATTTCTTTTTTTATTTTCTACAAAAAAATGTTTATATTTAACTGTTTATTTAATTTCCTTTTCAATTTGATTATAAGTGCTTACTTCTTTGAGTGTCATTTAAATTTTTAAAATTAGTGCAAATTTTGCAAAACCTTTAATTAATATAGGAATATAAGCACGATTCTAGGTTTAGTGCAGCATTTAAAAAAAGTGTTCCTAAACAAATATTGTTTAGATTAATCTCATCAAACCAATTTGTCATTACCAACCCTTTTGACAGAAGATTATGTAAGATAATTTAAGTTTAAACAACAATGCAAAAATGAAATGATATATCAGAATTTGCTTAAAATTACTAAAAATCTCCATTTATTATTAGGTTTTCAATAATTTTTACTGAATTTTTCTTTATAATAGGAGAGATTTCTAATGGACCTGAAAACACTTTTGTTTGATCTTTATTTATATATATAAGCCCGGGGTAAAGCTTTACACCTAAAGCTTTTGCTGTAGAGTCATGAGTTAGGTACAATTTTTCAAATTTATAATTAAGACTTTCTATTCTGTTTTTTATTTTTAGTTTATTATCTCCCTTGAAAGGCGTATTTACGGCAAAAAACATTACATCATTGTTCAACTCAAATTTTCTTCTAAGAACTTCAAATTCAGGAAATTTTTTAAAACAAGGACCACAATTAATATTCCAGAAATCTAGAACTAAAACTTTACCTTTAAATCTGTTCAAAGTGATGGTGTCATTGTTGTAAATCACAGGATGGTAAAATGATTCACCTTTTACCGTATTGAAAGTCAAATACTTATTATAATTATTGTTTTCTAAATTGAATAGAAAAACAAAAAAAATCAATATACTTATGGTTACATTTGAAAGTATTACCTTGCTCATTGAAAATTTTTTCTCTAATACTTGTGCAATTTTTGTCAACAATATCATGGATATTACTCCAAAAATCCCTAATTCATAAAACATGTTTTCAGAGAAAAGGAATAACAATAGGTGTATAATAAATAATGGAGAAAAAATCAATAAAAGTGAATAAATATCATAATCTCTTTTGAATAAAATGATTGACAAATTGAAAATAAAAATAAGCCATATGCTCATTGCAATATACTGCTCCTTAATTATAATGAGTAGGAAAATAAAAACTAACAATATTTTAAAACTCAAGCTTATATTTTCATATATTTTTTTATTTAATTTAAAAAATTTTCCCAAAAAATATCCTAAAAAATATATAAATGTATACACTATAGGATGAATTAAAATTAATTCAATCAAATGTGGATTTGGATTCTTTGATTCTAAATAGCAGACTATAAATCCTCCTAAAATCAATATAATTAATAAATCTCTATATTTTAATAAAAAATTTCCGGAATAATTGCTTCCAATAAATCCAAAAATAAATGTTATTACTAAAAAGGTCTCTAAATATTTCTCAATGTGTGATATAAAGAGAAATGAAAAAATAATTAAAAATATAGAAGGTAAACATTCTATAATTGAAAATTTTAAAGATATTTTCTTACATTTAATTTGCATATAAGATTTAAAAAATTATTGCGTAAATTGAAAAAGTACAAAAATAAATTCTTATAAAAAATTTATTTGTGGAATTTGAGTAAAACTGCAATAATTTTTACTCAAATTCCATTTAATAAATCAATTTTTAAAAATTCTTAGCTTTAATTATTCTTTAATAATCCCATGGATTTGGTACGAAAATACATAGTCCGACACATGGTTTTAAAAGAAATAATCCACACCCTAATGTCGTTTTTGAACATTTAGATCCACAAACATCTCCGAATCCAAAAGTACTACAGTACTCATGCCAACTGCATTCGCAATCAGGCAAATCATTACCTCCTCCTTGAAAATTTATTCTGATTACATTACTGTCCATTGGGGTAAAAGAATAAAATAATTGGTACACTTCTTTTTGAGTCCAAATAGAGTTACTAATTACATTTGCTTGCCAATTATTGAAATACTGTTCCGTACTATTAGAAAGTGTATCTGAAAATAAATTGAGATTTAATAAATTTTCGATGCTAGATAAATAAGTTTTTTGTGTTTGGTTAAAACTGAGTTTGGCTTTATTAATTCTATTAATCCATAATTCAAGTCGTTTATTAGGTGTAATATTTCTGAATACTTTTTGTTGTAAATTAATTGGCAAAATTTCGATGTCTTGTAACTCAATTGTGTCATAATTGAAATCTGTCCTAAAAGTAAGCTCTTTGGCAATTGTATTTTGAGAGTCCATTGTTATTTTTTGGTCATTTTCAGTTTTGCCACAGCCAAAATAAGCAAAACAATACACAAATACTGCTAAAAACATTAGATTTTTCATAACAAATGTATTTTAAATTTTATAAATGTAATATCAATACAAATATACGTTATATTTTTTAAAATACACTAAAATTTAGAAAATCTGAACGATAATTGTAGAAGAAAGTTTATAAAAACTATATAAAAAATTATAAAAATTTAGAAACTTATTTAAATGCTTTTTCCAGTAATCCATCTCCTTTCATTGTCAGTCTGTCAAAGTACACAGGGACCTGATTTCCTACCAGTTTGTCGACATAAAGTTTCGCTAGATACTGGCCAAGCATGTAGCCCTGTCCTCTTAATCCAAGAAATAGTCCCAGCTCAGTATCGAGTATCATCCTTGGTTCGACATAATAGCCGGACCATACTGCCTGAAATCCAACTGAAGAAAGCTTTGGTATCCAGTTGACAAAAACTTCAGATGCAATTTCCATAAATTCAAGGGTATTGATTTTAAGGTTTTTATCAGCTTCCTGCGGATCAAACATAGGTGATGCACAACCAATGATCTGTCCGGTCTCAGCAAGTTGTTGTCCGTAAACGGCAACAAATCCCTTATATCTTCTTCTGTCAATTATCATCGGCAACGGATTGCCATTTACTCCAAGCATAGGCAGTCTGCGGGTTATAAAAGCCTGATGTCGTACACCATAGTGCCCGGTCTCAATACCAAGCTGTTTTGCATATTTATGACCTTCGGGTCCCATAGCATTAATAAAATGGTCGCAGTGAAATTCCACGAAGTTTTTTTCATGATCCTGTGTTATGACCACATATTGAGCACCATTTTTATAAATATTCAGAAGTTTACAGTCTTCATATACTGTTCCTCCTTTTTCTTCTCCTATTTGTCTTAGCAGGTCAACAACTTTACCGGGAGTCGCCTGCCAGCAATTGCTTGTTATCAAAGCAGATTTATACGTGTTTTTCAGATCAGGATTGATAAATGGAGATATCTCTGTAGAAAATGATGAGGGTTCAATCATCCTGGCATCAGACCATGCAATTGAAGCCTCGAGTGATCTGTACATTTCTTCATCGTGTGCAAAAGTAACATAGTTGATCGGTCTGAAGTCTATATTTTTCAGTT
Organism: Deltaproteobacteria bacterium; assembly: GCA_050258615.1. Taxonomy (GTDB): domain Bacteria; phylum Bacteroidota; class Bacteroidia; order Chitinophagales; family Saprospiraceae; genus JADJGA01. The sequence continues at coordinate 21,125 of JBLMZC010000043.1, read as the reverse complement.
TATGCAGGTCCCGGAATATCTCAAGATTCTTCACTGCAATCTCCGACAATTCCGGAATGCTGAAATTAGGTCTGCCACCTGCAATATTCCTCCATGAAGCCCCTCTCCCGTAATTGATCATTGCAGGTTTAAGGCCCTCTTCAGCCAGGTATCTGAACAATGCTGAACCGGCAATACCACCACCGGCAACAAGTACTTTTACTTTGGTGATCTTCCTGTTTGACTTCAGAGTGATTATATTCTCATGAACATTCCTCGGATAAAGTTCTCCCATCGATATCTGATTTGATAAAGGTGCCCTTGGTGTTGGTTCACCAACAATAGATATACCCGAACCCATTAAGGTTGTTTTCAGTCTCTTTATGCATCTTTTTCCCCTGCAGGCACCCATACCGAGCCTTGTAGTATGCTTTACTTCATCTACCGAAATGAATTTCCTGTCACCAATTGTTTCAAGTATTTCTTCGAGTTTGACGTCATCGCAGTGGCATACATAGAAATCGTCCGACAGACTTTCTTCGCTTCTTGCCATAACAATAGGTTCAGGATAATCATCAACCGGGATAAAACCCCTTACTTCCATAAGTTGCTGACCTTTTAGATCATGGGATTTTACCCGGGCTATATCAGTTTTGTTTTTCTTTTTCAATATTTTTTCGATAATCCCATTTCCCAGTTTTTTCCCGTTGTTATCGACCAGGAATACTTCGGTGCCTTCGCTGATCTCATACTCTATAGGCAGGAACAGCCAGTCTTTTTTAAGATTATAACCAAAAATTGCAAGACCCGGACATTGATAAACACATTCCATACATCCGATACATTTATCAAAATCGATATGCGGAACAGTACTGGTAGAAGTTTTATGAATTGCATCATGGGGACAGGCAAATTCGCAGGGATTGCATGCAAACCCATACAGGCAGTCTATCAGTACGAATGGTTTTGTTCCACTTCGTGTATCATCTGGTCTGTAAACATCTTCTCTTACACGTACGGGATGTTGCTGAGAATCTATGTATTCTTTTGATACAGAAAGAAAATCATCATAACTGAATTTTGCACCTAACTCATCCAGTATCTCAAATGCAGCCTGTTTGCCTCTCAGCACGGCACTGGTACCTTCACCAATCCTTATTGCATCACCGGCACCGAAAACATTTCTTCCGAAAATTTCCTTTCCCTTTGCCAGGAGCTGATCGTCCTGAACAAGTCCTGTGCAGATATTTATAGCGTCAATATTATCTATTATCCTTTCAGTTCCGGGTATGGCTTTAAAATCAACACAATCAGCAACAACTGCCCCTATAATACCGGTATTATCTTTATTTGGTATTGCTTTTAAAAGTATAGTTGAGGTTAATACAGGGATTCCAAGACGTCTGACCCTGTTTGCCTGAACCGGAAATCCTCCTTCACGGGGCATAGCTTCGAGAATGGCAACTACTTTTGCTCCTGCCTGCATAAGCTGATATGATGTCAGATAACCGATATTGCCTGCACCAACTGTAAGAACCCTTTGTCCAAGCAGTGTGAACTCATTGTTCATCATTTTCTGAACTACTGCTGCTGTATAAACACCCGGAACATCGTCATTTTCAAAAGCAGGCATGAACGGTACTGCCCCAGTGGCAACGATCAGATATTTTGCATCTACGAAATAGATTTCATTGGTAAGGATATTTTTTACAGCAATTCTGTTTCCTTCAAGGATATCCCAGACTGTTGAATTCAGAAATATGCCACTATGGTCATCTCCCGCAAGAGTTCCGGCTATATCAAATCCTCTCATTCCACCGAATTTTTTTTCTTTTTCGAAGAAGAAAAACTGATGTGTCTGCATTAGAAACTGTCCACCTATTTTATCATTATTGTCAATAACGATATTGGCAACCCCATGTTGATTCAGAACTTCACGGGCAGCAAGACCCGCAGGACCAGCTCCGATTATAGCTACTTCGGTATTAAAAACATTGTAAGAAATATCTTTATTTACCGGAAGTGCAGCAGGGGAATAATCAACAGGGATCTCCCTGACTTCTTTTATATTATCTACTTTGGTAATGCAAATCCGGCTGATAATGCCATCAACAAGCATTTCGCAGGCACCGCATTTACCAATACCACATTCAAGACTTCGGTTCCTGTTATCAAGACTATGGCTATGAACCGGATGGCCTGCCTGATGAAGGGCTGCAGCTATTGTAAAACCTTTTTCACCTTGTATTTTTTTTCCTTCAAATAAAAATTCTACATGATCCGACTTAGGAACTTCGAGAATGGGATGTCTTTCTATTTTGTACATAAAATATTCATTTAATTACGATTATGCAAGTGTCAACTTTTTAATATTTAAATGTGGTGCAAAATTAGGTACTTGTTATTGTATAGAAAAAACTTTGTAAATGAAACGGACTATATTTAGAATTGGAACAAATGAGAGGAATTTATTAGGGAAAGTTTGTATTACAACATACAAGGGTCAGACAAAACCTAAAGAATTATAATACAAATGCAAATTTGGGGCAAATCCAATTATTCTGATAATTAACATTTCTGTCACAGAGGTGTATTCTATTTGAATTCTTCTTCCAGTGGGGAAGTGAAATTTTATTGATTTATCCAATACGAAAATATATCCTAACAGTTATTATTCACTGATTTTTAAAAAATTTCATTGAATATTGAAATAATAATGAGAAAAACTGCAACAATTCAGGAATAGTGAATAATTTCGCATTGTTGATATAAGACCTGGTTCAAAGATATATTTTTTTAAAGAATGCCCGGCAAACAGGTCAAGTGTTTGCCGAACATTCGATGTCATTTATGACAAATTAAAAAGGGAAGGAACGAATTTTCCCGTATTCGGGAGAGTTCGTTCCATATTTTGAGCGAACATAGGATTTAATCCTTTTCACTCTATCCTTTAATTCTACATAATGATCCTTTCTCTGCCTTTTGGAATTCTGCATATCAGAATTTTTCTGAATGACAGTATCATTCAAAAGGTTGAGATTTGTAAGAATGGTATTGAGATTTTCAAGCTTGAACTCATCATTACCGGGCTGATACTTATCCAATCCACTAATGAAAGTCACTATATCATGAAAACTCTTGGTGTAGGTTCCATACGATTGATTACCCAGGGTATATGATCTCACCTGATCAGGAGTTTGATTTTCCTGAGGAGTCAATGATACTTTCGTGTATCGTATAGCATTGACTAATGTATCGATCTGTGCCTTTTCTTTCGAATTGGCCCCATATTGTGATACTATCACAGATCTCAAAGAATGAATCATTTGTCTGATGGATTTATCTCCATTCAAAAATGTTTCTTTTCTTTTATTTACCCAATTTCTGTAATCCTGCTGATGAGAAATTACATTCTGATTGGATTGTGATAATAGATCGATAAATAGCTTAAAGCCTGTCAGGCTTTCTTCCTCCCGAGGAGGGGTGTAGGCTTCAAATCCTTCCAGCAATTTGTATAAATCCTGAGAACGACGAAGCCTTTCGGCAAAAGTCATACTGTTATTAAACATATTACAAAAATTTTGAGATTATAAAAAAATTTTCCTGAGGATGCTTAATATGTTAATCAGAATTCCTAATCTGATAAATATTATTTACTATTCATCAACCTCAATTCACTTGTTCAGTGCATCTTCATCACGGAGGATGATATAAATGCATTGGACTATTTTTGAATTTTAAGTTCATTTTTCCAATTTTTTTAAAGTTATAAAATAAATTATTCATATTTAAAATTCATATAATCGCAATTAATACAAATATTTTCTTGCAGATTGTGAATAAAAAAATCTAAAGACATTGTTTTCTGCAAATATAATATATAAAATATTTTCATTTATAAAGTTAATTCGTTCAAATAGTTATTTGGAAAAAATTATTGCAAATATTTATTAAATGTCCCTTGGCCATATTAAAATAAGTATATTTTAACCAATAAATGACGGTCATTTATGTCAGTTTCCAATCGATATATTGTATTTTGGAAGTTTAATGAATTAAAAATTATAATTTTTTTTGTCAATTTTCGGAAAGACTCTAACATCATTATTCCGGATCCACAAGAGGGGTCTAAATCATAATCTATGGTCGGATTCTTCAAAGCATAACAACGATAATTTACAAACCAATTGCCATAACACACCTGATAAATAAGATTCAACAGGTAGCAAAAGCTCTTCCACGCATGATAAATGCCTTTCTTTAATCTGCACATGCGATAATTCAGAAAGAAGGTTCGACAATTTACAGAACAACTGCGTGTTTGTCTGTGACAATAAGAACAATTTACGTAACAAATGCTTTCACACACATACGACACGCTATTCTGAACAGGAGTGATACGATTCAACGCTCCACAACTTGCCTTACCGGCATACCGTGAGGCAACTATGCAGAGTTTTGCTTCGTATATTACTAAATTGAATAATTGCACAGCATCAGTATTAATGTGATCAATATATACTAAATAGTCATCTAAAAAATAAAATCTTGAAATCAGGGAGTAGGGGACGGTAAAATAAAAAATAAAAAACCCTGAACCATAAACATATAATAAAACAAAATTCTCACCAGGCAAAAAAGCTATGCCGGCTGAAAGATAAAAAAGTAGAATAAGTAGATAAATAATTTTCAAAAAAATATAAACTTACCAATAAAATAATAGCTAATGCATCCATCAGTCTTTCTTCATAATTCATCTTTTCGTTTGGTAATGCAAAGATACATATATTTTTTTTATATATGTAAAAATTTAATTAAATTTTTATGTTTAATTTTCAAAATTGAAATGTATTTTTTGGGTACACCCATTTTTTTTGAATTGTACATGATATTAAGATGTATGATTAAAATTTAGAATTATTTGATTTTATACATTATTGGTTATTTGCTGAATTACAAGTGGAAAATCTTGTAAATTAATGAAACAATTATTACTTTTGTTGCAAGAAAAGGGAAAGCTGTAAACCTCAATTTTTTCACTCGCACATCAGTATTATGCAGAAATATTCAGTAAACCAATATTTAATAGAAACCCTCCTTGCCTGGGTTAATTCGGGAGATATAGCAATACCTGAAATCCAGAGACCATTTGTATGGGATAGTTCCAAAGTTAGAGATCTTATGGATAGTCTTTACCAGGGGTATCCTATCGGTTATGTGATAGCCTGGAGAAATCCTAATATCAGGCTGAAAGACGGTCGTGTGAGCGAAGGGAAGAAAATCCTTATTGACGGTCAACAAAGGATTACAGCTATGACAGCTGCCATTCTTGGAAAGTATGTAGTAAATAAAATGTATGAAAAAGTGAAAATAAAGATCGCTTTTCATCCTGTAGATGAAAGATTTGAAGTTCAGAACCCGGCTATTTTGAAAGACAAAACATGGCTTCATGATATTTCGGAAGTAATAAATGGAAGCCTCCTGAAAATTGTAAGAGATTTTACCAATTTAAATCCGGAAATAGATGAAGAACTGATCGAAAAAAATATTACCAAACTTGTCAATATACCAAAAAAACAAATCGGACTGATAGAATTATCTCCAGATCTGGATATAGAAACAGTAACTGAGATATTTATCAGAATAAATTCAAAAGGTGTTATATTGAGCCAGGCTGATTTTGCAATGAGTAAAATCGCAGCAAATACTGAATACCATGGAAATGTATTGCGAAAAGCAATAGATTATTTCTGTCATTTATCAGTAGCCCCTGAATTTTACAGACATATTGTGGATAATGATAAAGAATTTGCTAAAACGGAATTCTTTTCTAAAATGTCCTGGTTAAAAGTTGAAAATGAAGATCTTTATGATCCTGATTACAACGATTTGATCAGAGTAGCATTTACTTCAAAATTCAACAGGGGAAGGCTTTCAGATCTGGTAAGTCTATTGTCTGGCAGGAATTTTGAAACCCGAACTTTTGAGGATGAAATTGCTGAAAATTCTTTTTCTACGCTTAGGAAAGGTGTGATAGATTTTATAAATGAGACCAATTTTAAAAAATTCCTGATTATCATTAAATCAGCAGGATTTATATCTCCAAAACTGATAAGGTCACAAAATGCGATTAATTTTGCATATATTATTTATTTAAAATTGAAAGAATTAAAAGTTAATTCTGTAAAGATAGAAACTTATGTACGGAGATGGCTTGTTTACTCTATTTTGACAGGCAGATATTCAGGTTCGCCTGAAAGTGCCTTTGATTTTGATATAAAACAAATATCGAACCGGCCTATTAATGAAATACTTAAAGAGAGAGAAGACGCTGAATTATCAGATGCTTTCTGGAATGCGTCTTTAGTTCAAAGTCTTGATACATCTGTTGCCAGTAGTCCTTATTTTCATGTATTCCTGGCAGCACAGGTAAAAGCTGCGGATAAAGGCTTTTTATCATCAGATGTTCTGGTCAGCGACCTCATATCAATTCAGGGAGATATACATCATCTTTTCCCCAAGGATCATTTGAAAGGTCATGAAATGGATAGAAGCAAATACAACCAGATAGCCAATTATGTCTATATGCAGTCAGAAATAAACATAAAAATTGGAAATAGATCACCAAAAGAATATTTTGAACTCATTAAAAGTCATATGAATAATAAAGAACAAAAAATAAGTGGATTGATTTCAATACAAGATTTGGATTATAATCTAAAAATGAATTGCGTACCTACTGAAATACAAGACTGGAATTATAAAAATTATACCGAATTTCTCTCAATGAGGAGGAAGATGATGGCAGAAAAGATAAAGAGGTATTATCATTCATTATAGTGCATAAAATAATTGGATATGAAAAGTAAATTATACGATTGCAGGAATAAATTCCAGGTTACTAATAGTGTTCAATTACAAAACCATATCAGAAGTATTGGAAAATCTAATTATGTTTATGTCCTTTGTTATCCTCCATTAGAAGATTTTGTTAAACCTTTTTATGTAGGCATAGGGCAGGGTGTTAGAATATTCGCGCACGAAAAAGAAATAAAAGTAAAACCAAAAGAATCACATAAGCATAATGTAATCAAAGATTTACATGATAATGGATTAGAAGTATTGAAGTTTATTGATGGGTTTTATGATTTTGAACCATGGAATCAGGAGCAAAGTTTGATTGAACAATTTGGATGTTTGTATAATAATACAGGCATTCTGACAAACAAGAATTCTTATTCTCCTTCGATGAAAGACGAAGAAGTTGAGCTTAGGAAATATGCTGCTGAAGGAAATCAGATCCCTTCTAATTTTCTTAAAAGAAAAATTCGGTTGATGGTTGGACCCAATAAACCTAATAATAGTAAAAGTGTGTATGGTAAGATATATTCCATACTGGAGAAAAATCCGGGAGTAACAGGAGAGGAACTGGTTTGCCTGCTTTTAGAAACAGATTTTTCAGAAAACAAATCTGCTTATACTCAGACAGGTAAAGTAAGTAAGCCCTGGTTAGCCAAATATATTGATGGAGGGTTTTACAAAAAGAATTTGTGCATTCAGGAATTTACATGATTTTTACTTTATTTTATAGTTATTTTTGGAGATAATATATTTGAGGGAACTTTTATTGAGTATTTTGTATTTATTTATATGATCTGAATTGATTAAATATTTGAAAAACCAATTTTTTAATAAATCCTCTAACTTGATTTTAAAAAGTTAATTTAATATTATATTAGCAGTTCAAATCAGGCATGTATTGGTTTAAGGGGTGTAGAGTGCGGTAGCAACAATGTTCTAAAATTCTAAATAATACCCGTATGCAATTCGAATGTAAGACATTAACTCCTCTTTTTTCAGGAGGTCCCTTGAAAGACGAAATTGAATTCAGACCTCATATCATCAAATCAAGTATGAGATATTGGTGGAGAGCTTTAAATGCTCATCTTTCAATTGAGGATATGTTTAAAGAAGAAACCAGGATTTTTGGAATGGGGGGTGAAAACTCCATTACAGGTCTTTTTAAGATATTTAATTTCAATTTTACTGGTGATATTGATTATTATCCGAAATTACCACATGATCCCAAACGTACATCTAAAACCTTTTCACCTCAAAGTGCCTTCCAACTTGATATGCAAATAAAGAATAATTCCGAATTTACATCAGAAAAGTTAATAGCTCTTATGCAAATTACATCTTCACTAGGTAACTTAGGAAATCGAGCCAGAAGAGGAATGGGGGCATGGCAAATCAATGAAATTGACGGGGAAAAATTTAAATTTACCTTTAAAGATTTGTTTCACAATATTCAACTATTTTCAAGAAACTACTCAATATCTTCAGCTAACAATTCAATTGGATTGAAGGCTTATTCTAGAATTGAAACAAGTAACTATCCCTATATTAAGACAATATTTTTTGATGAAAAGAAAGTAATGAAAGAAAAAGATACATTTTTAAAAAAATTAATGAATACATCAAGTGAAATTAAAGGTGGATACTTAAACGATTATATTCTAAATATTGGAAACCATACTCCAAGACTTGCATCTCCTGTTTACATTAGCATCATTGAAATTGATTCAGAGTACTATCCAATAATTACAAGGCTAAACAACCCAAAAGAAACTAATAATGATTTTGTTGAGAATTATATTAAGAAAATATTAGAATAAAAGCTTATGGCTGATAAATACTTATTCATATTTACAATTGGACCTGTTAAGGATTTTATAAATCAATCAAGAAAAACACAGGATTTGTTTGCGGGTAGCCGTATTCTTAGTTTTCTAACCACAGAAGCAATGAATCTGGCTATTGATTTGTTCAATCAATCGGATAAAATTATTATCACACCAAGCACTGAAACTAAATATAAACCAAACAGATTTGTAGCATTAATTGAAAAAAAACCGAAATTGGATTTACATGCTATTGGTCGATCAATTGAAGAAAGCATTAAAGCAAAATTTATTGAAATAGCAAGCATTCAATTCAATGGAAGTTTTAAGAAACCGGTGGGTTATGATGAACAATTAGAAGATTATCTGGAGATTTTTTGGTTGTTTTACCCTATCAATGGGGATTACAGAACCGCTTACAGGTTGGCTTTTCAGGAGCTTGCTGCTATTAAAAATATAACTCGTTATAAAGAATTCGAAGAGACTGGGAGAAAATGCTCTGTTAATGGGATTTACAATGTAAAAGTCTATAGGAAAAACAAAGATGGTAAAGCTATAAATCTATTTCAGGAGAATGATAATGCAAGAATATTAGAATTTGATGATTATAAAGAGTTGAAAATATGGCATTTGGCTGAAGGAGAGGGATTGTCTGCTGTCAGTTTAGCCAAACGAATATTTAATGATATAAATCAAAAGAAACTTTCTGAACCTCATATTTTCAAAAGTACAGCACGGATTTCACTTTCTCATATTTTAGAGAATAGTAAAATTAAAAAGCTACCAGAATTCATTAAATATAAGGAAATGTGTGAAGAGGGATTATATCTTGAACATTCAGATGATCAACTTCTTTATAAAGAAAATATCAAGTTATTCTTTCGTAAAAGTGAAAATGCAGCTAAATTAATTGATGAGTTTGAAGATGCTCATGACGCATGGACATTCAGGATGAATGAAGATAAAATAGATGCAGATTTCACAAAGTATTATGCTTTAATTAGGTTTGATGGTGATAATATGGGAGATTGGCTAAATGGTGAAAATCTGAAGGATGGTTGTGATCTAAAAGATTTTCATATTGCACTTACTCAATGTATTAAGAATTATACAGATAGTTTGGATAAACTGATCACAAAAGCTGATGGTAAAATAGTTTATGCAGGAGGTGAGGATTTCATGGCAATGATCAATATTCATTCATTATTTAAAGTGCTCAACCTCATCAAGGATAATTATAAAGCGCACATCAGTGATGGATTAATTGATTTCAAACAAAATGAAAATGACGAAATGACTATATCTATTGGTGTTGCAATAGGTCATTATAAACATCCACTAGCAATGGTATTGGATAAGGCTAAGGAAATGGAAAAAAAAGCTAAGGATAATCAAAGAAACAGCTACGCTATCGGTGTGATGAAACATGGTAAAAATAAACTCGACACTGTTTGGAATTGGAAGAAAAATAATGTGAATTCATTTAAGTCAATTGAAAATATTAACAAACTAGTCTCAGATACAGAAATTTCATTGGTTTTCCTAAGAAAAATCTATGGTTTTTTTGAAGATTTTGGTTTTGATATAAAAAATAATAAAGATCTCATTGAAAATAAAATAGACATGTATGTAAACCAGTTGGATTCTATTAATGAAGCAGATAGGAAAGGTTTAAAAAAGAATTTAAAGGAACTTCTTGGTATTAGCGAAATTCAAAATTTTGCAGATTTATTGTTGGTAATGGATTTTTTAAACAGAAAAGTAACGAGTGATGATACTAAAGCTTAATGCAATCGATACTTTATTTTTTGGCAGTGGGAAGCCATTTACAATGGAAGAAACTTCCATGACTGATAGCATTTTTCCACCTACCCCTGAGACAATTTTTAGCTTTTTAAGGTCATGTTATTTTAAGACAAACATGAAAGATTATTCAGTTTTTTTAAAAAGAATTATTGATAAATCAATTACTGATCCCACAATAAACCTTAAGTTGAATGATTGCGGTTTGCTCATGGAAGATGAAAATAAAATCGAAAGAATATTTCCAATACCCCAGGACCTCATGGATGATAAATCAAATAATTCTATCCGCTGTCTCAAACTTAAAAAAACCGATGAGTTGATAATATCCAACTATCCTGAAAATTTCAAATATAAACTGACTTATGAAGGAGATCATAAAATCAGAGATTTTGATGCAGCTACTTATATCACCGGCTTGGATATGATAAATTACTTTAATTGTAATTATGAAGATATTAAGCCTGTTGATCTAAAAAAATTGATACAAATAGAGCCCAAAATAGGAATCAGAAGAAATAGAAATGATTTGGATGATAAGTTGCTTTATAGGTTGAATATGCATCGGTTGCAGTCAAAAGGGCATGAAATTTCACTTTATGTTGATTTTGATGGCATTAATTTTAACATTGATATCAACCGGCTTGGAGGTGAAGGTAAATTGGTTTTTATAAATAAGATGGATTTAGAAAATAAAATAAATAATAGGTCCGGAATTGAAAAAGATCAAATCTGCAGAATGTATCTTGCAAGTCCAATGATTCTCAAAAATGATTTTTCAGACATTATGAAAGATCAGGCTGAACTTCTGACAGGAGTTGTAGGTAAAAAGTTATTTATCGGAGGCTGGGATGCAGCTATGAACAAACCTAAGCCAACTATTAAAGCGATCCCTGCAGGTTCAGTTTTTTATTTCAAAGCTTTAATTAAAATAGATTCTTTTCCTGCTCATGTAGGTGAAAATACTGAGAAAGGTTATGGAAAAGTGTATTTCAGTAAAATAAATTCAAATATTTAATACTATGAATCAAGAAAAAAGATTGCTGATGATGTACTGTGAAGAAAACATCCATGCAGGGGCAGGAAGCTCAACAGGAACTATTGATCTTCCAATCCAAAGAGAGGGGCATACAGAATTTCCAAAATTTGAAAGCTCTACCCTCAGGGGTGCTATCCGAGAAAATATTGAAGATACTTTGGAGAAAGCTCAGCTTGGAGAATTTAACAGGATTTTTGGAAACAAAGATAATGGAGAGATTGCTTCACTAATAGATTTTCCCGATGCTAAAATATTACTGTTTCCTGTCAGGTCATTCAAAGGTATTTTTGCATGGATCACATGCCCTTTTGTATTGAAAAGATTTAAAAAGGATATTAATAATTGGTTTAACAATGGACTTGAATTTGATATTCCTACTTTGGATAATTCCGAAATAATTATTAACAATTCACCAATAGTTTATGAAGGAAAAGTTGTGCTGGAAGAATTTTTATTTGAATGTAAACAATTAGCAGACATGACTAAAATTGAAGAAAAATATCTTGGAAAGTGGATCACCGACCTTTTTACAAACCCCCATGATATAATCAAAGACATTGAACATAAAACAGCAATCGTATCAGATGATGTTTTCAGAGATTTTGTTAACCTTTATACTGTCAGGATCACCAGAAATAAAATTACTACCGAAACCGGAACTGCACAAGAGGGGGCATTATTCAATGAAGAATTTCTGCCGTCCGAAAGTGTACTATATTCATTTGCATTGACCTCTGATGAATTTAAAAAAGAAACGGATAAAGAATCATACATGAAAAGTAAAATAAGTATGAAGTATTTTGAGGAAAAATTTCCGACACTTTTCCGGCTCGGAGGTGATAAAGGTATAGGCAAAGGATTGATAAGACAAAGTTTGATTAATTTCTAAAAATACAACTATGGGACATTTACAATCATTGAAACTCAATAGACAAATTTATGCTTTTGATCAGGTAAAAGATCATGGTAATAAAGAATACAAATCAGCTATGGAGCAGGTAGGAATGATGATATATAATTCGGGTCTGATAAGCACGCTTGCATTTATTAAAAATAAAGAATCCAGGATTTATATTGATATAAAAACTTGGTTTTGTAAGCAGGAACATATTGAATTTAGCCTAAATGAAAGTGAAGATCTATTAATAAAAGCTCTTCAGATTGAAGACCCGATGATACTGATTGAAGTGACAAGAGAAGTATTGAAATTGACTGACACATTTAAAGAGATATTGAAAGGCTTCGAATATTAAATTTAATATATGAACAATTATATTATAGCAGAATATTTTACAAAAAACATTAAAGGAGATTTTAGTAAAGTCGAATTTAAAGATAGAGATAATAATAAATATAGACTGAATGAAACGGTTTTTTTAGTAAAAGGAGTTTTTTTAAATAAAAAGCATAAAGATTTATTTAGTGTCATAAATAAAAATCCTGCTTTTGTAAAATATAAGATAAAATTGGATAAAGATAATAAAATAACTAATATTTATGAAATGCCTCTAATCCCTCAATATTTATATGAATTTTATAATGAGTACCCAAATGGCGAAAACTATTCATTATTGGTAAATAAATTTGGAAGATTCAGGGAAAAAACGCTTGATTATATGGATCAAAGTGGCAGAGGACTGTTTCATAAATTTAAAATTGATGAAAATCTTATAAAAAAAATCAATTCCAAAATAGACAATGAAAAGGAATTGCTCAATGATAAGATGGATATCTTTGATGAAACCATGAAATTGAAATGGAGGATGGCTATCGGACTTGGAAATGCCTCAGCTTACAATAATGGCTTCACTTTTCATCCCATCTATGGCATACCTTACATTCCGGGTCAAAACCTGAAATCTCTGATCAGGAATTATATAATCAATGAAAAATATAATAATATTGGAGTATTGAGTGATGAAGTTTTAAAGGATAACAAAATACAGGATAAACAGGAATTTCTCGCTGAACAAGATCCGGCATTTTGCCATGTTTTCGGTTGCAGTGAAAAGAGTTATGACGGCAAAGCAAGAAAGGGCAAAGTTTATTTCATGGATGCTTTTCCATCATCACAACTTAATATTGAACCTGATATAATTAACCCTCATTTTGTTGAATACTTCAAAGGTAAAGGTAAGTCCCCAAATGATAGTGACAAATTAAATCCAGTATTTTTTCTAACAGTCAAAGATTCTGATTTCAGATTTTTGTTCTATATCAAAAAGAAAGATAATAGAAAGTCAGCAAATATAGAGTTCGAGTATGATAAAGAACTTGCAAATATTAGATTTAAAGATCACATCTTTCCTGGAATTTCAGATTTTTTCAAAGAAGATGAAAAAATTTCCATTTTATTAAGATGCATATTTTATAAAGCTATTGAAAAAAATGGGATTGGTGCTAAAACCAATGTTGCTTATGGAAGATTTAAAAACCTATAAAAAAAGATTATGAGAATTTTTAAAGTTTTTATTATTTTAATCGGATTTGCTTTGCTGCCTCAGAATGTAAAAGCTGTATCAAGCATAGACTCGCTAAGAATTGAAATAAACAAATTAATGGTCCAATTAAATTCAAGAGAAAATGAATTGATAAATATTAAAAAAGACTATAATTTATTAAACGAAAAAATTATTGATACAAAGCAATCAGTTTATGTGACAAACAATAAAATGTGGACAGAAAGATTTGGGTGGTTGCAATATGGAATAACTATTCTTGCAGGAATTTTCACAACACTGATAGTTTGGTTCGGATTTAATTTGTTTTTGAAAAAAAGAGCAAAAACGCTTTTTGATAATTTCCTTTTAGAAAAATTTAAAAATCTCAAAGACAGTGATATATTAACATTATATGAGGAAATAGAATCTGCAGGTTGGAAAGCACAATTGAGAAATAGGAAAGTACTGATACTTAATCAGACAACCACAAAATTGCCTTCTGACTTTGTTACAGCACTTAAAGTTTTTAATCCAGTTGAAAAGAAAATTAAAGAACCAAAAGATGCTTTGAAAATTGATTTTTCAACATACTCCCTTGTCATACTTGAGAATTTCGATCCGGTTGGATACTGGGATGTTTCAGTATTAAAAGATGATCTTGTCAAACTGGCTGATAAAATTTGTGCTAAAGATACTGCATTTATTTATTATGGCGATAGTAGAAACAGATTTCCTGAAACAAATATCAATAAACATCTTGTTAATTATGCTAATTCACCTTCACAATTATATAATAATGTAATGAATACTTTGAAATTTCAGGATTTATTGAGTAGTAATTAAAAAGATTTATTTTATACGTTTTTCTATCTTGTATTTTATTAAATTGAACACCAAATTGAATTATGAAATCAAAAATTAAACTCTATTTATTGTTATTATTTTCATTTTTTATAGGTATAAATCTTTTATATAGTTCAAATATTGATTCAATTCAAAATATAAAAATAAAACACCTCGAATGGAAAATTAACGATTTAAAAGACTCAATTAGCTATGCTAAATTTACATTTCATAAAGCGCAAGAAACTTATGAAATTGTAAAGATTAATAATAATAATATGGTTAATACAGAGAGGACGTTTTTAAGTATAATTAGCATACTTGTTGGATTATTAGCATTAACTGGTATTGGAACTTTTATTTATAATTCAATTTATAATTCTCGGGCAGTAAAAAAAATAAGAAAAGAAAAAACAGCAGAATTTAAAAAAGAGACTGAAGATTTAATTGCTAATTTGAGAGTAGATATTAAAAATAAATTTGAATTAGCTCAAAGAGAAGCAATGGGGCAAATAAATGACAAATACAAAACCAAAATTATTGATTTAGTAAAAAATCAAATTGATATTAATATAGAAGCTATTTTGGAAAATATAAAGAACTCAGATGAAAATTACAGTATAAAACAAAATACAAAAATTAAATTAATATTACATGAAGGTACAGACACTGAAGGTGATTTAGAAAAAATATTACAAATGTTTAAGAACTTTAATAGTGAAAGTAGTTTGGTGAAAATTGATAAATTGTCTTCAATTTTAACTGAAGAAGTATTTAAAAAAATAAATGATGCAGATGTTGTAATAATTGAAAACTTTGACAGCAAATTCCAATGGAAAATAGTTGAATCAAGAACCCAAATAGCAGATATTGTGACCCTTATCCCTAAGATATCTGAAAATACTAATGAAGAGCTTACAAATGCAATACAAAATAGTGCATTGATGGTGAAATTTGCAAATAAAATTTTAAATGACAAAATACTAGTTTATTATGGACCAGGATTGTTTCCTATAGATGTTGTTGATGACCAAAAACAAAAGCGAATTGGTTTTGCAAATATGCCCTCAACATTAAATACAAATCTGATGAGTTTGCTTTCGTTAAAATACAATAAAATATTATAGTCTTTTTTCTATGACCCTCACCCTAAAAAAATACCACATCTCATTCATTATCACCGAATATGGTAATTTGCAATCATACCTTGGAAGTCCCATTGAAGGTAGCTTCGGTCGGGCATTGGAAGCAGTTAATTCAAAGTTATACAATCAGTTAAACAATGTAAAGATAAACCAAAAAAATAAAGCTTACAGATATACAAGGGATAATACACCTCGTCCCTATATGATATTTCCTACTCTGAATGGAGGCAAGAAAAAGCCTGGAGATAAATTGAGTTTCGAGTTGACACTTTTTGGAAAATATTCAAACAAATTCAAATATCTGGTACCTGTATTCAGGCAGATGGGCAAAACAGGGTTTGGAGGCAAATTTTTAAAAGCAGAATTTGTTGGTGTAGAGGAATTACTTTCCCCAATAAGCTTTTCAACAGAGTTTAATTTGGATGATTACCTTGATTTAGGGCATTCAAAACAAATGATCAAAATTAAATTCATCTCACCTGTCAGCTTCCGGTCTCAACAAAAAATGGATACTGATTTTGGATTCAATGAATTTTATAAAAGACTTTATCTGCGTACTTTTATACTCAATCATATCTATGGTGACAAATTAATGCCCGATATTGAACATTTTGATTTTGATGTCAATTTAGTTGAAACTCATCACCACAGGCTGGATAAAATATTTCATAAAGGTCAAGGGAAAGAAGCTTATTCATTAAAGGCATCCGAACTATTGCTGAAATACAAAGCAGATATTGACATTATAGATGAAATATATCCTCTGCTTAAATTCGGTGAATTGATCAGTGTTGGTTCTAATACTGTATATGGTTTTGGAAAGTACATTATTGATCCTTGAAAGAATGTTTTCACATAATGAAATAGTACAAGCCTGGCAATATATTAAAAACCGAGGTTCAAGTGGTGGAATTGACAATGTATCAATTGAGGAATATTCAAATTTTGAAAATGACAATTGTAATGCTTTGACTCAAAGTTTGAATAGCAAAACCTATATCCCGAGTCCTTTTATCCAAATTGAAATTAACAAGGATAATAATGAGAAAAGAGAAATCGGGATGTCAACAATTACCGATAAAATAGTACAGCAAGCAATCAGGAACAGAATAGAACCAAAACTGGAAAAAGTATTTCAAAATACAAGTTATGCCTATAGACCTGAAAAAGGTGCATTAAAAGCAATTCACAGGGTTAATCATATTATTAAGCATGAAAAATTAGGATACGTTGTTAAATGTGATATTGACAATTATTTTGATACGATTTCTCATGATAAATTAAAATCATTTTTACATCCTTTAGTGAAAGAAGAATATATTTTGGAATTGATCATGATGTTCTGTAAAATGGGTTATTTAAAAAATAAAGTCCTTTGGAAAGACAGAAACATTGGTGTTCCTCAGGGAGGCATATTGTCCCCTTTACTATCAAATCTATTTCTAACACCACTAGATCAGAGGATGCATGATCGCAAGATAAGCTATGTGCGATATGCCGATGATTTTGTTTTTTTTACATCTGATAAAGAATCAGGAGAAAATCATCTTCTTGAAACTATCAATTATATTGAAAGAAAATTGTCTCTTAAATTGAATGCTGGCACAGTAGTACAAAGTGTAAATCAGGGATTTAAATTTCTCGGAATCTGGATTACTAATGAAGGAAATTTTTTACTTCCGGAAAAAATAGAGACTTTGAAGAAAAGAATTTCTGAGAGCCTTGATTATCAAAATTCAGTTTCAAAATTTCATGAAGTAATTGATGGGATAAGAGCATATTATGGTCAATTGATCCCTTCCCAAATAATGCATCCTATTGATGAATTTATTAAAAATCTATGGTTTGAAAGATTGAAAGAAAAAAAAATAAAAACGATTAAGGTGATAAGGAAAGAATTAAATGCTATCAGATTTATCACTGTGGAATTTCAAAAAAACAACAGATCAATATGTGATATTCTAGCAAAGCAAATTTATACAGCTACCCTTAAACCTAAGATAGAAAAAGCCGAAGATGCAGTGAACATAAGGAAAAGGGAATATGAGAAAAAATCACAAAAATATAGCCATTTAGTTATTTCAGGTTATGGTAAAAGTATTGGGTTTTCAAAAAACCAGATAACGATCAAAGAATATGGTAGATTAATTCAAGCGGTGCCTGCCCATAATCTTAAACAAATTTCTATTTCATCCCCAGCTTCCAACATCTCGACTGCATTGATATTTCATACAGCTATAAATAATATACCAATTGATATTATAAATAATAAGGGAGAACCAATAGCTAAAATATTTTCAGCCGGTTTTGAGGATACTGCATTATGGCAGCTTCAACACGAACATGTTCAAAATCAGGATACGCATCAAATAGCAATATCAATAGTTAAGTCCAAAATTAAAAATCAATTAAAATTGATAAAATATTTTTCAAAATATGCTTCAAAAACAGATGATGAACTCAAAGAAAAATTGCCAGATACTTTAAAAAGCTTAAAAGATATTATTTCATCTTTATATTTACCATTGGTTGAGGACTGGAGAAATCAATTGATGGGTTATGAAGGGGCAGCTTCAATGATTTATTGGACTATTATACAAAAAATGATTGAAGAAGAAACCGATTTTAAAGGAAGGATCAGACATGGGGCAAATGATCTTGTAAATTGCATGTTGAATTATGGATATAGCATCTTATATCACCACGTGTGGACAAGTATCATTAAAAATGGGTTAAACCCGGGTTTCAGTTATTTGCACAAACCTGAACCAAAAACTGGTACTCTGATATTTGATTTGATAGAAAGTTTCCGACAGCCAGTTGTTGACAGGGCTATAATAAGTTTGATTAACAGAGGAAGCACACTTGAGATCAAAAACGGTTTATTGACGCAAAAAACTATTGAACTTGTCATAAAAGCAATTGATGACAGACTAAACAGAAGCGATATTTATTGCAAGCAAAAATCAAGTTTGTTTAATATTATTGACAGACAGACTGCTGAGCTGATAAAAAGTATCAATGAGCCTGAATATAATTTTAAACCTTATGAAATTTCAAAATGGTAACATAATTTCAATTGAAAATGAGAGATTTATATTTAATATGCTATGATATAACAAATAACAGGAAAAGAGCAAAAATTTCACATATGCTAGAAAAATATGGACAACGAGTGAATCTTAGTGTCTTTGAATGCCTGCTTTCAAAACCGGCACTAATGGTGGTTAGAGAACAACTTTCTAAACTAGTAAAAAAAAATATTGATTCGGTAAAAATATATTATATTTGCAAAGAATGTTATTCAAAAAGTATTTCATTAGGTGATAAGAAATATGAAAAAAGTAAAAGTACTCTATTTATCTGAAATCTGTTGCGAAAAATATTTTTTTCGGAACATATTGATTATCATTTTATTACAAACTATTTAAGAAATTTATTGACTTGAAGAAGTAAATATTATTTCTCAAACTAAAAATTATGAAATATTATTAAATCTATTGCGAATTTTTTGATTTTTACTAGAGAAGTTCATTGACATATATATTGGTAATCAGAAATTTATAAATAGCATTTCAATTTTATATTCGCAAATGAGAAATTCTTGATAATTTAAAATTTTATTTGAGAAAAATATTTCAATGTAAGTAACAGAATATCAGAACCAAATTAGAATAAATTCTCACTAAAGTCAGTAAATAGATGCATAAAAATAGATAATTTGCGAAAAAAGCTTAATTTTGTATAATACTTTGAAAATAAATGCACTACATAGGAATTATATTGAATACATTTTTTAACACGTTGATAATTAAGCCGGAATATTCCGACTGACTCTAAGGAGTTTAAAAACAGAAACTTTTTAAATGCCGTTTCGGTGTTTACAAGGGAATATTCCGACTGACTCTAAGGAGTTTAAAAACGGTAAATACTAAAAGAATTATGATCTTTTTCATGGAATATTCCGACTGACTCTAAGGAGTTTAAAAACAATAATACGAACGTTTCCATAATCTTTTTTGTTTATGGAATATTCCGACTGACTCTAAGGAGTTTAAAAACGGTAGAGCAAAGCCAATAATCTTAACGTTCTAATATGGAATATTCCGACTGACTCTAAGGAGTTTAAAAACAAAGAAAAATAATTTCTTCATAAGTCTTATTTTGGAATATTCCGACTGACTCTAAGGAGTTTAAAAACATTAAGAAATCCTAAGTCATCAATTAACAGGGATCCGTAAGGAATATTCCGACTGACTCTAAGGAGTTTAAAAACAAATAATAAAGATTTTCATAATTAATGTGTTTTAAGGAATATTCCGACTGACTCTAAGGAGTTTAAAAACTATTTCAACAGCTATTGTTCCATTTCGCATCATTGGAATATTCCGACTGACTCTAAGGAGTTTAAAAACATTTTCAAAGTGCTTTTAATTTGTTTAATTAAATGGAATATTCCGACTGACTCTAAGGAGTTTAAAAACAAATAATATCTAATGCTTTCATTTTTATAAAAATTTGGAATATTCCGACTGACTCTAAGGAGTTTAAAAACCTGAATTACTTCTTTTTGGGCTTGTGAAAAACGGAATATTCCGACTGACTCTAAGGAGTTTAAAAACAACGAAAATAATTTTGTTTTCATTTTTCAAAATGGAATATTCCGACTGACTCTAAGGAGTTTAAAAACATTTCTATTATTTCTAATAACTTTTCTCTTGGAATATTCCGACTGACTCTAAGGAGTTTAAAAACATATTATGTATTATTTTTATGATGAACAAATCTTTTTGGAATATTCCGACTGACTCTAAGGAGTTTAAAAACAATAAAAGTCTTTTTCATTATCAATGAATTTTAAGGAATATTCCGACTGACTCTAAGGAGTTTAAAAACGACAAAATCCACAGTAACATGCCTTAAATTATTTTGGGAATATTCCGACTGACTCTAAGGAGTTTAAAAACTTTGATTCCGATGTAATTTTCTAAGCAGCTCAGGAATATTCCGACTGACTCTAAGGAGTTTAAAAACTCGACAACACCAACGAATCATTTGCAACTGCAAACTGGAATATTCCGACTGACTCTAAGGAGTTTAAAAACAATTAAATTCTCATTATATTCCTTGTCTTGTGGAGGAATATTCCGACTGACTCTAAGGAGTTTAAAAACGTTAATAAATAAATGGT
>JBLMZC010000042.1:0-16700 GCA_050258615.1 Deltaproteobacteria bacterium | reverse complement strand
TAAACAGCAAGGGAGTAGCAGGTTACAATACAGTAACAATAGACGACCTTAACACAACAGGAGTATTTACATACAGACTGAAGTCAGACGATTTCGTATCTACAAGGAAAATGGTTAGCATAAAATAATCATTGATGTATTAAAGGCGATTGAGTGAGTAATATTGAGGGCTTCCGGAGACGGGAGCCCTTTTTTTCAGTTTGCAGAGATGCAATTGTACTTTTAGATGATAAATATAAAAAATGGTGTTACACCTGATGGTGAATTCGCTGCCAAAGTCAAATACCTCTGATACGTTTTATAATGCAACAGGCAAATTTTTGTAAATTGCTGATCTATAAATCCCAGCCTTATGATTTAATCCAAAAAGAGGTCAGGCAGTATTTTTGCTCCGGGAATATTATTATATTTTGAAAAATCGGTGATGCCGGCTCCACTAAGGACTTCTTCATCAATAAAGAAATTTCCTGTCGCTATCCGGCTGTTCATTTTGAAGATTTCCAAAGCAGCGTCAGCCATTATACCGGGGTGTCGTGACATTTTCATTCCCTCATCGCCCATAAGATAATTTATAGCGGCAGTACCAATTATTGTTCTTGGCCATAGTGAATTCACAGCTATTCCATATTCTCTTAATTCTTCAGCCAAACCAAGGGTTATCATACTCATCCCATATTTGCTGATTGTATAAGCAGTGTGGTTTTTAAACCATTTTGGATTCATATTCATTGGAGGAGACAAAGTAAGAATATGCGGATTTGATGATTTTTTAAGATGCGGAATAGCATATTTTGAACAAATGAAAGTGCCCCGCGAATTGACATTTTGCATAAGATCATAACGTTTCAATGGCAGACTTTGAGTGTCCATAAGCATTATTGCACTGGCATTATTAACTAATATATCAATTCCGCCAAAATGACTAACAGTCCTGTCTATAACTGAGATCACTGATTCTTCTTCCCTGACATCAATTTTCAGTGGTAGTACTTTGCCCCCTTTTTTCTCAATTTCAGTCGCAACAGAGAAAATTGTTCCTTCCAGTTTAGGATTGGGAACATCGCTTTTGCCAGTGACTACAACATTGGCACCATTTTCAGCCATGGTCAATGCAATTTCTTTGCCTATGCCTCGCGAAGCTCCGGTGATTATAACTGTTTTATTCGTGAAATCCATGATTATTATTTTATTTTGTAAAGTTAAGTTTTATTAGTCTGATATAGCGTTTATATTCTATGATATTTTCTTAATTATTTTTGATTTGAATGAATATAGGTTTGGATATCATTTAATTATCTGTCTGTTGAGACGTCCATAACTATCAAATACAAACTTATTGGAGAAAATGATTGACAAGGCAAGATTCATTGTCCCTGCACTAAAGACAGCAACAGCAATGAGGATCTGATATTTAATGGCAGTAGTAGGCAGGCTGCCACCAAGAATCTGTCCGGTCATCATGCCCGGCAATGAAATGATACCCATTACCATCATACTTGCTATTAAAGGATTAAGGGCTTTTGACATTGCAGATCGTACAAATGGTCTCAATGCTGATTTTTGATCGGCTGTATTTACAAGAAGGAAATAATAAAGATTTTCATCTTTTATCAGACCATCAAAATAGGTGTTTAATGACATAATATTATAACTCATTGCATTTCCGAGTATCATCCCTGTGAGAGGTATAAAATACCGTGCATCAAAATAATTATTTAGTCCCAGAACTGCTTCAAGAAAGAAAACACTGATGATTGCCAGCGATGTCAGCAAAGCCAATACTAAAGGAATAATAAAGTATCGAGGTTTTAATCTGGCTCTTGTAATAGTTGTGTAAACACCTGTTCCTACCATTGCCAGTACCCATAAACTATTGATAATGGCACTATTTATATTAAAAATAGTCTCGAGATAAAATCCAACGAGGAGCAGTTGTACACTCATCCGGAAAACTGAAATCAGGCTGGATTTTATCAGATCAACTTTGAAATAATAAAAGAATAGTATTGGTATCAGCAGCATCATATATCCGGCTGCAAGGTGATAGAAATCAATATTTATAATTTCTGCGTTCAATCGGTCAATTATTTAATTTAATTATTTGGTCATGAGCCTGTGCCCAGGCATGATCATGTGAAGCAGAAATGACCATTATTCTATTATCCTTCAATATTGCATTGATCATCAATTCCACAGATTCACTGTCAAGAGCTGATGTTGGTTCATCCAGCAGTAAAATCTCTTTGTTTTGAGATAAGGCAATAGCAATTACCACTCTTTGTTTTTGACCAATACTTATCTCATTGAAATTCCTGTTCAAAAACGTACTGTCAAGCCCCAGGGTAATTAGTTTACTGGCAATGCTGTCAGGATGCTTAATATTTAGCAGATCAGATAACTCAGCTCCGTTTCTTGAAGGCAGATTGATGTTTTGAGGTATCCAGAAAATATTTTTTCTTAGTTCTGAAATATTTGTTTCATTGATCAATCTGTTTTTAAAGAAAATATTTCCATTAGAAGGAAGGATAGATCCGGTGATAGTTTTCAGAATAGTAGTTTTGCCACTGCCGCTGGCTCCCCAAAGACAGATGTGCTCTCCACGTTTTATATCCAGGCAAAAATTGTCAAGAATCTGCTCTTCTTCAAATTTCACTGAAATGTTATCCAATCGCAACATATAGCCTTAAATAACTGAAATATTTTGTCAATGTTTATTTGAGGGTAATCATTATTAATTATGATCTGAAAAAAGCCTGTTCTGGCAAAAATACTGAACAGGCTAATTTTCTTTTAAAATTTCCGGACCAGATCCGGCAATTGAGTCTAACTTCGGTCGATGCAATTCAGATCCTCATAAGCTACTTTAAGGCGGTTAACAAGTGATACTTCACCTTCACGCAACCATTTGCGCGGATCATAATATTTCTTATTAGGTTTGTCATCACCTTCGGGATTTCCGATCTGACCCTGAAGATAGCCTTGATTTTTATTGTAGAATTTCAGTACTCCTTCCCAGTAAGCCCATTGAGTGTCGGTATCGATATTCATTTTAATAACACCATAATCAATGGCTTCCCTTATCTCTTCCCTTGAAGAACCGCTACCACCATGAAAAACAAAATTTACAGGGTTTTCAACATCAAGATTGTATTTTTTAATGATATAATCCTGCGAATTTCTCAGGATTTTTGGAGTTAATTTTACATTACCCGGTTTATACACACCATGAACATTGCCAAATGAAGCAGCTATTGTAAACCGGTCTGAAACCCTGCTCAGTTCTTCGTAAGCATAGGCTACATCTTCAGGCTGGGTATAAAGTTTTGCGTTATCAACATCAGTATTGTCAACACCATCTTCTTCTCCGCCTGTGATACCCAGCTCAATCTCAAGAGTCATTCCAATCTTATGCATTCTCTCAAGATATCTTTTGCAAATCTCAATATTTTCTTTTAGTGGTTCTTCTGAAAGATCGAGCATGTGTGAACTGAAAAGTGGTTTCCCACATTTTTGAAAATGTTTTTCACCATGTTCAAGCATTCCATCAACCCAGGGAGCAAGTTTTTTTGCTGCATGATCTGTGTGCAGAATTATTGAAATACCGGCTTCCTTTGCTAATAAATGAACGTGTTTAGCAGCGGAAACTGCCCCCAAAACTGCAGTTTTGTAATTTTCATTGGCAATAAATTTGCCAGCAAAAAACTCGGCACCACCATTTGAAAACTGAATTATTGCAGGTGAATTAACTGATTTTGCTGTTTCCATAACGGCATTCACCGAGTTGGTGCCTACTGCATTAACTGCGGGAATAGCAAATTTGTTCTTTTTTGCGATTTTGAATACTTTCGATACATCATCTCCCCAAACTACTCCGGGTTCGATTTGATTTAAAATTTTATCACTCATAATTTGTAATTTTATTTAAATCCCAAAATTAAGCTAAAAAATCAAACAGTTGTATTTTCAGTTCAATTCTGTTCAAATTAACAGCATTTTTATAGTTTATGTCCGCATTTTTTACAATAAATGGCATCGTTATCATGTGATTGATTTCCGCATTCAATACAATGCTGGCTATTGACATAAGTATCTATTTTCCTTGTCTGCCTGACCATTTCAGAAGAAATTATTCCTGTCGGGACAGCAATAACCGCATATCCAACTATCATGACAATAGAAGCAACGAACTGACCGAGTGGTGTCACCGGTGATATGTCTCCATAGCCAACAGTAGTCAGAGTAATGATAGCCCAGTAAATTCCCCTTGGAATGCTGTCAAATTCAGGATTACGGTTTCCCTCAATAAGGTACATTACTGACCCAAAAACAATTACCATCAAAAAAACAAAGTATAGAAAAACTGTAATTTTAGGCATGCTGCTTTTTATTGAACGTATTATTGTATTTCCATGACTTACATAAACACCAAGTTTAAATATCCTGAAAATACGAAGCAGCCTCAATACCCTTATAACCATGAGATATTGTGAACCATAATAAAACATGCTGATATATGTGGGTAATATTGCAAACAGGTCAATTATACCATAAAAACTGAATATATATTTTAAAGGTTTTTTTACTACCCATATCCTCAGAAGATATTCAATGGTAAAAAGGAAAGTAAAGGCCCACTCAAGGATATAAAAAATTGTCTTCAACTTAGGGTGATCTTCAAATACAGTCTCTGTAGTAACAATAATCACATTTAAAAAAATGAGAACCATTAATACAGTGTTGAATAACTGTCCATACCAGGTATCTGATTCGAAAATAATCTGGTGGAGTTTTTCTTTAAGCCTGGCTATTGTAATTGATCTCATTGGAAAATATTTTTTGTAAATCTAATAAAAAAAGCTTTTCATGCGAATTAAATATTTTTTTTAAAGATTTTATGATATTATTTATGGAAAATAGAAAAATACTTTTATCTTTGCGCTCCGATTTTAATTAAAGACGATTTGGTAGCTCAGTCGGTAGAGCAACGGCCTTTTAAGCCGTGGGTCCTGGGTTCAAGTCCCAGCCAGATCACATAAGGCCCCTGAAAAAATTTTGCAGGGGCTTTTTTTATTGTTTTATCTTCTTTTTTCAAGGCATTATTTGGGTTCATAATTTTATTTTTGATCAATTTGTTCAGAAATCAGACTTGATTTTTTGAAGATTTTGTAATATATTTGTAAACTGTTTGGAATTGAAAAAATGCTGATTTTTTCAGTAAAAAAATCTGTTTTGTTTTATTTTTATAGTGCATTGTATGGGTGTGGTACAGATTGTACGGACAGATCACTTATCGGAAAGATGTTTAATATATTATATAAATAATTGTAAATTGATTTATTATGAAAGCTCTTGATATTGTGATTGGTTTAGTCTTTATTTATTTCCTTTACAGCTTGCTTGTAAGCATAATAGGTGAAATGGTCTCTACCTGGATTGGTATGCGGGCAAGACTCCTGCGTCAGGGTATCGTAAATCTATTGAATGATAATTCAGTCATATTTGTTCCAATGATTGCCTTTTCCAAAAAAGCTTTCAGAAATAGTTTTTTGGGTTTTGGTAAATTTCTTTATTTTAAAATGAAGAAATATTTTCAGGATATATTTATGATTGAGAACAAAGATTTTATTTACAGTAGTGCCGGAAGGTTTTATAAAGAGCAAAATATAAAAAGTCTGGCTAAGACTGGAAGTAACAAATGGTTTTCTATAAGAAACACTAAACCTTCCTACATCAGCAAAGCCAAATTTACAGAAACACTGATAAACATGCTTCAAAGGAAGGGACAGGGTGTCAATACATGGGACAGAATTGTATTCGCAATTGAGAAAAACACACTCAACCTTGAGCCTGCTACTCACCAAAAGCTCTCCGGGCTGCTTACTTCAGCAAATGGCAATTACAGTCTTTTTATTAAAAAACTTGAAGAATCATTTGATGAAATGATGGACCGGGTAAATGGATGGTATAAGAGAAAACTTGGGTTTATTTTATTCTGGCTCGGTATGATATTATGTATTTTTTTGAATGTCGATACATTTCAGATTATTCAAAGTCTGTCGAAAGATAATGACAAAAGAGAAAATATTGTAAAACTGGCCCAATATGCAGTTCAGGATAGTTCCCGAATTTCAGCATTGTTATCAACAGGAGAAGATAGTATCAGGAACTTTAAGATGCTTAAAGAGAGTTATCAAATCGCATATAATGACATCAGACAATCAGAAAAAATTATGTCAACAGGATGGGATTTTAAAAATACGACCAAAATATTTTCCTTTAATAAGCAGGATTCATTCAAACTTCGTAAAATTGAACCTTCCTGCATAGAATTGAGTAATAAAATAAAGAGTTTGACGGATTCTTTTAAAACTAATGAATATACAGTTAAAACTCTGAAAAACATTCTTGACAGTATCACGATATTTGAAGATTCTCTTAGGATGCTTACTTATTCAATTGATACAATGCTTAGAAATGAAAGGAATATTTTAAAAAATGCCTTTATTCCAAGAATGGTAACAATAGATACCATCGATTTTGAAAACAAACTCATTTCAGGAACAGCTTCACCAGGTTTTGGATCAAAGATTGCACAAATAACCCGCAGACTATCTCCTTTCGAGCAAAAATTCTGGGGACTTTCGCTTACAGCCCTGGCTCTCAGTCTTGGAGCAAATTTTTGGTTTGATCTTTTAAAAAAGCTGGTTTCATTGCGGGGATCGGGAGTGAAACCAGAAGAAAAAACAAAAGAAAAAGAATCCCAAAATACGATTGTAACCGACGATATCAAAATAAAAAATGATATTCTGAATCCGGTTGACATTATTATCTCAAAATACAGGAATTATTGGGAATCCTTACCCGGAGTTATAGCAGTGAATAAATCGATCAAAGAACTGATTGATGGTAAAAAAAAGGAGTGTATCGAATTGATTGTAGATAAGGATTTTGAACATGACTATAAAGAAGATCTGGTCAATTCAGAAGGAATTTCATTAGAAATTGTGCCGGGCAAAATAATTAGTTACAATCAGGGACTTTGCATGGAAGATGCTCCTGAAAATGCGCTCAGGCATTCTCATACCGGAGTGTGGGGTACTCCATCAGGTATAGTGGTGAACAGGAAAACCGGCAGATATGCCATATTGAGTTGTGGTCACATTCTCAAAAGTGATAATAGTGGATTTATAAAAGAAAATAAAAACAGTGTGAATCTCTGTGTTACTCCTGATTCAAATTTAGAGGGTACTGTGGTCAATATTGCTATGACCAATTTTCTTGATTGTGGTATTGTTGAACTTAAAGATTTCAGAATGACTGATATAAAATTCCCTGGTCCGATTGATAAATTGAGGGAGGTCACCCGGGAAGACAGGGCAAAAAATACTAAAGTAAATATCCACACTTTAAATGGTTTGGTTCAGGGTAAAATATGTGATTCTGATAAGAACTTTATGTTCTCAGATGGTTTAAACGAGT
Source organism: Deltaproteobacteria bacterium (assembly GCA_050258615.1). GTDB lineage: Bacteria > Bacteroidota > Bacteroidia > Chitinophagales > Saprospiraceae > JADJGA01. The sequence continues at coordinate 9,221 of JBLMZC010000042.1, read as the reverse complement.
TCAGGATGTATAACCTTATAATGATAGGTCATGAGGATAGTGCGATAACTGACACATTGACTAAGCATGGAGATTCGGGTGCGCTTATAACTGATGATAAAAAAATACCTATCGCGATTCTAATTGGGGCAGGTGTTTATAATGGCAAAGAATTTTCGTTTGGTATAAAAATTTCAGAAATTTTTGATGCACTTTATTTAAAACCAGTTGAATCATGAAACCGATATGATTAAAGTATTAATTTCATCACAAAATAAGGATTTTGGTCATCAATCCTGATAAAGATCAGGACAATCCAAAATTAAAAATTATAAAAAATAAACCAATGAAAACAATCAGGATATTGATTTTAATGCTGTCATTTCTGATAACAATTTTTGATGCAGAATGTCAGCATGAGTGGGATGCAATAAATCACATTGAAAATGATATATTGAGTTCTGGCTCAGATAGCATAACTATCAGATTAAAAAACCTTGCTTATTCTGACAGGTTGACCTTGCCTGGCTCTTCAAAATTCATAAGTATAAAGAATGGTGATCTTATAACAGTTATCAGGGACCAAGATACAGTAAAAGTGTATAAGGGGAGTGACACATTAAAAACTGATGACACTATGCTTGATCTTCTTCTTGTTAGGGTAAACAGTAAATTTGTTGTTAATTTAATAAATAGTGGCGGTGTTACAAAAGAAATTTCCAGGAAGCAAGGAATCAGGACGACACTATACTATGATGCTTTACTATTGCGTAATGGAGCTACGACAGATGAAAAGAGAATTATTAAGGAGAAATATGCAATTAAAACACCAAATATTTTCCTTGCTGATACATTAGCTTCCATTAGGGTAGGCACCTTCCAGGGATCAAAGTCACTGGCATCAGGGTTTATTTCTGGAATTGGTGGACTTGATATCAGTAAATATGCTGATGGGCTGGCAAAATTCATGGTAAAAAGGGTAAAACAGGAGCTAAACAATGCATTTTTTAAAAACTTCAGGGAAACGCTTTATGACTCAACAAATCAGGATCTCAGAATATTATTTCCATCTACAACTTTTGTACTTGGGACTATCGGAGAAAATATCTATGATTATGAAAAATATCTTTTGACATTGAGAGAAGGTTTCGAAAATGATTACAAGACAATACCCGATCATTTGCCAAAATTTATTAAAGCTAATCCACAATATTTTGATAATGATAAGGAATCCAAAGTTGTGCTGTTGTTGGGCTCTGAAATTGCATCAGGATTGATGGACCATGAGCACCCAGGTAAAATAATAGCAGACATCAGGACTGAAGAATATAAAAATGATTTGCCCGAACATATTATCTGGCCGTTTTTAATGATTCAGGAATTGTCGGAAGCATTCAGGGAAATGAACTTTGCAGGCCAGAATGATTACTGGGTGGATCGGACCAAAGTGAATAATCTGCTGAAAGATGAGATTTTTTTGAAGCTTTTTGCAGGTCTGTATATTGAAAGCATCCGCAAAAAAGACACTTTAATAAGTGAGAAATTATTGTCAAACTCAAAACTCGTCATGGAATTAATACCATTGATCAGTGAGTTTACTCTTCATGCCTCAAGAATTAATAATATAATAAATGGAGCCAACAATTCAAATGATATACCTCTTGATATAATAAACAGCTATATAGATGCTGTAACTGAAGTTTTTTATTCGATGAATACTGCATATCAGTTGATATATGACAAAAGTGAAGATAAAAAAATGACAAGATTCCTGTCATATATAAAAAATTCAAATTCATTAGTATCGAATTTAAGCCGGGAAAGATATAACAGTGCATTGTTTAATTTAATTGAATTGTATAAACTGTCAGGCAGATCTGATGATAAGAGGCTCAACTGGTTGTTCCTGTACGGAGGTTTCATGGCTTCAGTTCTAAGTGCTGAAGATGCTGCGGATATTGAAAAAATGCTGGAGGTATATTCGCTTCCTGCCGGCTCTTCAAGTGTTAAAAGAAATTCGTATTTCAATATAGCTTTAAATTCTTACTGTGGTTTGATGTTCGGATTTGATATGGATGTTGAAACTCCTGTCGTTGGAATAAATGCCCCTGTAGGAATAGCTTTCAGCTGGGCATGCAATAAGGGGAGTTTCAGTATCTTTCCCTCGATTATAGATTTAGGTGCCCTGACCACTTATCGTTTTAATTACTTTGAGGCAGAGACCCCTAAGATATATCTGAGGGAAATAATATCACCAGGTCTTTTTTTGTCCTATGGCATTGAAGGATATCCCATTTCATTCAATTTGGGAGCACAGGCAGCTCCTTTGCTATCAAGGATTGATGGAGAATTGCTGTTTGAAAGACCGTTGAGGTTTTCTTTGTCGGTTGCTGTCGATATTCCTTTATTTAACCTGTACAATAAAAGGGATAAAATATCAAAGTAGATTCAAAAAATTCCTTACAGAATGGACCTAAAAGAAACATAAACATGCAATTTGAGGAACTTTTTAAAATTAATTCCACTTCTTAAAACTTCAGATTAATAGAAGAATGGGGGTTCATAGTTAAAATATCCTTTGTCAACGGTAAAATGAAAGGCAATTTAAAAATGATCACAGGCAAATAATACTTTCCAGGAATCTATAAGATGTTTTAGAGATTTAAAAAAACCCGGGGATTAAATCTGGCAATCTGATCAAATTCCTTTTCTGTAAGACTGGCCTGAATATCGGTAAGAATCTGTCTGTCAGATTTGTGGTTTCGAACAACATAAAAATCACTTCCAAACAGAATTCGCTGAGAAAAGACAGGATGACCAAGCAGGTTTTTCAGCAATGATATAATAATGGGGTTGGCTGCAATGTAGCTGATATCAGCATATACATTAGGATATTGAAGCATCAGACTGGCTATTATTGAGAACCAATCGGCATACTTCCATATTTGTTCTGCCTTACCTTCCGAAGATTTTCCATCTTTGTCCAAAAGAAATTCAATCCCAGTGCCGGAAAATATCTGATGAGAATAATTATCACGGTCATGCTCTAAAAATTTGATCCACTGTTCTTCACCTGCAAAATGAGCAAAACATATCTTTAAGTGATTTAGGTCATATTTGAGAGGGTTTTCAAGGCCGGTGAATCCAAACAATTCTCTGACCTCTTTCTTGGTGCTGGAAACAATCTTTGTGAGTAATTTTTCATTAAGAAGACATAAATAATTGAGCGGATGGGTAAAATTGGCAGTGAAATCAATATTTGATATTTCGGGCAATAGCAGAGGTTCTGATTTATTATTGCCCAGACTCTGCAGGAAAACCGGATGTCTGTTCCATTCTTTTTTCTTTGAGCCCCGGTAATGGATCGGTCCTTTGCTGCTATGGGCAGTGACCGGTATTTTATGGTCGGCAGCATATTTCCAGAGCGGCAAAAGTTCTTCGTCGAATGGATAATAACCCAGAGGTGGATATATTTTGATGCCTCCGAAGCCTTGTTGTTCAAACCAGGTTTTTATTTTACAATCATTTAATATGACCTTGCCATCTTCAGAATACCAGGAAAAGAATTTTTTATCTTCTTTGATTCTTCTGGGATCGGCAAAAATAAAAGGAATAACTTTTTCTTTCCTCCTTTTTTTTATGTTAGCAAGATCTTCCAATTGTTTATCAAGATCATCAGGAGGTTTTCCGGCATTCATATAAGACATATCCATAGGAAGGATAACGAAACGTGTATCATCAGGATATTGGGATGCAAGAACTTTGAATATATTGTACTGATCCTTGTAGTTTGCAAATTTCACAATATTCCAGTACCTGACCAGCATTTTAGCCGATACCGGCCCAAGAAGTATCTGAGGAATTTTTGCAATTGCCATGACGAAGAATTTAAGCAGGTTTCTTGTTGAAGGCAAAAGAAGCATCATCAGGACAACTGCAAGTATCTGCCATTTTCCAGTGTAGTCAGGGATCAGCAGATGATTTGATGATAGCCAATGCTCAATTTTATCAAAAAACAAATTAATTACAGAACCGTGATTACCTGATAACCAAATATAAAACCTGTAAACTATGAATATAAACTGGAGCCCAACCAATACACCTGCAGCAAAAAAAAATGGATTATAAAATTTCCTGTATAACCTGATCCTGACCTTAAAGCCCTCCCATTTCTTGATTTTGTTGCCATATTTTATTTTATTGATTATTCTTCCGGTTTTTCTGAATAGTCTCACCAGGCTGTTCAGATTTAACAAAAAGTGAAAAGGAAATGGTATGAAAGTCTTAGCCAGGTATGGAGGTACATGAAACCCGGTAAATATGTGGGTATGGCAGTTGATCAGGGGAGGCTTTTGCATAATTTGGAATTTAATATATTGAATTACAGAGTATATAAGCCATGTTTCAAAGCATAGATCACAAGTCCCACCCGTGATTTTACTTCGAGTTTTTCAAATAATATATCCCTGTATCCGTCAATAGTTTTGGGACTTAATTTCATTTCCTCAGCTATTTCCTTATAAGTCAATTCAGTGCACACATATTTCAGAAACTGAATTTCTTTTTCCCTGAGGTCAATTTCATGAAAATTATCGGAATGAAGTGATTTAACGAGGGTTCTGCTAACCTTTTCTGAATGGTAAAAACCATAATTCAAGGTATCATCAAGGGCTTTTAAAAGGATGCCGGGAGAAATATCCTTATGTAGATACCCTTTAACACCTTTTTTAATCATTTTCAATATTACATCATCATCATCAAGCATTGAAAGGATCAGAACATTCAATTCAGGATGATTTTTAGAGATCCAGTCCATGGTGTCAGGGCCATTCATCACCGGCATATTGATGTCAAGCAAAACAATATCAGGGGCAGGTTTTGAAGTATCATGCAAGCGAGTTATAAGTTCTTGTCCATTGTGACCGCAAAATACTACCTGATAATCCTCAAAACTGTTGATCATCATTTCGAGAGACCTGCAAAACAGCTCATGGTCATCAATAATAATAACATTTTTTTTCATGTCAGCAATTTTAATTTGAATTGGTAAGGGGGTATTTTATTTTTGTTATCAGACCACCTTCCTTAAGGTTTTCGAAATTTATATTTCCATTAAGTAATCTTATTCTCGATACTATATTTTTCAATCCCAGGCCATAGTTAACAGTCTTGGTGCTCATACCGACACCATTGTCCTTAGCTGCAATATTTAGTTCGTCGTCTTTATATTCGAATATAAGTTCAAAATCTTTTGCCTTTGCATGTTTGATCACATTCGACATCAATTCCTGGATTATTCTGAAGAGGATTATTTCATCTCCGTTTTTGATATCTACAGGTGTCCCAAGTAGTGAAAATGTGGCATTAATAAATTTTAGACGGTTCAGCCTGTCTATTTCAAACCTGACAGCCTTGATCAATCCCATAAATCCGATAGTATCAGTATTGAGTGACTTTGACAGGCTTCTGATATCTTCGAGCACCCGGCTTAAAAGATCAATTGTATCAGATATTATCTTTCTTTCAAACTCTTTTTCAGGAGTAGGTAACATAGATAGCTGCATTTTGCTCACAGAAAGAAGCTGACCAATATTGTCATGCAATTCCCAGCTTATATTTTTTAGCAGATGTTCATGATTTTCAATTCTTATTTTGGCAATTTCAGATTCAGCCTGTCTCTGAGCTTCCTGTTTCTCCAGTAAAAAATTGATTCTCTTCTTGTTGAATACCAGAAAAAGCATAAATAACATGCTGACCAATACCAGCATAATTATCACAGTGAAAAGTATTAGATATATTACTTGTGTCTGGTCCATATTGAAGCTATTATAAAACAAAAATGCATTAAAGTATAGAGAGGAAATGCAAGAATCCACCTTACTTCAAAAATAATGTTAATTGCATTAAATGCGATTACTATTGGCATATAAGGTATTGAATAAATCAAAATTCCGATACTTATAAGAGCCGATTTAGATCGAAAATAATCCTTGATTTTCTCAGCTTCCAAAATCTCAAAGAGGTGTACATATGTCAGATAACACAGGAATAATAGTGCCAGCAGATAAGTATGAAATTGTAATTCAAAAAGTATATTTTTTAAAACTATATTGTCGGTTATAAAAAACAATACCAATATTGTTGCCAGATTCCTTATCCTGGTTTTTAATTTTACAGAATTGGTCAGCTTGTGGAACATCATAAACATTATCAATGGCAAAATAAGAAAATAAAGGTTGAATATTATATAATCGTATCTCAGGATATGAAATTTTACTAAAACAATTGCGGCAATTTCTGTTAAAAGCATATACCCCAGCATAACGCTGAATATGTTGTCAATCGGAGTTTTATTGAAATTATAGAATATGGATACTGTAATAGAAATTGCAGGAAATATTATCAGTATGTACTCAAATGAGGTCATATCTATATGGTAGTATTAAATTCTATTTTTTTTATTTATTGCAGATTTTTTTGAATTATTAGCGAAATATAAAGATGTTCAACACTAAAAAAATGATATCGATTTCCGGATCCTTGTTTTATCAGATCCTCAATATTTGTCATTTATAAATACAGTTCATGTGATTACAATATCATTGTACAAATTTAATCAAAAAAACTTAAACTTCCTCATATATTTTTCTGATTTGATGTTTTTATTATTAATTATGAAATTTTGGGTGTATCCCATTTTTGCTTAAAGTAACCAATTGATATTTTAAAATTCTTTGGGATTCCCTTCAGGTTAGTACCGACCGAAGTGTAGAGAGTCAGGGCAAAACCAAAAGAATTTTATAAAATTTGCTAAATTGAGATAAACCCTTATAATCCTGATGCAATAACCGTTTAAGCCAACCTATTACAGATATGCTTTCGGTAAAATTCCTTTTTTAACACAATTTCAACATTTTCAGATTGTTATTGAGGAAACACATTGTTTTCTAAAAACATTGCAAACTGTCATAGTTGAACCTGGATAGTAAGGTTTATTTACATTATGCAATATTTTTAGTATCATCTGAAATATAGGGATTAAAAGTAACTGAATCAGGAATACTATTTCCGCTTTGTGAAAAGAGACGCATAAATAAAGCAAAAATTCATTACAAAAATTAGTAACAAATTCAGAACATTTCGCACCTCAGGATTTAAAATCATAAATTTAAATGCAAAGATTATTGGTATAAAAGGCACGTAAAACATAAGCAGTCCCATACTGATCCAAAATGATTTTGATCGTTGATACTCTTCTATAATATCTGATTCCATGATTTGAAGTAGATTTTTCCCTATGATGTAAATCAATATGACCGTAGAAGCCAGGTAGGTATGAAATTGTAAATCAGTTAAAAAATTCCTGTAAATCAGATTGTCAATAATAAAAAAGACAAAAAGTGCTATCGACAATATTTTGATCTGTTTTTTTACTGATTCAGAATTCGATATTTTGTAGAATAGCAGGTAAATCAGAATGGGGAATATCAAAGAGTATAAATTTGCAAATGGTAACTGATAAATAGTTCTGTAGTATCCAGCAATAAAACCTAACAATTCATTAATGAACATGTAACCAAGTCCCAGGCTGAAATATAAATCGTATACGGTTTTATTTCTGTTGAAAAATACAGAAATAATGAAAGACAACAGAGGAAAAAGTAAAACCAAAAATAAATACAGATCCATCAGATCACTTTATTATCGTGAATAAACCTTTTTAGGAGGCCACCCTGCTGACCCATAGTTTTCAGCATCAAAATCCATATTCAGGTCGTCAGCTGTGCCCAAAGCATTCTTGTCAGATGCAACAGTAGGAGCAAGTATGACGGTGAGATGGTCATAATCAGAGGTTTCATTATATTTTCCAAAGTAAATACGCAAACCCGAAAATTTCTTTTCCGAGATATCGGCCTCTTTTTTTACACTGGCAATGTAAAATTCGAGGTCGTCAATGTCAAACCATGCACAATTGGCATAATTTGCATTTCCGTTAAGCCTCGTAAGGTAATCGTCAAAATTTCTGATCAGTTCTCCAGCCCTTTCCTGACTGACAGTTCCGTTTATTCTTTGTGGCATTTTCATAGGTTTTATGAAGTTAAATAATTGCAAAAATAAGACTAATACTTTAAAAATACATAAGGGTTTTTCCTGTTTTTCGACAGGATTTTTCCTGATGAGAAAAGGGTGTTTTTCCTGTTTTTAGCCAGGTCATTTTCCTTGATGAAAAGGGTGTTTTTCCTGTTGTCAGAATTATGGCCGGGATATAATTTTGCAAAATAAATCATTAACAACTGAAAGTATCTTACACAAGACATATAATGTTGTCATGTCCCTACATATCATTATAAACTCCCGGACAGCCCTGTTTGGGGGTTTATTTTTAAAAAAAAGATGCTTTCAGTGTTCATTCAATCATTTCCGGTGATATCCTAATTCCGGCAGTTGGATAATTGCAGTGATTAATACCTCAGAATGGCAGGTGAATTTCCTGTAAAAAAACAGTGTTTTTCCTCTTGATTTGGCTTTGTTCACGATAGTAATTTTGCATTATTGAAATGAAAGAAAAGATCAATCGGCCGATTCCCGAAAAGCCGCAACAGAGTAGGGATAAAAATAAAAAAAAATAAAGCTATGAAAACTTCAAATTTAAAACTCGAAAATCGTCAGATCCTTCAGCCTGTTATGACAATTCTTCCCGGAAAAACCGAGGGTGTCAGAAAGCCAAGGATGATAAGGATCTATGTGGAAGATTTCAACAACCATCCCATCAGCTATGCCAATGTTAAGTTGACATCCGGGGCATTTTCCACACAGCTGAAATATGATCGGGAAACAAAAACATATGTCACCCGCAAATTTGCTTCAGACAGATACGATCTTGAAGTAACTGCTGAGCACTTTGAAACTCATTGCAACAATTTCTTTGTTCCGAAATCTGGTACTGAAAGAATAGTTTGCCTGGCTAAATAGTGGTATGCACAGAAATAACGTAACCTGATTCCATTTCCAGTTATTCAGCAACCAATAAAACCAGATAAGGCTTCTATTCAAAAGAAAAAGTTGTTTAAAAATTCAAAGAAAGGACAGTGCGATCCCGATATATCGGGAGTTTGAGCTGGAGAATGCAGGAAATTTTACCGAAACCTTGTAGGTAAAATTTTCGTAACTGAAATAGTTATAACTTAATGTTTTACAATCAACAAAAGGTTTGCGAGTTTAATTTCGCACGAGCTTTTTGC
>JBLMZC010000041.1:0-88228 GCA_050258615.1 Deltaproteobacteria bacterium | reverse complement strand
CAGCAAAGGACTCTTGTCCTCTTGCTGCAACATTTTGGATTATAGTCTGATCAAATCAATCACTGCTAATCAAAGTTACTATGAAATCATTCGTATCACCTTAATATAGAAATGGTATAATGTATGTATTCGCTTATGGATAGGATGATAAATATTTATTTTTTTAATACATATTTAATTATATTTGTAATTATTAAAATTTATTTTACAAAATAATTATTTTATAAAAACTTGCTTTTCCATGAAATTTTTCATAACTTTATGAAAAATTAATAAATGAAACTAGAAAATAAAATCAAAAAACTTGAAACCCTGAATTATCCTGTTCATGAGATGACTTTATTCCAGATTCAAAGAACATACAACATGATTATCACATATAGAATCTCTGAACCATATGAATTACAGGGAGCTCATCCAGCTTACAAAGGTTCAGCTCCCGGTTTTGAAACCGAAGAAATACCTATTAGCACTGAATCAATACAGAATAGAAATAAGTTTTATTGAAAGAACAATTGGAAGTTTCTCTGACAACAAATCATTATTAAAATATTCCGATAGTTTTTATATACTTTTTGAGTTTTTAGATTTTTGTTTTTTACCTTTGTATGTCTTTAAATTTTCTTTTTGATTTAATAAAATATTCTTTTTCAACATGAGTAAGCATGAAGGTATTAAAAATCCGTTAAATATTGTTGTTATTGTTGCAGCTCTGGGTTATTTTGTTGATATATACGATCTTATACTTTTTGGTATTGTGAGAGTACCCAGTCTGAAAGGCATTGGTGTTACTGATGAGATGCTACTGCCAGATGGGATATTCCTGCTGAATATGCAAATGGCAGGCATGCTTATAGGTGGAATAATCTGGGGCATAATGGGTGATAAAAGAGGAAGGCTACCAGTGTTATTTTTCACAATTGCAATGTATTCCTTAGCAAATATTGCCAATGGATTTGTTCAGAATATGGAACAATATGCCGTATTGCGATTTATTGCAGGTGTCGGGCTATCAGGTGAATTAGGAATCGGGATAACCCTGGTTTCAGAAGTGATGAGTAAGGAATCCAGGGGTTACGGGACTGCTATAGTGAGTGGAATAGGTATTTTCGGAGCTGTTCTGGGCTTCCTTGTGGCTGATATTTTCGATTGGAGAGTGGCCTATTGGGTTGGTGGTGGTCTCGGAATTTTACTATTGCTTATGAGAGCCAGTGTATTTGAATCAGGTATGTTCGAAAAAACCAAAAGTCAGCATCAGGTTAAAAGGGGTGATTTTATGAGTATTTTTACAAATAAACAAAGGTTGCTTAAATACATCTACAATATATTGATCGGTATTCCCATATGGTATATTGTTAGCATCCTGGTCATACAGTCACCGGAACTTTCAAAACTGCTTGGCGTAAAAGGGGAGATAAACGGTGGAGCAGCTGTTTCATATCATTATATAGGCATTGCCATAGGAAGCTTTTTTATTGGATTTCTTAGTCAGTGGATGAGGTCCAGGAAAAAAGTCCTTTACCTTTCGATGATTTTCCTGCTGATTTTTACTGTAATATTTTTATTTTTCAGGCAAATGACTCCTGCAATGTTTTATACTGTAATTGCTCTTCTGGGTTTTGGAGCAGGATACTGGGCTGTTTTCATCACTACAGCTTCTGAGCAGTTCGGCACCAATATACGGGCAACTGTCACAACTACAGTGCCTAATTTTGTAAGAGGAGCAACTGTTCCGATCACATCTTCTGTTTTGTTTCTTTCAAAATACTATGGTTTGGTTAATGCAGGGATAATAGTGGGTGCTGTGTGTTTTATTTTGGGAATCATTGCGCTTTACCTGATCAGAGAGACGTATGGGAATGATCTCGATTATACTGAATAAGACAGTTTTATTATTATATTCAATATCAATTATAATAAAAATACAAAAACCTAATAATTAAAATGAGGGTCGGGATAATATGTGCAATGGAAGAAGAGGTTGGAATGCTGGCAGAATTCATTCCTGACAGAACAGTAATTAGGATGGGAATGAGGGACTATTATTCAGGCACTTTGTGGGGAGTTCCGGTTGTGCTTGTTTATTCGAGAATGGGAAAAGTTGCTGCTGCAGCAACTACAACAAATATGATACTTGAATTTGATATTGCTGAGATCATTTTCATCGGAGTGGCAGGTTCATCCTCTCAAAATATCAATATCGGTGATATAGTGATCGGCAAAAGTCTTTATCAGCATGATCTGGATGCATCACCGATTTTCATAAAGCATGAAATCCCGCTGCTTCAGAAAACTTATATCGATACAAGTGAAATAAAACGTAAGGTGTTTGCAGATATATGTCAGCAATTTACGCAGAGAATTGAAGATCATATTCATAAAAATGTGCTAAAGGATTTTAATATCATATCACCTAAAGCGGTCATAGGAGACATTGCAAGCGGAGACAGGTTTATTTCAGCCAAAGAAGAACTTCAGTCAATAAAAGAAGCTTTGCCTTCAGTTTTATGTGTGGAAATGGAAGGGGCTGCATTGGGTCAGGTATGCTTTGAGTACGATGTTCCATTTTCTGTGATCAGGATCATCTCGGATACTGCCGATGAAAATGCTCACGTTGATTTTGAGAAATTTGTTGAACAGATTGCAAGTATTTATTCATTCGAGATATTGAAAAGATATTTTAATCAACTTAATTAACTTATACAAGTTGATAAAAATAAATTTTTTAATTTTGCTGAAATCCAATTATTTTATAAACTTTAATTATGCCTTCAAAGATAATCTTTATTTTGAGTTTATTTTTTTGCGCTATTGTAATTTCTCCTTCCCAAAATTGGGGAATTTTAATGGATCAATACGCTAATAAAAATACTACTTCAATAAAAAAAATAATGGAATTTGAGTATTATTTGCCTGTTTCAGATTCAAATCTAATCAACCCTGATTTTCCTAAAGAGTCCAAACCAACAAATGTGGAATATTATGAAATTCCAGATTGTATAACCCGTAAAGAGTATTTAAATAGCGATGGAACTATAAGAAGTGCAAAGAATTACATCTATGAACAAGGGAAATTAGTAGAAGAAATTGGAGATACATTATTTAAAAACTCAATTTTGAAAAAAAAAATTAATTATTTACCAAGTGGGGTCATAGAAAAAATAACTTTATATAAAAATGGCAAAACAGAAAAGTATTATATAAAAGAAGAATGTAATGGAATTGATTTTTCTGAATACTGGCTAACAGAAAATTATGACACTTCGCTAATTATAAAACATTTACACAATGATAAAAACCTATATTTCTCAATGATTGTTTATGATTACAAAGAGAAAAAAAGAATAAATCAAAGTATATTTATCTATGATGATAAAGACAGGATTGCAAAATCATTTCTTTTTGATGAGTTTGGAAATATGAAACAAAAAAGTAACTACGTTTATGAATTGAATAAAACACGGGAAATTGCTTGTGATTTAATAACGAATCTTGAATCCATTTCTGAATTAATCGACTTTAAAGATGAATATGGTAACATATATAAACAATACTATAAACCTGATAATCATGCCCAGAGCTGGAAAGTCAGCTTTTTTAAAATTGATTACAAATAATGATTGTTTTCCTTAAATTTGGTTTTTGGGTTTATCGATCAAAAATCCTTCCTAACCCCAATATTTAATCCAAAAATATTATAACGCATTGGTAATGGGTAATTTCCATCATTAATATCATTAAAATAAGTTTTACATGTGGGTTTCAACTGCACATACAAACCATCGGAAATAATTCGTCTGATAAGAAATGATGCTTTCAGGCCCATGCCCAGACCAGATCTGTAAACAGGAGGTTCCTTTTCTACAGCTGAGATTTTATTCTTATCATTGAAAATTTTGCCCTTTGCACTGAAATTAAGGTTAAAAACCGGGGAAATTTCTAAACCGAAATCCCATTTATCATAATTTTTAACAAAACCAACTACAATGGGAATATCTATAGAATTGTACCTGATCTCTCCTTTTGTTATGAGTTTTCCTGTCACAAAACTTGTATCAGTCGGGATTCCTGTTACAGGATCAAATGTTATTATCATCTTGGTAATAGCTTCAGAGGAATGGTTGAATTTGTCCTTGGACTGTGTCCAGTCAATACCAGTGCCGATATAAAAATTGGGAGTAACATTTAACCCAAAAGCACCATAAAATCCCCATGTGTACCATTCAGATTCTGATCGATTTCTCATACCGGCAAGAATTTCGTTGCTGCCATTTCCTATCGATTTTATATGATATCCACCCAGAAAGCCCAATTCAGCAAACATCCTTTTTCTTGACTCTCGAAAATCCGGACACTTAATTCTGTCATTGATGTTCAATCCTGAAACAGGAAGTTCCAGTAAAGAATATGTTCCTGGCAGGCTTTTAATCATTACTTCATTCATGGATTTATTATCCTCTGAATTTTCATCCGGCAAATCGCTTTCTTCATTAGCAAACACATCCGATTCTTTACTTTCTTTAATATCTACATATTCTTTATGTCTGTATTGGTTTTCAATTATTGGAAAAACTGTCACATTTTTTTTCTTTTTAGTTTTATCTACTATCACATTTTGCTCCTTATTCTTCAAATCCTCATTCAAAACAGTTGCAGCAACTTCAGTTTTTCCGGTATTATTAGTCTTTTCATTCACATTTTTATCGTTAATTCCCCCGAAAAATAATACTGCAGAAAGAATAACCAGAGCTAAGCTCATAGTCATGAAAAATAAAAAATGTCTTCTCTTTTTCTTTTTATTTAGAGACAGTTCGATATTCTCCCAAACAAATCCGGGAGGAACCGCTTCGTAATTTTCAGCTATCTGTTTCATTAATATTTCATTCATTTGCTTCATTTCATTTAATGATATTTATAGGAGATCAGAGGAGATTCAACAATAAAACCCTGTAGCATTTTCCTTGCCTTGAATAATTGTGTTCGTGAAGTTGCTTCAGAAATACCCAGTGCTTCAGCGATTTCACGGTGATCCATTTCGTCGATAACGAACAAGGAAAAGACCATTTTATAGCCTTTAGGCAAACGGTCTAAAAGACTGATCAGTTGATCATAATTAAAACTATCAAAGGAAAAATCCATTGTATAACTGTTATCCAGGTCGTCTATTATACTGAGATCGTCATAAAATGAGATTTTTTCTTTCTTAACCTGATCTATTGCTGATCTGATGATAATTTTCCTGATCCAGGCACCAAGCTCACTTTCATTTCTGAAAGAATTAAGTTTATTATATACCCTGATAAATCCTGTCTGAAGTGCTTCGGCAGCTATAATTTCATCTTTACAATAGCGAAGGCAGATGCCATACATCTGCCCGCTAAATTTATCATAAAGCATTTTCTGACTTAATCTGTCATTATTGAGACAACCCTGTATCAGTTCTTTATCAGTCATTTTTATTTTTAATACAGCAATAGCTGGAATGATCCGTAAAACGTGTAATTCAATCCGCTGCTACTTTCTTTTACTAACGCTGTATATGTACCTTTAATTCTGTCACCAGTATTTCCACCCTGGGTAATTATAATTGAACCGCTTAAAACTTCATAATGTTTACCTTGATTCGGGCTACCATTGGAGGAATAGAAAAATCCTTCCGAATTTGTAATATTGTAAGTGCCAGGAACGCATTTACCATTGTTACCAACATCCAAATATCCAATGTATACCCATCCGAATTTTCCGCTATCGGTTCCGCTACCATTGATATATTTGATCTGATCGTGTGATTTCATGCTTATCGAATCCAGTATTGTAAAACTGATACTCAGAGCATCACAATTCATTTTCAGAAAATCAGCATCTAACTGACAGACGTTAACGGTACCAAGATTATTGATTCCTGGTGAAGTTAAAGTTATAGGTGCAATGGTTTTAGCTAAATTTCTGTCTGTTGCAATCAGGGTTTTGGTATTTGAATTGCATGCCAGAACTGAAGCATCCAGAGTACCATCAGTGAGTTCAAAATAATGATTGTCGATCTTTACAAATCCGTTTGTCACCGGATCACCATTACAGTCAAGGAATGTCCCCTGCACAGTGCAAAATTGATCAGCAAGAAGAGTTATAACAATATCTCCCAGATCGGTGTCAACTGAAAATGGACCTATTTGTTTGATATACACAGGGTCCTGGTAGCTGCATCCTGAACCAAGGGCAAATACCTTGAAATCGAGCAATACATCCTTTGCAACTTTTCCGCTGAATGTGCCATCTGGATCTGTATTACCATGTCCTCCTGCATAAACTCCTGTTTCTGATACCCAAACATGCATACCCGATAATGGATTTCCATTCTGATCCACGATCCGGCCACTGAGAATTATCGATGGCAAATAATAATCATAATTCCAGCAACTGAAATGGGATACATTTGCAATATACTTCCCGTTTTCCTTTTTTGCCTTACCTTCTTCTTTCCACAATCCCAATCCGTTATCAAAATACCACATAGCTATTTCTGATGGGGCTTCACCGAGTATTTTTGCAGGTATCTGTACTGCCATTTCAGCAGTTTTACCTGTCTTTAACTGAAGTTTATCTCCTGAAGGTGATTGCAATTCAACATATACCATACCGAAAGATCCTAATGTACCCAGCTCATTTTCTGAATTGACTGCACTCAGGTCACCGGGCATTTGTTCATTAGTTTCATACTGTGTGGGGTCGAGGTATTTCATTGCCACTTTCACTGTTCCGTTATAATCCGATTTTGATGATGACACCATTACAGAGTTAGGATCAAATTTCAAAACCGCATTTCCTTCATTAGCAGATCCTCCCGTTATGCTTTCAAAAGACTGATTAAAAATTTTACTGACCAATTGTGTTTTCAATTGGATGGTTTTTGAATGATTCGCCCTGAAAGTCCTTGTGCCCTCAAAAAAACCTTCTTTTGTAATGGTCAGAAAGTTATGCTTTGAATCGACAATGGCTTCATCAAATTTATATATGCCATACTGATCAGTAAGCAGTTTTTTGCCCCTGAAGATGACAATTGCCCCTTCAACCGGATTTTCATTTTCATCAACGACTATGCCGAAAATTTTGGCATTGACTGTCTTCCCGTCTCCAAAAGGTACAAAATCTTCCGAATCTTTGATACATCCTGAGAAAGCTATGATTGAAAAAAATATCAGTGCTTGAAAAATTAATTTTGTCATGATAATATCCAATTTAAATTTAAAATTAATGAATTCTTTTATAACATGACAGTTTTTTTTGATAGTGTGTTGCCTTAAAAAGCAGAAAATTTAAAAATCATTTGTGAAAATATTAATTATTCGGCACTAATTGAACAATACCATTTATTTCAGGTGTTTTTCCCCTTGATTTGATTACAGAACTGTAGTATCTTTGTATTTAGAAAATATGATCTTAGAAAGATTTTTTTTTGATCTATAATGGCTTTTGATTAACTATCTAAATAAAATTGCCATGAAAAACATCCAGAAATTTATACTAGCAGGACTAATTATTTGTATATCAAGCTTTTTGTCCGGGCAAGACAGCCTTCAGCTGAAAAATATACAACCTGATAAAACTTATAAAATTGAATTAAAAAACGGTAAATTATATGAAGTCCATGTTGTAAATATAAATTCACAATTTGTAACTGTCCTGACTAAAAACAAGACAGAAATCAAAATACCTGTTGCCGAAATAGCGAAAATAAGTATTCCTTTATCTGATACATACAAAATTGAACTGTACGACGGGACAGTTTTTGTTGGTGATATTACAAAGCAGGATTCAGCTAAAGTAGTTTTTACCAACTCAACATTTCCAAGTCTTGAATTATCAAGAAATAAAATAAAATCGATTGAAAAACTGAATCAATCAAATTACAAAGAAGGCAAATATTGGTTCACTAATCCAAATTCTACCAGGTATTTGTTCGGACCCAGTGCTTTCAATCTGAAAAAGGGAGAGGGATATTATCAGAATACTTATGCTTTTTTAAATTCCTTCAATATTGGCATTACGAATAACATATCTATTGGAGGTGGTGTTGAATTACTTTCAACATTTGGGTCTATAACTTCCGGATATTTAAAGCCGATTTTTATTATTACACCAAAATTAGGATTTAAAGTATCTGAAAAATTCCATGCTGGTGCCGGAGTTTTATTTCTGGGAACTCCTGGTATTTTTGAGGACAGTGATTATGGAATATCGGGCATTGCTTATGGAGTAGGCACTTATGGCACATTGGACAATAACTTTACGGGAGGTCTGGGATGGGGGTTTATAGAAGGTGAGTTCTCAGCACGACCAATTATAACTGTCTCAGCCATGCAAAGAATATCACAAAAAACTGCATTTGTTACCGAGAACTGGATAATACCTGATAAAGACTATTACTATGATAATACGTATCACTATCCAGAATATAAATATAAATACCGTCCTATTTTTTCATATGGAATTAGATTTTTCGGTGAAAAACTTTCAATTGATATAGCACTTATTAACAATAAAGATATTGCAGAATTTTTAATAATTGGAATTCCTTATGTTGACTTTGTTGTAAAGTTTTGAAGCAATTAGATTTTTGAACAATTTATTGAGATTGGAAATAGAAATTACACAGAAATAAATTCATTTACATAACCTTTTCATGTAGCTTCTCCAGTATTTCACGTGCTTCCCTGAGCGAGCGGATATTGGTCTTGATAAGCAGAAGGTGTTTTGGTGTCTGTTTCAGGGTATATTCAGAGGAATACTCCGGACTGCTAAGAGTATTTAATATCCGGTTAAATATTTCTGAGTTATAGAAAAGTGAATCACCCTGTGAAATGAAAAACAACCTTAGAACATTGGCTTTAAGCGAAAATCTTTCAAATCCAAGTTTACGACAAATCCATTTAATTTTAAGCCCTTCGAAAAGATTTCCAACCTGCCACGGGATCTTGCCAAATCGATCCCTTAATTTATCTGTAAATACCTTTATTCCAGCTTCATCATCTATCTCTCCAAGTTCCTTATACAGGATCAGCCTGTCATGAATATTACTGACATATTCATCAGGAATCAGCATTTCAAGGTCCATATCAACCTCAACATCACGTACATGCTCTTTTTGCAATGATTCCTCTTCCTTATAAACATCAGTGAATTCAGATGATTTTAACTCACGTATTGCTTCTTCAAGTATTTTCATATATGTCTCGTATCCGATATCAGCTATAAAACCACTCTGCTCGGCTCCCAATAAATTTCCCGCACCACGGATATCGAGATCACGCATTGCAATATTGAATCCGCTGCCCAGATCACTGAATTCCTCAATTGTTCTGATCTTCTTTTTAGCATCTGAGGAAAGCACGCTGAGATCGGGAGTGATCATATAACAAAATGCCTTAATATTTGACCTTCCAATCCTTCCCCGGAGCTGGTGGAGATCACTAAGACCAAAATTCTGAGCATTATTAATAAACATCGTGTTGGCATTTGGAATATCAAGCCCGGTCTCAATTATATTTGTACTGACTAGTATATCCTTTTTCCCATCAATAAATTCAAGCAATGTAGTCTCCAGCTGATCGCTTTCCATCTGACCATGTGCCATGGCAACTCTTGCTGCCGGGACTAGTTTTTTTATCACATTGGTTACATCCGGTAAATCCTTGATCCTGTTGTGAATAAAAAATACCTGACCACCTCTGTCAAGTTCGTAATTTATGGCTTCGACAAGTAAATCATTTGAGAAAACCCTTCTTTCGGTATGAATAGGCTGTCTGTTGGGTGGAGGAGTATTTATAACTGACATATCACGGCTACCCATCAAAGAAAACTGCAATGTCCTTGGAATTGGAGTTGCGGTAAGGGTAAGTGTATCAACGTTGACTTTGATCTGGCGGAGTTTTTCCTTTGCAGTGACACCAAATTTCTGTTCTTCATCAAGTATAAGCAAACCAAGGTCCTTAAATTCAATACTTTTATTTAACAAAGCATGAGTTCCAATGATTATATTTAGATGTCCATCTTTGATTTTTTTATAAATCTCTGTCTTTTCTTTCTGCGATTTGAATCTGTTCAGGTAATCAACGGACACTGGAAAATCTTTCAATCGTTCACAAAATGTTTTATAGTGCTGCAATGCAAGTATAGTTGTTGGTACGAGGACAGCTACCTGCTTACCTGATAAAACAGCCTTGAATGCAGCCCTGATAGCAACCTCTGTTTTTCCAAAACCTACATCTCCGCAAATCAGTCTGTCCATAGGATATTCGCTTTCCATATCTTTTTTTACAGCTATGGTTGCTTTTTCCTGGTCGGGAGTATCTTCATAAATAAATGAGGCTTCCAGTTCTATCTGAAGATAATCATCTGAAGAAAAAGTAAATCCTTTGGAGGCTCGTCTTTTGGCATACAATGCGATCAATTCTCGGGCTATGTCTTTGATCTTTCGCTTTGTATTGAATTTCAATTTTTTCCACCTGTCTGAACCAAGTTTATCAAGAACCGGTTCTGCACCTTCTTTACCAATGTATTTGTTTACCTTATGCATGGCATTGATACTGACATAAAGCACATCATTGTTTTTATAAACCAGGCGCATTGATTCCTGCTTATGTCCATTTACCTCAATGATCTCAAGACCAGTATATTTTCCGATGCCATGATCTATATGTGTCACATAGTCACCTACTGCCAGTTCCCTGAGCATTCTAAGGCTTGCTGCCTTGTCACTGGAAAATCCTTTCTGAAGATTGTACCTGTAGAATCTCTGGAAAATCTGATGATCGGTATAGCAAGCAATCTTCAGGTCATTGTCTATAAAACCCTCCTTAATAGAAGTAGGTATTGGATGAAAGTCAACCTTGGCTTCGAGATCTTCAAATATTTGATAAAATCTTTCTATCTGCCTTGAATTGGATGCAAAAATATAGTTCTCATAACCAGATTCAGTGTTTCTTCTGAGATCCCTGATCAGCATTTCAAAATTCTTATTGAATGATGGCTGGGGTTGTGAGCTGAAAACTATGGTTTTTGACAGAGAATCATCAGGTACGGAATTGATCATTATATTCCTAAATGCAGAGATCTGCATGATCATATCTTTCGGATACACAAAAGACATTTGCCTGACCATTCTGAGGATATTTTCGTCAGTCGTCAAAACTGTTTTCTCAAATTCCTTCAATTTTTCAAAACTCTGCTGCAATCTGTCGAGCAGATTTTCAAAATCCCTGATACAAATAATCCAGTTTGATCGCATTACCTCGAGAAGCGAACATTTGTCATTACTGCCAAATCTGCTGTTGACATTAGGGATTAGTGTGATTTTCCCGAGTTCATTGACCGATAACTGGGTGGTTGGATCAAAATATCTGATACTTTCGACTTCATCATCAAATAATTCAATCCTGTATGGCCAGTCAGACGAGTAGTTGAATATATCAATAATACCTCCCCGGATTGAAAATTGTCCGGGCTCATAAACATAATCAGTCCGGGCAAAATCATATTCTACCAGAAAGCTGATCATTGTATCCAGATCAAGATTCTCATTTTTCTTAATCTCAATCTTTTGTAAATCAATAGATTCAGGTCTGAGTACTTTTTCAAAAATTGCTTCAGGATAGGTGACAACTATTTTCAAAGAAGCTGAATCATGAATTTTATATACAAGCTCAGTTCTTTCCTTTATATTGTTGTTGTTGAGTTCTTCAAATGCATTTGGCCTTTTGAAAGAATCAGGAAAAAAAACAGCATTTTCTGAAATATTCTGAAATGTATTATAGATATAGGCAGCTTCTTCTTTGTCTTCAGCTATCACCAATATTGGATCATCGTTGGATTTGATTAGTGTTGCAAGGATAAAATAAGGCATATCAGCATTCATTCCGGAAAGAAAAATCCTGCCCTTGCCGGTGGAATCCAAAAGTGAATTCAGTTTTTTTATTTGATCGCTTCTGCTATATGAAGAGATCAGATTACTAAGATTACTCACGCCTCACGTTCAACTCAAATAATTTTCCTAAAATTCTATTGCCAATAACAGAACTAATGGGAATTCAAATCAAATTTTAAACTCAATTCCCTGTGCCAAAGGCAGATCATTGCTAAAATTGACAGTACTTGTCTGCCTTCTCATATATACTTTCCATGCATCAGAACCACTTTCCCTGCCTCCGCCAGTTTCCTTTTCCCCACCGAATGCACCTCCAATTTCAGCTCCCGATGTGCCTGCATTGACGTTTGCAATTCCACAATCAGAACCAACAACAGAAGTAAAAATCTCTGCTTCATTAATATCATTTGTAAATATTGCAGAAGAAAGGCCCTGCGGTACCGCATTATTCAATTCAATGGCATTATAAACATCGCCCGAATATCTGATCAAATACACTATAGGAGCAAATGTTTCTTCCTGCACTATTTTGAAGTGATTTTCAGCCTCAACTATTGCGGGCACTACATATAACCCGGACTCAAATCCATTGCCCGTCATGATTTCTCCTCCAAAGAGTAATTTGCCTCCTTCCTCCTGAACACTTTGCACTGCTTTTCTGAACTGTTCGACAGCAACATTGTCAATAAGCGGGCCAACAAGTGTGGAAGGATCCAGTGGATTTCCTATTTTAGTTTTAACACTACTGTATGCATACACAAACTTATCGATAAATTCTTCATAAATATCCTCATGAATTATTATCCTCCTCGTGGTTGTACATCTTTGACCTGCAGTGCCAACTGTCCCAAAAACAGTTGACGGGATAGCCATTTTCAGATTTGCATTCGGAGTTATTATTACAGCATTATTTCCCCCAAGTTCCAGGATAGTCTTACCGAGTCTCTTTCCAATGATTTCTCCTGCTTTTTTACCGACATGACTGGAACCTGTCAATGATATAAGATCGATTCGGTTGTCTGCCAGGAAATTATCACCCATAACCGAAGATTTCGCTATCAACATATTAAAAACACCTTCAGGAACATTATTTTCCTTCAGAACATCCTGTATAATATTCATTGTTGCTATTGCCGTAAGCGGAGTTTTTGAAGATGGTTTCCAGATCACGACATCTCCTGCTGTTATTGCAAGAGCCGAATTCCATGCCCAAACAGCAACCGGAAAATTGAATGATGTTATGATACCAACTACTCCGAGTGGCTGGTACTGTTCCATAAGTCTGTGTTTTGTTCTTTCTGACTGCAGCATAACTCCGTTCATGGTCCTGACCTGACCGGCTGCAAAATCACAAATATCTATCATTTCCTGCACTTCTCCCAGTCCTTCCTGCAAGATCTTTCCCATTTCAAGTGAAACAAGTGCACCAAGCGGATCTTTAAATTCTCTTAGTTTCAGTCCGATCTGCCTCACAACTTCTGCTCTTTTTGGGGCAGGGACTAACCTCCAAATCCTGAATGCTTCTTTAGCTTTATTTACCACATAATTGTATTCATCAATAGTTGCACTGCTGGTTTTAGCAATTTCTTCCCCGTCAGCCGGAGAAAATGAAGATAATTGTTCACCACCTGATACTATCCAATCAGTGCCAGTGGTTACGCCTGAGTTCAATTCTTTTAACCCAAGTAAATTCAGAATTTCCGTTTTTGTCATCATATTTTATTAGTTATAATCAATATATCAATTGAAGTCAGAATTTGTTCACTACTTTCAGGCAATTTTTCTATTCCAGTTATTATCTAATCAAAGTTGCCATCAAACTAAATAAAAAAAATCTAATCTAAAACAATTATTCAATTCAGAAAATCATTTTGAATAATAATAAAACACAAATATCAGATTTTACTTTTATTGATTTTCAGATAAATAGTTCAAAAGATCATTATAGTCCTTTGCATATTGGATTACATCATTTTTCTCAATTTTGAGACCATTTATATATGGGAGTATGATACTGTTAGTATGGTAATTTTCCAATAATCTGTCAAGCAATGGTTTAGCTTGTCTATACTCTTTATATATTCCAACAGTATAAGTATATATACCGCTTACGGGGTCGTATTCAATTATTGCATCATTATAATCGGATTGATTATCAGCCAACACCAGGAAATTGCCTGATTTCATCTGCACTCTGTATGTAAGCCCGTCGATTATGGTTTCATAAAGTGTGTGCCTGGTATCAAGTAAAGTCCTGTTTAAGAACACCTCTTCCTTTCTGATCAGTAAATAGTCAGGATCAAAGTTATGTAAATATACATCTATCCTGTTGTTTGCTTTAACAATTATATTTTTTGATCGTTCAGGTCCATCAGTTTTAGCATATGGAAAACTATACCCTGAACCTTTGACATTGATCCTTGATTTATTTATCATCCTCAGTTGCATGGAATCACAAAGTCGCTGTGCCATTCTTGCAGATCTGACAAGATCCTGTTTATCACCCTTCCATGAATAAGCATTACCTACAAATTCAACTTTCAGGTTTTTATCCTTCATCATCAGGAGAGCTAATCTGTCAAGGAATTTTATTAACATGTCATTATCAGAAAATTGGTCTTCACGAAAATAAATCATTGGTATTTGGAAAAATACTGTATCTTGTTTTGTTTTAATCTCAGGTGGATTGTTGACTAAAATTTCTTTTTGGGGTTCCTTATCTTTCACAGTATTTTTTGCCTGGACAACAGATTCAGTTGGTTTTCCTGCATTGGGGATTGCAGGATCTTTTTCCTGATGAGTAAATTCATCAGTTTTGCCAATCAATTTAAAATCAAGTTTAGATATAAATGGCAAATCACCTGCAACAAGTGAACTAATATTGAGAGGATTTTTAAAATAAAGCCAGTAATTGTCAAAACCACCAAATCCCTGATCACGTCTGTCCGAACTAAATATCGCACCCAGACCAGAGTTTAACACTTTGAAATAGATTTCATCCCTTGTTGAATTTATTGGAAGACCCAAATTTTTTGGTATTGACCAATTATTATTATACGATGAAAATTCAGAGAAGAAAACATCATACCCTCCTATTGATTGACTATTATTGGAGCTGTAAAATAGTATATTACCATCGGGAGTGATAAACGGGCTGATTTCATCAAACCCTGTATTTATCACCGGTCCAAGATTTACCGGGCTGTACCATGAACCATTTCTTACTACGGTAATATAAAGATCGTAACCACCATAACCACCCTGCATATCAGAGGAGAATACAAAGGTGGAGTCATTTATTATTGCCAGGTCATTAAATCCCTGTTCAGACCTGATGGGTCCATCAAATTTGATTCTTGAAGATACTTCAGCCTTACGGTTATCATTTGACCCTGAAAAAATAGTCCCCCTGGTTTTTTCTGGTCCCTGAAAAAATAAAAACTTTTTTTGATTTTTAAATAAATCAAGAAAAATAATACTTTGTTTTGGATCATCAGCAGGTAAAATTTCATATTTTCCCCAGTTACTGCCAAAAAAATCATTTGAATACTCACAGTATTTTTTTAATGGACTCTTGTCGGAAACCCTGTCAGATGCAAAATAAAAAAGGGAATTGTTAACTGGTGATTGCAGGGGCAATATATCATTGTAAAGACTGTTCATTTCGCTACCCCAGTTTTCTATGAAATGGTCAGTTGACCGGAACTTATGATATACCCCGTTGGAACACCTTTTGATTTGGTCAAGTATTAAATTTCTTTCAAAATCGTTCTTAAAAACATCTACCAAATAGAGTTTGTAATAGTTAATTGCCTTTTCAAATTCCTGTTTGTCCTGCCACGATTTAGCCAGGTACAGATTAGTTTCTTTATCAAGATTACCTAAAATAATTGAATTTTCAATGTCCTCAATTGCCATATCAAGATTTCTGCAATAATAGTGGCAAACTCCACGCCGGAAAAAAATGTCTTTATTTGAATAAAGTCCAAGATATTGATTGTAAAAGTTGATCGCTTTACAAAATTCCTTCTTTTTATAAAGATTATTAGCTGTTTTTAGAATATTTTGTCCTGACAGGGTACCTGACAATGAAATTAAAAACAAAAAAACCAGTATTTTATACTTATATGCTTTACTCAATTTTTAAAAGATTTGATCTGTATTGAATTTTTCAAGATAATCCGATATTTTTTTTAAAAAACTTCCACCTAAAAACCCATCCACAACTCTGTGATCATATGATAACGATAAATAGACTTTATTTCGTATTGCAATAACATCTCCGTCCTTAGTTTCAAGGACAGCTGGTTTTTTCACAATCGCTCCGGTTGCAAGTATGGCTACTTGTGGTTGATTGATAATTGGAGTTCCTATAATATTGCCCATAGTACCCAGATTAGTTACAGTAAAAGTTCCACCTGTTATTTCTTCGGGTTTCAATTTATTATCTCTTGCTCTCAGGATCAGATCATTAAGAGCCAAAGTTAGACCTTCAAGGTTGTATTGACCGGCATTTTTTAACACAGGTACAATGAGATTGCCTGATGGTAATGCTGTAGCAATCCCAATATTAATATTTTTTCTCAATATTATTCTATCGCCATCAACTGATGCATTAACTCCCGGAAAGTCTTTAATGGCCTTCACAACAGCATCCACAAATACCGGCAGGAAGGTAAATTTTACGCTATATTTTTTGTAAAAAACATCCTTGACCCTATCTCTCCATCTGACTATATCGGTCAGATCTGTTTCTACCACCGAAGTCACATGTGGAGAAATCCTTTTCGAATCAGTCATATGCTGAGAAATCAGTTTTCTCATCCTGTCCATTTCGATAATCAGATCTCCATCCATCTTCTGGAAATATTTATTTTGATCAACTAAAGGAAGAGATGGAGATGATGATTCTGTAGTTTTATTATCTTTGTGTTCAAGGTATTGATTAATGTCTCTTTTCGTCAACTTGCCATTAGCACCGGTTCCATTAATTTTTGAAATTTCCTCACCTGTGATTTCTGAATCTTTTATCATTTTTCTTACCAATGGGGTTAATTTACGATGGGTTTCCAATGTCTTATTTCCAGTTTCCTGGCTTTGCATTTTATGATCAACCGATGGAGCAATTTTATCTGCTGCAACGCTGTCTTCAGTTTTATCAGATAGGACCTGTCCTTCAAGTTCAATCAACACCAATACCTCACCTACTGCAACAACGGTATCTTTGTCAAAATTTATCTTTTTGATAATACCACTTACAGGCGACTGGATTTCAGTATCTACTTTGTCAGTAGCAACTTCAAGGATAGTTTCATCTTCATTGATGTGTTCTCCTTCCTTTTTGAGCCAGTTTATAATAGTAGCTTCTATTACTCCCTCCCCCATTTTAGGCATTAATAGTTTATATAAACTCATTTGTTTTTTATAAAAATTACTTAATAGTGCAAAATTAATAATTTCAATTAAAGAACATAAAAAAATTAACTAACTGTATTCTGTTTCTTTTCGATCAGATATCTTCTTAGCATATTCAGGGCAAGAATTGTACTGGTCTCAATATTCTTCAACCTGTCTTCTCCTAATTGCAACCTGATAGCTTTTATATTTTCATAATCTCCGCAGGCAAGCCAAATAGTACCGACAGGTTTATTAACAGTGCCTCCTGTAGGGCCAGCAATCCCGGATGTGGCAATGGCAACATCACAATTTAATTTTTCCAGTGCACCTCTGACCATCTGCATCACTGTCTGCTCACTGACAGCACCATGATCTCTAAGAGTTTCAGGCATTACGTTAAGAATTTTCATCTTAATATCATTGGAATATGCTACCACAGAGCCCCTGAAATATGCAGATGAGCCAGAAACTGATGTAATTTTATGCGCCACCATTCCCCCCGTACAGCTCTCAGCAGTACCAAGTTTCAGCTTGTTTTCTAAAAGCATTTTTCCAATGACCTCTTCAAAAATATCATCTTCATATCCATAGATAATATCACCTAGTTCTTCTTCAATCTGTTTGATAAATTTACGATTCAGATCTAATGCAGACTTGTGATCATCGGCCTGACAGGTAATACGTATCCTTACTCTTCCGAGATTTGGAAGATATGCAATTGAAACATTTTCTGGCATTTCCACTACTATGTTTTTCAATTTATCTGCAAGTGAAGCTTCCATTTCTCCTGCTGTAAGCAAAGTTTTTTTTACTATTTTTGTCTCCCCCATTTTCGATTTCAGTGCATTGATTATTTCATTGGTGAAAATCGATTTCATTTCAGAGGGAACACCGGGCATAGAAAAATATCTACAGTTATACTTGCAAAATGACATACCAGGAGCTGTCCCTACATCGTTTTTCAGGTATTTTATCCCTTTAGGGAAAAAGCTGTAATTGTACATCAGTTCATCGAGTTTTGCTCCACGTTTTTCAACATAAGCTTTTACTTTTTCATAGAAACCGGGATTGAATTCCATATCCACACCCATGAATTTTGCTATTGTCTTTTTCGTTATATCATCAATTGTTGGTCCCAAACCTCCTGATATAAAAACATAATCACAATTTTTACCTGCTTCTTCAAGAGCATCAATGATTGCTTCTTCATCATCCTGAACTGTCAGCATTTTGATCACTATGATACCTGTATTAGTCAACTGATCAGCTAACCAAGAAGAATTGGTATTTATCACCTGTCCGATCAGCAGTTCGTCACCGATGGTGATTATGTAAGCAGAGGGTATATTTGAGTTATTCATTCTAAAATTTCTTTTTTGTAACCATAATATTTCTCAAGTGATTGAATTTTTTCTATAACATCATCTACGGTTGTTTTCAGTTCAGGAGGAATTCTCAATATTATTTTTTCCTTATCATTTATGTTATTGAGTATCTGCTCTGCATAGTACAAAACCTGGTATTTGTCCTGAAGCATCTTGCCGATTTCCAGATTGGAAAAGAGATTATGAACCAGTGTACTTTTCTGCTGAACAATCAATTCAAGTAAAAAACGGGAATAATCATAACCAGGATTATTTCAACTGATCTTTTTTCTATTTCTTCAAATATTCATTTCCATATCGTAATTACCAACCTGAAATCGTGATTTTCAAAAGTTCAACAATATTTTTATTGTTATTTATTTTTAGCAATGTTTTTATTGTCAAATCAATATTTTTTTCCTTCGGATATCCATTTCACAAATTCTGCAGTGGTTTTTGCATTGATGCAATTTGCCTTGAGCATACCCCCTTTCTGGGCTGCAATAACTCCATAATCGATATATCGTACTTCGAATTTGCTGTGGGCATCAGGATTTATACAGAAGTTTATACCTTTATCCTGTGCTTTTGATATCAATGTCCAGTCGATATCCATTCGTTGTGGATTGCAGTTCAGTTCAATAGCGACGTCATTGGCCGCACAAGCATCAAAAATCTTATCATTATCGAGGGGATATCCTTCTCTGGCAAGCAAAATTCTTCCTGTCATGTGACCCAGAATACGTGTAAATGGATTTTCAATAGCTCTGACTAGCCTGTCAGTTGCTTTATCCTTGTCCATGTTCAATCCTGAATGAACAGATGCAATAATTACATCAAACATTTTCAATGTCTCATCACTATAATCAAGGCTACCATCTCCTAAAATATCGGATTCTATGCCAGCAAATACATTAAAATCTGACAGATATTCACTTGTTTTTCTCACCTCTTCAATATATCTGATCACATCTTGCTCTTTGACTCCATTGGCATAAAACGCAGATTTGCTATGGTCTGATATAAGCATATAATCATATCCTAATTCCTTATAATACAGAGCCATATCCATTAACTTATCACTACCATCACTCCAAATACTGTGATTGTGGAGTATGCCTTTGATATCTCTTAGGGATATATAATTGTTGATATCAAAATTTTTAATATCCTTTGGCAACATGTCAATATCACGAAAATTTGGTGGAATATATGAGTGGAAATTTGAAGAAAAAATATCTTCTTCAGTAGTGTTTTTATTAAAAATAAAATATTTGGTAAAATTATCAGGACCAGTGGTCATGAAAAGATTTTCACAAAAATCATCAGTTTCAGAATAATAAAAATCAATTATTGTATTTTTATAATAGAAAACTTCATTCTCATAGCGAAATTCCGGATCCTCAAATGATTTTAATCTTCCAAATCCAATATCTGAAATTATTCCAATCTTTTCAATTACAGGCATTTGTCTTCGCAAATCACCAGTGATACTTAATTTATTGTCTGGAAAATTACTACTTAGTTTCTCAATCAGATCATCAGCTATGTACTTAGCTTTGAAGTAAAGAATTTTGCCTTTACTAGCATTGAGGAATTCAATTTGATTAAGAATATTGTCCTGTATTTTGAAACCAAAGCCTTTTATCAATGTCAGACGATTTTCTCTTATGGCATATTCAAGTTCTCCTAATGAAGTAATGGAAAGATCCTGCCAGAGTGCTCTTATTTTTTTAGGTCCCAAACCTTTTACTTTTAGCAAATCAATCAGACCCTCCGGAGTTTTTGTTAATAATTCTTTCAGAATTTTTATTTCACCAGAATTTAATAATTCCAAAATATCAGTTGCAATGCTTTTTCCTATTCCCTTAATCTGAATCAATTGCTCAAAATTAAGATTTGCAATTTCTTCATATTGCTGTCTGATAGTATTGTATGAATTCTGATATGACCGGATTTTAAAAGGATTTTCATCATGAAGCTCCAATAGATTTGCAATAAAATCCAGATGTTTTGCTATTTCTTTATTTGTCATTTAATCCAAACTTAAATAAGTTCAACAATTATTTATGGAGTTTTGATTTAAAAATATGATAGAAAATATATCGTAGATGATATTAAATTTTGGGATTTTGATTCTAAATAATTCCAGAAAAAGATTTTCACATTATTGATAGTATTATATTAATTTTTTAATGATAAAATAATCTCTGGCTTTTACAAATTTCGGATAGAGGTAATATGAAATATAATAAAACATGAATCCTGAAATGAGACCGGCTATAACATCAATAAAATAGTGAGCTTTAATATAGACTGTGGAGGCCATTAGAATTAATGAGACCGGGAGTATTACCCAAAATACTTTTTTTGAAATTTTGAAAATAAGAATCATAAAAATTAAAGCTAATCCCACATGTGAACTGGGGAATGCACCGGTTCTAACTTCTGCATTGGACAATAAATATCTGATTTCCTGCTGCAAAAGAAAGCCATTGGGAACACTTCTTAATTCATAGGGAAGATAAAATTGTGGACCATAACTTGGAAAAATTATAAACACAATATAATATATGATGAATGAAAAAATAACAATAAACACTGTTTTATGGACTGATGCCTTTTTTTTAAAAAAATAAAGCAAAATGGCAAGCATATTGATAAAATAGTAAGAAAAGTATCCATAATACATTATTTCACTCCAAATCGGAGAACCGTACCTGGCTGAAAATTCCACACTGGGTTGAAAACCAAAAATTCTTTGGTCAATAGAAAATAAGTAATGATCAAATGGATCGAAAACAAAAGTATTTAGTGAGGCAGTTTCCCTATACCAGTAAACCAAAAGGAAACTGGAATAACTTATTTTAATAAAATCAAGAATATCATTATATTTTATACTTTTGATATTGAAAATCAGCACTATCAGAAGTATAACACCAATTCTGAATACTATTTTTTCAAATGAATCTTCGATTTTGTTGAAAAAAATCAATATCCATAAGCTTGTGATTATAGCATACAAAATAGTTGCATAATCAGCAGGATTGAATCTCAGATTTAATTTAACCAGCCATTTTCCCTGTACCATTTGATAGTTGCTTTTATTCCCGAATCCAAATCATATTCTGTTTTAAAATTCAATTCTTTTTCCAATTGACTTGTCTCACAATACCAGTTTTTCGCTTTCAGAATTGCCAGTTTGTCATTATTGAGTGTAGGATAATTGCCAGTCATCCTTCCTATATAATCATTTATTGCAGCTAATGGCCTTATTAGCCATAAAGGTATGACCACTCTGATTGTCCTTTTATTAAGTTCTTTTTTGATTTTTGCATAAAAATCACATGTATAGTACCATTTTGATTCTGATACAAAAAAAGATGTTTTGCTTTTATCTGAACTGAGAGCCAAGAAATATGCATTGACCAGGTCATCAAGATAAATAAATGTCAATTTTTGCTTCAACGTTCCAATATACACTTCAAAACCTCTGTTGATGATATTGAAAAGCTGGAAATAATCTTTGTCCCTTGGACCATAAACACCTGTAGGGCGTAGTATTATATAATTTAATCCTTCAACAGATCTGATGTATTCTTCTGCCATGAGTTTACTTTTTCCGTATAGATTTACCGGAACTGGTTTTTGATCCAATTTTATTATATCTGGAGAGCTTTCACTTGCAGGGCCGAATGCTGCAAGGCTACTGGTAAAAATAAATTTTTCAGGAATAATAGACATTTCAGATAATACTTCAATAAAATTTTTTGTATTCAGGTAATTTGACTGAAAATAATTCTCTTTTTTAGGTGATTTGGTAACACCTGCATTATGAATAATATAATCAAAAGGAGAATTTGATTTTAAATACGCTGACAATTGTTCAGAAAGTAATATTTTATCTTCAAAACTAAGTTCGATAAAATTTAATCCTTTAATATTCAAGTATTTTCTGCTACTTGTATTTCTAACCCCTGCCCAAACTTCATACCCGAGGTTACTAGCTTTTTCACATAAAAAACTACCAATAAATCCACTTGCACCGGTAATCAATATTTTCTTAACTGCCATTGGTAAAAATTAAAACTGTAAATCTACATAAATTAAGGCATTTTACATATTACAGTATGAAAATTTATTTCAAAATACTTTTTAGTCTTTTATTTTTTTCGGTTATTCATTATTATTCATTAATTTTGCCAAAATATTATTCATTAAAAATATCAGCTATGATAATTGTATCAGTTAATCAAACAGGAAAAACAGACAATCCGCATAAAATTGATGCCAGGAAATTATACGATCATGAAAATGCACAGGTTGTACATATAACTTTTGCCCCCGGTGAGTCATTAAAACCCCATATTACACCAACTGATGTTTTCTTTTATATTCTGGAAGGCACAATTGATGTATTGGTAGGAGAAGAGACGGTCTCAGTAGGACAGGACAATCTGGTTGAAAGCCCAAAGGACATAGTGCATTGTCTTTCAAATAATTCAGGGGCTGTTTCCAGAGTGCTTGTTGTTAAAGCTCCAAGGCCTGTTTTACCAACCAAGATGGTAAATTAAAATTAATTCAGTCCAGATTCTTATTATGTAAATCTGCAAGTGTTTTATATTTAATATAAGTAGATCTGGCAGATATTGTACAAATTTCAAAGCCGGCCTTCCCATCAAGGAATCCTGCTTTTATAAAATAATCCCTGAAAAATCTCCAGGCAGGGCCTGCTATCATTTTTAAAACAGATGATCTTTTACCTTTGTCATAAGCTTGCATTGCTGATAACACGGCATATTTTTCAGTTTGTTTCAGGTGTTCTGCTTTAGAATTATAAGAATAGTGCAAAAGATCACCTTTCATAAAGACAATGTTAAAATCATCTGCAATTTCAGGAACTTCATGTACATAATTTCCCGACCACTTAACAAATTTCCTGTTGAATAACCTGACCTTTTTATCTGGATACCATCCTGAATGTTTTATCCACTTGCTGCAATAATTATTTAAACGGTTCAATGAGTAGGCTTCCTTTAATTCAGGACCGGTTTTAATTTTTAAAATTGACTCCGTTAACTGAACGGATAATTCCTCATCAGCATCTATCGAAAAGATCCAATCGTTGAGAGCAAGAGAATTTGCATAGTTTTTTTGTTCAGCATAACCTAACCAGGATTGTTTTATAAATCTGACATTAAATTTATTACATATCAGCTCAGTATTGTCATCAGAAAACGAATCGACTACAATTATTTCATCAGCAATTTTTTCAACAGATTTCAAACACCTTTCAATGTTCCTTTCTTCGTTCAGAGTAATTATAACTACAGTAATTTTCATCAAAATGCATTATATTCTCAAATCATCATAAATTGATTTTTTTATCCTTTGGAATTTTCGCAGTAAATGCAAACCTTTTTTTAACCTGTTCTCCGGGTTTCAAAAGAATTCTCCATTCGATAATTCCTGATTCCTTATTTAATTTACCTCCCGAAAGTTCGTCAGGACTAATTTCCATTTCTGAATCGGTCGAAATGGGTATCTGATCCAGTAAAGTTAAATCCACTGACACAGGTTTGTTATTCTTAATACTTATCTCAAAACCCTGCTGAATATTCCTTTTATTTGAAAAAATGCTAGATTTTTTCAAGTCCTTTAGCTTTTCCCTCTTTGCTGCAATAGCAATATCAGGACCCAATGAAATTGACATTGTATCACCTGTCAGGTTTGCATCAATATAAGAAGTACCAGTAAAAGTACCTTCAAAATACAACTTAACCTCTCCTGACGAAATATTGTATTGATCCCAGTCTATAATATTGGCTTTAAGGTAAATATTATTATCTTGCTTAGGTATAGCAATATATTCGAACTGTGCAGGTATTTCATTTTCCTTTAATTTGACTTCATGTTCCTTGTTATCAGAAGGGATTGTCATTTTTCCCGGAATACTAAATTCCATAAATGTTATATTTTCATTTGCCGTAACTCCTAAATCAACATTTATCTCAGCTCTGACATTATCCTCCATCCTGGCTTGTACTGGCAAGGATTTCATTTGAACAGCATTTCCTTTATAATAATTATCCTCGTAATAGTACAAAAACCAGGGTTTAATTTCAGGAAACTGAATATTCGACTGGGGATTGCCTGTAGAAAGCTTAATATTCACTCCTGTCCAGTCCTCCCCGGTATTCTGGCTAATCCTCCCCTTGTAAAGAAGGTTTAGTGGCTTTTGCAATGACTCAAGTTTTAAATCAAAACTCGTGAGCCATGAAGCCCTTGGATCAATATACGAAATCTCTATTTTTTCATTGACTGAATTGACTGAACTGACCACAATGATAATCTCAGCCATAACCTGATTGGCTTGCCTTGAACTGATCTCCTTCATCTGGCTGGAAAGTTTTTGCAGTTCTTTATCAAAATCCTTAAGTTTTCTGCTGCTTTCAGTCATTCTTTGTTTTACTTCCAGCAACCTTGACCTGTAAATATCGGCTATCTTTATTAATTGATCAGGATTCAATCCTGAATTTTCACCTCCTATTTTTTTATTAGCAAGTATAAGGTTTTCTTCTTCTTTCCAGGTATCATAAACCATCTGCTCATTTTCTTTTTTTAAAAGTAATCCATCATATTTGACCTTCAGGGCATTATATTCAGGATTTTGAATAAGGTCATCGGCATAGTTTTTCCTGAAACTTACAGAATTTATATCAAGATTAGGTGTAAGTTTTACATTTATTGTAGATTCATTGAAACCTAAAGGTAGATTCGTCATTACCAGTTCATTTATACCAGGCTTAAAACTTACATTGGCAGACCGTACAATTTGAGCTCCATTTCTGAAAACGGTTACTTTTTCAATTTGCGATTTTATTTTTAATTCTTCAGCTTTAAGATTAAAAGCTGATAATAAGACCAGAAAATAAAGGATTCTTTTCATCAGGATATTTTTCACTATAACGGCAAAAAAAAGCAATTTGTATTCAATCGTACTTTTTTACCTGAAAACTGAGGAGATTGTTGGTGACAGCATCATATATTTTTCGGAATTCGGGAAAATCCTCAAGCATTGCCATATGTTGTTCAATAATTTTCATATCGTTGCGCACAGCAGGCCCGGTCTGAACGTCAAAAGGCATATCCCCCGCTATTATTCTTTTATTTGTCTGGTCGATCAATGGAACCAACAATTTAAAATTAAGCTCATATTCTTTTAATAATTCGGCGGAAATTGTATACATATGATTGACAAAGTTATTGACAAAGACTGCAGCCAGGTGAAGTCTTTTTCTTTGTTTTTCTTCAATTATCTGACAGTTATCACTTAGATTCTGAGCAAGGCCCATCAATTTATTCTCATATAAATCAGATGTTGCAGATACAAGTATTGGAATTTTTTTAAAATCCGGATTTGAAGTTTTATTAAAAGTCTGCAGACAATAAAAAGCACCAAAATTCTGAACATATTTTTCGAGAATCTCTGAAGAAAACGACCCTGAAGTATGTGCAATAAAGATATTGTACCCAAACTCTTTACTAAGTTGATGAGCTACAGTTTCAATTGCATCATCACTGACAGCAATTAAATATAGATCACTGTTGCCGGGCAGGTCTGCAATTTTATTAGTTCCAAAAGTCTGTAGGGAGATAGCCAACTGTTCAGCATTCTTTGCATTTCTGCTCCACACTCCGTTTATTGGTGATCCTGAATGAAAAAGCTCTTTTCCAAGTATTGTGGCTACATTCCCGGAACCAATGATTGTAATCTTTTTAATCAAATGATAAATTTTAATATTTGTACAAGCAAAAATGAATTAAAAAAATCCAAGTAGGGAAAATATTTAATTATGATGTTACAATAAAAAGCACTTAAATACTTTCTTCCATACAAACATAGATAACAAAACGATTATTATAATACTAAAAAAAAATATTTGTTTAAAATATTTCAGATTCTTATATATATCTTTTGTGGGAGATGAAATTTTATTTAGTTCTGATGCATACTTATTATAAAAATATAAGGATAGCTCACCATAATTGTCTTGTTTACCTTTATATTTTTTACCGTAAGGAAAATTACAATCCATTGTTTTATCCCAAATTTGATCAATTGGCTTTAAAAATCCATAATTGTAGGCATTGGCAAAAAAAATGATTTTTTCTTCTTTGCTTCTGAATTTCACATCTTTAAACCTATGTTCAGCAACATAATAAAATGCATAAGCATACATTATCTGCCAGTAAAAGCTTTTCAATCGATTGATCCTTATCTTTCTCCTAATATTTTCAGGAAGCCAATTATTTATTTTTACTATATTGAGTGTGGGTTCATTCAATTCATTATTTCGGATATAATTCTCAAGTTCTTCAACAAATCTGGGACGCATCTGAAAATAACCTATGGAAAAATTACAGTACTTATAGCCTTTTTTCACATATAACAATTCCAATGATTTAGTTTCGATATAATCCTTAAATACGACATAGCGGCTTATTTCCGGTGCTGCTATGGATAGAACAAATGCATGATCCGCAATAAATCTGCTTTGAATCATATGCAAAGTATCAGTATTTTGTTGAAAAATATATCTACTCGCATCAAGATCAGCAGAATATATTTGAAGCCAGATGATAATGTAAATTAAATTTAGCATTTGATTAAAAAACAGATAGGTTAATAATATTACCTATCTGTTTTTAAAAATTATTTTAATCGTTTCAGGTGTTTAAATTTACTGTAACTTTCCCTTGTGTTATCTACCATTACCACTGAACCATTATCAACAAAAATCAACTTCTCTCTGGAATACAACTTCTGTATTAAAGAATTAAACTCTTCAAGTTTTCCGTTAGCTAATTTATTTGCAAATATTTCCATTACACTTGGATATCTTGCTAATAAAGATAACCAATCATTAATTTTTATTATTCTATCTGATTTCATGGCATTATAATAGTTATCAAATTCATATTTCTTAAGCCCGCTATCTTTGATCAAATGACAATATTTATCTAAATCCTCATTTGTTAAATGCCTTAAAATTATAAATTTTTCTTTTAATTCACGATTGTTTTTAAAAAATGTATCTTGGATTCCAAATTTTTGGGTAAATTGCCAAACTTGATTGTCAGTCCATAATTGAGAACTATTTTCAAAATTTCTTATATCTAAAGAAAAATCGCTTTGAGCAATTAAATATGAATTAAAAATTAAAAGCATCAAAGCCAAATTGAAATTATTTTTCATAATTATAATATAATTTAATTAATTTATAAATTAGTTAACATCAAAACTTAAGTGCATATATTGCGGATGAGCATATATTGTTCCTGAGGCTAAATCAGCTACCCCAACTCGCAAATACTCAACTAAATTCCATGACCATGTAACATGAGCACCACAAATTATTTTTTTACCATTTGAATTTGTAATATAATTTGGTTGCTTTAATAATTCATGTGCATCATTTTGCTCAATAACTAATTGATATATGGTTGGGTTTTCAATTGTACGCTGAGTAGAGCCATTATATGAACCATTTTTACAATCTTGTTCAATAACCTGTAACCAATGCCTCGAAATAACCAGACCACCTAAAGTAGACCATTTATGTTCAAATCCATTTACTGAAAATACATCATTGTTGCAATTACAAATTAAGTCTTCACCATCATCCGGACCTCCACCATTATCATCTCCATAATGCGAGCCATCGTCATCTTCACAAAGCCATGGATAACGAATACAGTCATCAAAATCTTCATTCCATGGATCTTCATCAATAAATTCACAGTCAAAATACCATTCGTCAATAGGTTCACAATTTTGGCAAACCACCCATTCCCCATTTTCCCAATAAATACTAACAAGAGCTATATGACTGCACCACCAATAGTCCCTTTTTTCAATTTTATCTGATGATTCTTCCTTTTTCACATATAATAATTTTTTATTTAGTTTGCCATTTTTATATTCAAACGTTGCAAATGGTTTAAATTTAAAATCTGAAACCCAAAACACTCCATTAAAATTTGACTCTTTTATATCATCAATTTTAAATTTTCGATTTATAAACCATGTTCTACTATCAGGTATTATTCCATAAATATACAATTCCGAAGGGTTAATGAAATCATCTATTTTTAAAATAAATTTTCCAGTTTTTGTAATCCCAGATTCCATTTTCCTTAACGGTATAATCAAATTATCACCATTTTTAACATCAATTTCAACTTCCACATGTGAATTAACTTTTAAAGCTTTATTCCATTTAATATTGAGTTTCATTCCTAAGGGAATGCATGATAAATTTTGATGAATAATATTATCAACTTTAGCTTTTAATTCTATGAATTCTATTGGTACTTCCTTATAATTTTCTTCAATAATTCCATTGTCCTTAGTGCAAGATGTAAAAAGAAATGCACTTAAAAAAAATAAATAATAAAATTTCATAATCAATTGATTTTGTGAATTAAAAAATATTTCCATCATTTTCTCATTCACAAAACTCATGTAAAAGGAGGATTGACTAAAAGTCTCCATACCTTTTTAAAATATTTTTCAAAACTTATCTTTTTTAGGCAAAATTTCGAACATCGAACATCGAACATCGAACATCGAACATCGAACATCGAGATGACCATCAGGCAAACCAAATTAATAAATTCTCTCAACTCAAATAATTTTCTCAACAAATGTAATACATTAATTATCAATTGTCAAAAAAAATTAACACTTTTTTTTTACAAAATATGAAATAAATTTTTTATTCTGCAAATAAACATTTTTCAGAATAATATTTGTTTATATATTCAATTATAAGTTAAAAGATGTTATATTGATTATTTTGAGGTGATTAAATTTATTTATAGAAGTTCTTTGTGTACTATTAAAGATTAACCTGGAAAACTAAAAACATTTGTATGTTTTAAGAATACTCAAAATATAATACCTAATTAGAATATGAGGCAATATTTCACAGAATGAGGTTTATGTTGTCAGATAGATTTTTATAAAACTTTTTATAACGATTATTTGAATTGAAAAAAAAAGGCTGTCATTACTGACAGCCTTAAAAATTTTATTATGGTTGTACAAACCAAAGTTTAGTTGTATGAAAATCAGGAAGATCACCTCCTATTTTTTTCAATGCATCAAGATTCCAGACATATTCTGAATTGTATCTTGGACGCAACCTATGAACTACTTTTCCACCATTGTCAATAAAAAGTGGATTAGGTATAACAAAACCCTTGTATATCTGATCACTATAATTATGCCTTCTCATATCCACCCAAGTTTCGAGTGCCCCATGCACCCAAAGCGCGATATACTTTTGCAGCATAATATCACTCAAAGTAAGAGCGGATGCACTCTGTGGAATAGCAGCACTTGCCATATATGAAGTCTTATCTGCAGCAGCGACTTTAGCAAAATCCATATGAGCTTCTACTCCCTTCTTGAATGAAGTGTAAGCAAGATCTTTATTACCTTTTTTGAAGGCTGCTTCAGCTTTGATAAACTGCAATTCAAAATAAGTTATCAGTGGATGATCTGCTTTGTCTGTAAATATGTACTTTCCAGGAATTTTAGTTGGGTCAGAAACACTAGGATCAACACCCCACAGCAAAGGAATTCTTCTTGGGTTTGTTGCGGCATTGGTGGTGTCTCCAACTGCAGGAGTTACTGCCCTGTAAACACCATCTTTGGCTACAGTATACATCAATGGCAATCTGGGGTCAACAACTCCATTAAAAGTAGTACCATTGAGCAAATTCAGAAAGAATACTGTTGCCCTATATACTCTCAGGTTATCTCTTGTTGGTCCGAAGAAATTTCCATCGGCTGAACTGGTTCCTGAATGAGGGACATTAAAATTATCTGCATTTGATGCAAATGCTTTATCTACATATTCAATTACTTTATCAGGATTGTAAGTAGATTTATTCGAAAGATGGTGTGCATTTCGCGCCAGATTGGCATAAACGAATTTAATCCATTTATTTCTGTCGCCCTTATATACCAGATCACCTCTGCTCAATCCAAGCTGACTAACATTTCCATCTGTTCTTTCCAGATCTTTGATGGCATCAAGACTCAGCCTTACAACTTCTTCATAGATTTTATCCTGAGTGTCATAATTAAAAACATATGTATTAGGTTTGAATGCTTCTGTCAGGATCATATCTCCGTAAACATCTGTTGAAGACTGCCAGCTCCAGGCTCTGATGGCCTTTGCGACTCCCACGTAATCCCACTGCTGTTTTGCAGTAGATTGTTCAATCATCAGGTCAATATTCTTTCCTATCGACCAGTAATGACTCCTCCATTTTTCTCCTGCAGCATCACTACCTGCTACATAACCATGTAAATCCCATGTATTGTTCTTAGCAGTACTAGCCCAATTCTGAATATACTGCCCAACATACCTTGTATCAAATGCTTCACCTCTTGTCATTTGTGACATAACTGGAGGTAATAGTGAATAGCTCTCTGCCGTCTGAGGGAAAGAAGGATCGTAATTTACATCAAGAAAATCTTCACACCCACTAAGAAACAACAGGATTGCAATTGCAAAGGTTGATAAAAATATTTTATTTCTCATTTCTATATTTTTTTAATGATTAAAATGTAACAGATAATCCAACAGAAAAAGTCCTCGGCAAGGAAGTCTTTCCAAAATCAAATCCGAATCCTCCTGCACCTCCGGTGGCAGGAGTAGTGGCACTTACATAAGGATCAGCTCCCGAATAATTTGTGATCAGGAACAGATCTGTTCCGTTTACAAAAATGCTTGCTTCTTTAATAATATTCTGTTTTCCCAATAAAGATTTTGGCAGCTCATATGAAAATGTAACATCCCTCAATCTTAACCAGTTGATATCTTTTTCAACAAAATCTTCAGGCTGTATAACAGTTGTATAGAATAACTCATTATCGATAGGTTTGATTTTCTTTTCATTGACTGTAGGAGTTTCAGTCTCTTCCTTTCCATCTTTTACAACACCCTTAAACACATATAAAGAGTCTCTGTTGAAATCCGGGCTTCCAACAAACAAATGGCTCATAGACTTATTGCTTAACCCAGCCTGGAACAGGAAGTATTCATTGCCATTGAAAATATCTCCACCCATTCTTATATCAAAAAGGAAAGATAATCTGAAATTTTTGAAAAATTTAAAATCATTGGATATACCTAGTGTAAAATCAGGTGCCCTGTCTCCTATCGGCAGAAAATTAGCATTTCTTAAAGGAAATCCGGTTGTAGGATCAATTAATATTTCTCCTTTGGAGTTCCTAAGGTAACTCCATCCTCCTATTGCAGTTGCAGATCCAGCTCCTCTTGAGTTAACCCCTGTGAAAAACAGATTTGAGCCTGGTTTATTGAATCTTGATTTCAAAACTTCTTCAGTTGCAAAAGCACTCGCTCTTGCATTTCCATATACCCATGTATCAGAATCATAATACTCATTAACATCTGCAGGAAGATTATTAACTTCTGTCTTATATTTCGTAAAATTAGCCATAAGATTCCATTCGAAATTTGACATTTTTACAGGATTAATAGCTAATTGGAAATCAATACCATTTGTACTAAGGTCACCACCATTCAATAAACCAAAAATAAACCCGGTACCATAGCTGAGGCGTTGCACCACTATCTGATCAGTAATACTTTTCTTATAGAAAGCAAAGTCAATCTTTAACCTGTCATTGAATAATCCCAGCTCTGTTCCAATTTCATAGCTTTCTACATTTTCAGGCTTTAGTGCAGGGTTATCACCATAAAAATCATAGAGGAATCCACCTCCGGTACTTGTCTGAGAAACAAGTCTTGACCTGATTTTGTAAGCAGGTGCAGGATTACCAAC
Organism: Deltaproteobacteria bacterium; assembly: GCA_050258615.1. Taxonomy (GTDB): domain Bacteria; phylum Bacteroidota; class Bacteroidia; order Chitinophagales; family Saprospiraceae; genus JADJGA01. The sequence continues at coordinate 55,660 of JBLMZC010000041.1, read as the reverse complement.
TCTTGCAAAAGATGCACGGATTTTTCCAAAATTAAGTGGTCCTAAATTGTCTTTCAAAGCAGGAAGATCTGTAAAATTAAAAGTTAAGCCAAATGAAGGATAGAAATATGATCTGCTGTCAGGAGGCAATGTACTTGACCAGTCATTTCTGCCTGTAACATTAAAAATCAGCCAGTCCTGAAAGTTCATTTCTGCTTTGGCAAATGCACCAACAAGTCGCGTTCTGTAGACAGTTGTTCTGTCACGTTGAGTGGTTGGGTCAGTATTATTAATACTATTAAAATCAGGAAGATAAAGTTTTTCACCATAGTCAGTTACTACATCATTCCTTCGATCATCAATTGAAGTTCCAATTATAAGTTGGGTATTGAAATCTCCAAATCCTTTTTTCAAAGTTGTGAACATTGTCGTATTGAGCAGCCGGTTCTGGTCAGAATAGTTTTCAATCCACCCTGATTTCGAAAAACCAACATTCGATTGTGGATGGAAAAACCTGTTACCCAGTGATGTATAATTATCTAGTCCCCACCTGCCTGTAAATGACCACCATTTTGTAGCATCAGCAGTCAATGAAATATTAGCCAAACTCCTGTTGGTGTTCTCAGATCTTGCATTTTTGTAAACGTTAAAATAAGAATTTTCGTTGTCTGCACCATAGTTTGCACTAGGCAATGTCAAAGTTCTGTTTCCTTCTTTTGTAAGGTAATTCTCCATATTAAAATCTGAAGGAAATCTGAGAGTGTTCAGCAGATAGCCTTGTGAGCCTCCCGGAGGAAGGATATTCTTGCTTTGTGTAAACGAAAAACGGGATGAAGCCTTCAACCAGTTTGTCAATTTGACCTCATTGCTGGCTGTTAAATTCAACTGTTTAAACTCATTCGTTGGAATATTACCCTTGGAATCAAGATATGCAGCAGAAAGCCGGTAGGTAAAAATCTCCGATCCACCTTCAAAAGCCAGATCATGCCTTACATTACTACCTGGTTGGAAAAAATTGCCAAGGTTATCATAAAAAACTGTAGTATCAGCATATTTTGGACCAAAATAATCGGGGTCATTCAATTCAACCTTTCCATTTCTTCCCCTACCATATATTTGTTGAAATTCAGGAAACAGGTAAAGCTCGGATCTGGAAAACTTATTATTATAATTTATTCTTGTTACACCTGATTTTCCTTTTTTTGTAGTAATCAATATTACACCGTTAGCACCTTCATTTCCATATAATGCTGCTGCTTCAGGACCTTTAAGTACACTGATACTTTCAATATCATTAGGGTTGATATCTGCCAGACGGCTACTTGCTTCATCCCTGTTATTATTAACATTACCATTTAGTCCACTTGCATCAGAAAACAAAGTATGCTGATTAAAAGTGCTGCTGCTCACAGGAAGACCATCAATTACTATTAATGGTTGATTACTGCTTCCAATCGAGTTGACACCACGGAGGTTAATACTTGTGGAGCCACCGGCAAGCCCACTGGTAGGGGTAACGCTCATTCCTGCTACTCTCCCCTGTAATGCCTGGAAAGCATTATCCCTTCTGGAATTCTGAATTTCATCACCTTTTACTCCCTGTACAGAATAACTAAGTTTCCTTTTATCCTGCACAATACCCAATGCACCCGTGATAACAACATTTTCCAGGATTATTGAACCTCCAAGTACCACATTTATGGTCTTTGACGCTCCAATCTTTACGGTTTTGGATTCAAGGCCTATCATGGAAAATACCAAATCCTGCCCTTCTTTGGCTGCAATGGAATATTTCCCGTCCAAATCTGTAATAGTACCAATGTTGGTACCTTTCAATACTACGGAAGCACCGATCAGTGTCTGACCGTCTTCCCCTGTAACAACTCCCGTCACTTGCTGAGCATTGGCAGTAAATGCAAAACCCAAAAGTAACAACACAATGCAGAGCATTTGCTTCATGCTTGTAATTAGTTTGATTGGTTCAAAAATTTTCATATTTTACAAATTAAAATGAAAAAATAAATACGTTTCGTTATTTTATAATGATTAAATAATGAATACCTAAGAAAATAATAGTAAATTATACTTTATAAAAACAGAAGTAGCCTTGTTTTTATGATATGAACATTGGACTGAAAAGCAATTAAATACTCAAATGATTTAAATCATTATTGAATTAATTTCTATTAATATAAATAACAGAAAAACATTGAAGTATTAAATTAACACAAACTTAATTTAAAAAAATCAATAATTCCAATTATTTCAGGATTTTTTTAGATTAAAATAGAATTAATCTATTCATCGGGAAAAAACGATTTTTTCAATATATTAAGAATCAATATGGATCAACGTCAATCCTGACTTTTAAGGATTTTAATCCATCACTGACAAATACTTTTTCTATCGACTTTTTAATAATTGTTTTTACTTTGTTAAGAGAGTGATTAGTCATGTCAATCCGGACTATTACACTTATTTGATAAAGTCCCCTTATCCTGCCAATTCCTGGCACAGCAGGCCCGATTAAATCACTGTGGTGTATTTTGATTAGCTTAGCAAGCAAGTCTGCTCCAGCCCTGCATTTATCAAAATTTGAATGTAAAATAGTCAGTTCTATTAACCTGATAAAAGGCGGATAGCGATAGAACTCTCTTTCTTCCAGTTCGCGACTGGAAAAACTTTTAAAATCACTGTTGATTATATCGTTTATAAGAGGATTTTCAGGATCATGAGTTTGAATAATAACTAAACCCTGTTTATTTCTTCTTCCTGATCTTCCGGCAACCTGTACAGCCAATTGGAATGTTCTCTCATTGGACCTGAAGTCAGGAAACTGCATCAGTTTGTCTATATCAATTATTCCAACCAGACCAATCCTGTCGAAATCAAGTCCCTTGGTGATCATCTGGGTACCAACCAGAATGTCGATTTTTTTCTCCTCGAATTCAATCATCAGATTTTCAATATCATTTCTGGTTCTGATAGTATCCAGATCCATTCTTTTTATGTTTGCATCAGGAAAAAATTGTTTTAGTTCAGATTCTATTTTTTCAGTCCCGTATCCAAGGTTACCAACCCTCAGACTACCACAAACAGGACATATTTCTATTATTTTTTTTCTGAATCCACAATAATGACATCTTATTTCCTCCATTTTTTTATGAAATGTCAATGAAACATCACAATTTGGGCACTTTGCATTCCAGCCACATGTATGACATATCACTACCGGAGCAAAACCTCTCCGGTTCTGAAAAAGCAGCACCTGTTCATGGTTGTTAAGGGTTTGTTGAATCATCGAAATAAGTGCTATGCTGTATTTTAAATTGTTTGGTACAAGTGCCGAAGTATTCCTCATATCATTTATCCTGATTTCAGGCATTGAAACTTGTCCGAATCTCTGATCAATTTTTACATAGCAATATTTTTTAATCATACAATTGTGATAACTTTCTAGCGATGGAGTGGCTGTACCGAGCAATACCCTTATGTTTAATTTATTTGCAAGATATGAAGCAATATCCCTGGCATTGTAATGCGGTGAAGGGTTTTGCTGCTTATAGGAACTATCATGTTCTTCATCGACAATTATTAGCCTGAGATCCCTGAATGGGAGAAATATTCCTGACCGTGCAGCCAGTATTACAGGTTTCCCATGAAAAGCTGAATTCCATACCTCTACCCTTTCATTTTGATTTATTTTACTGTGAAAAATGCTGACATCTTCACCAAAAACACCAGTTAATCTGTTGATCATTTGAGCCGTAAGGCCAATTTCAGGAACAAGATACAGCACCTGTCCACCTGAACTGATTGCCTTTTGAATGAATTCCTGGTAAATCCTCGTTTTTCCGCTTCCTGTAACACCATGCAGTAACACCTGATTGTTGCTTTCAAAACACTCTTCAATCCGGTCAACAGTAATCTTTTGATATTCAGACAAATCAGGTAATTCTTCACGTTTTTCCCCACCTGGTTTCAGTCTTGAGGCGGTTTTAACCGTCTCAATTAAAATCCCTGATTGCCGCAGTTCCTTAATGACAGATGACTTTACTGCGGCTAATTTAGTCAATTCAGATTTCAAAACCTCATCCCCGGTATTTGTCATCTGAAAGTATGACAGTAAGACCCTGGTTTTACTGTTTGACCTTTTTAATTTTATAAACAATTCTGCAATCTTATCTTCATCATTATATTCAGGAGAAATTCTTATTAGTTTAATCTGCTTAGGCTTAAATGTATTGATAAGCTCTTCTCTAACATTTATTATACCTTTACTTAATAAAGACTGAATTACTGAATAAACTGATGATTTGCCAAGTATTTCTTTTATATCTTTCAGATTCAATTCAGATTTCAATTCCAATGCTTCATAGACCATATATTCGTCGTCATTGAATTCGATCTCACTCGAATCAGATTCGGGTAACAACTCAATAATTGTCTCGCTTGACATTTTTAAGCCTGCCGGTAAAGCGGCTGTCATAACTTCACCAATAGTACACATATAATATTGTGCAATCCATTTCCAAAGTTCGAAGTGCACTTCACTTATTATAGGGTGAGAGTCGATAATGGAAATTACAGGTTTTATTTTATAATCATTTCCGGCAATCTCATCATGAAGATCGATTACCAAACCTGCATAAAATTTATTTTTCAATGATACTTCAACTCTTATACCAAACCTGATCTTGTCAGATAACTCCCCCGGCACAGCATATGTATAGGTTTTTGGTAATGCAAGGGGTAAGAGAACTTCAACAAATTTTGCCTTTTTGAAAATCATAATTTCACAAAAATAATACTTTCAAATGAATACAAACAATTTTAAGATCATATACAATCAAAAAAAAAGACCAATCCTACCCCCGTGGATCAGCCTTTTTAATTGAACTTAACTTTCTGAGTATTCTTAATAATACATCTGATTCGATTGCTTAAGTGCATATATCTTGCCAAAATTATTAAAAATGACTTATCCTGAATGGTATAATTTATATGGCCAAAAATTGCAATATAAATCTAACTGTTAATTTTATTATGAAAATATTTAAATTACTCTTATATTTACAAATTATATGTTTTTTTTAACAGGTTTTTTATCAGAGTGGTGAAAGCATTATTAAAAATATTTATCCTTTTTTTATTGATTTTTACTTTTTTCGGATTTATTCTGAAAGAAGAATGGGGTTTCTTTGCTCATAAGAAAATCAACAGGATGGCTGTTTTCACTCTTCCACCCGAAATGCAGTACTTTTTCAAACCAAATATTGAATATATAACCGAGCATTCTACTGACCCTGATAAACTCAAATTCACAAATAATATTGAAGGGATAAGGCATTTTATCGATATTGACTCCTGGGGTGTTTATCCTTTTGATTCATTACCAAGAACCTGGATAGGTGTTATGGAAAAATATTGTGAGATATATATTGAAACAGACGACAAATCATCCCTGTTATTTGGTCCAGGCATCAATATAATTAAGAATGACTCGGTATTTGCAAATTTATATCACTGTTCATTAAAGGATTACCGGAGTTTTATTGCAGAAAAAATTGCCTTTAAAATTCTGACCGAAAAAATTGAATTCCCTGTTGATACTCTTGAAAAATGGCTTAATATAAAGTTAAATAATATAACTTACAGTAAAATCACAGTAAAAGAAAATTTTTCGCAGGAAGGTATTTTACCATATTATTTATATGAACATTATAAATCATTGGTAAGAGCTATGAAAGTAAAAGATGCTAAAAAAATTCTTAGATTGTCAACACATTTTGGTCATTACATAGGTGATGCCCATGTTCCGCTGCATACCACAAGAAATTACAATGGACAATTAACAAATCAGGTAGGCATTCATGCATTTTGGGAAAATAGTGTCCCTGAACTACTATGCGAACCTGAATTTGACTTTTTTGTAGGTAAAGCCGAATATATTAAAAATGTCAGGGATTTCTTCTGGAATATTGTTTTAAAAAGCCATTCTCTTAAAAATGATGTGCTAAGGGCTGATTCAATTGTAAACCTTTCAATCCCAGATGAAAAAAAATTTGTTTTTCGTGAGCGAAACGGTACTGTAGTCAGACTGCAGTCAGAATTACTGATAAAAGCCTTTGACAGGGAATTAAAAAATATGGTCGAAACAAGGATGAGAAATGCAATTAAGGCACTTGGAGATATCTGGTATACTGCATGGATTGATGCAGGTCAGCCAGATCTGCGGGACATTAGTCCGGTAAAATGGACACAGGAAGAAATTGAAGAGCAGGAAAACCTATTAAAAAATCCCGGATCGGGAATTTTGCATGGATGCGGAGTAGAACATTGATCAATTAATTTATTTTCTGCATAATTATTCAAAATAACATAAACCTGATTAAACAAAAAAAACATAACACCGTTAAATTGAGAAATGACAATTGAGAATTGACAATTGAGAATGTAAAATTGAAAACTTTTTAATTGTAAATTTTTAATTTTTAGTTTTTCATTCTTAGTTTTTCACTCTTAGTTTTTAATTTAAAAATCGTAAAATTTTTTAATATGGAAAAAGTACAAAACTACATCGCTGAAAGAAAAAAAGAATTCATTGATGAATTGAATGAATGGTTAAGAATACCATCGATCAGTTCATTGCCGGACCATAAAGATGATATGTACAAGGCTGCTGAATGGGCAAAAAATGCTCTCATCAGGGCAGGTGCGGAAAATGTAAAAGTTTATGAAACCGGAGGACATCCGGTAGTATACGGAGAAAAACTTACTGACCCGTCCAAGCCAACAGTTCTTATATATGGACATTATGATGTTCAACCTGTTGATCCGCTTGATCTTTGGGATAATCCACCATTTGAACCGGTGATTAAAAAGACCGACATTCATCCTGACGGTGCTATTTTCGGCAGGGGTTCCTGTGATGATAAAGGACAGGTGTTTATGCATATGAAAGCTTTTGAAGCTCTTGTTGCGAATAATTGTTTTCCGGTAAACTTCAAATTTATGATTGAAGGAGAAGAAGAGATAGGTTCTCCGCATCTTGGAAAATTCTGCGAAGAGAATAAGGAAATGTTAGCCAATGATGTCATCCTTGTATCGGATACAAGTATTATTTCCAATAGTATTCCATCAATTACTGCAAGCCTTAGAGGTCTGTGTTATATGCAGGTTGAAGTCACCGGAGGAAACAGAGATCTACATTCAGGTACCTATGGAGGTGCAGTAGCAAACCCGATAAATGTGCTGTGCGACCTGATTTCACAGTTAATGGACGAGAATAAACATATAACTATACCAGGTTTTTATGATAAGGTACTTGAAGCGGGTGCAGAAGAAAGAGAAATGATAAATAAAGCTCCTTTTAATCTGGAAGAATACAAGTCAAAACTCGATATAGATGAAGTATTCGGAGAGAAAGGGTATTCAGTCATGGAAAGGACAGGTATCAGACCTACCCTTGACCTCAACGGCATCTGGGGAGGATTTACAGGTGAAGGTGCAAAAACAGTGCTGCCATCAAAAGCTTATGCTAAAGTCAGCATGCGACTTGTGCCCAATCAGGACCCAAAAGAAATTGCGAAACTATTCGAAGATCACTTCAGATCCATAGCTCCAGCTTATGTGAAAGTAGATGTAAAATATCTTCATGGCGGACTACCTGTGATCACACCAATCGATACTCCTGAGTACAAGGCTGCCGAAATGGCAATGGAAAAAACTTTCGGTTCCAAACCGGTAAGCACAAGAGAGGGAGGAAGTATTCCGATAATAGCAACTTTTGAACAGGTTTTGGGATCAAAACCTGTACTGATGGGATTTGGACTTGATACCGATGCCATTCATTCACCAAATGAACATTACGGACTATTCAACCTTTACAGGGGAATGGAAACTATACCTTATTTCTTCAAGTTTTACAGTGAGCTGAAGAATTCAGGACCTAATTGTTAAAATTGAACATGTTTAATTACTTTGGGATAGGACTGTGCGAAATTATGTTTGAGCAGGAGAAAGTAGGAAATTTTACCGAAACCTTGTAGGTAAAATTTCCGTTCCCGAAAGCTTTCGGGATGAAAACGTTATAACTTGTTGCTTTATATTTAATAAAAGGTTTGCGAGTTTAATTTCGCACGAGTTTTTTGCTTCTTTTTGACGGATCAAAAAGAAGAGAAACTTAAATTTAGAATTGTTATATTTAATTTAATTCCAAATATGAAAAAAATTATTTTAGTTGTATTTGCTACTTTATATTCAACTTTTTTTCTGGCACAACAAACCAAACCTAAACTGATAGTAGGGATAATTGTCGATCAAATGCGGGATGAGTACATTGACAGATTTTATAGTGATTTCGGGAATGAAGGCTTCAAAAGACTTATAAATGAGGGCTTCAGGATGAAAAACCTTCATTTCAACTATATGCCAACATATACAGCTCCCGGACATGCATCAGTTTATACCGGCACTACACCGCGATATCACGGAATAGTTAGCAATGACTGGTTTCACAGACAAACTCACCAGGACATATATTGCACATACGATGATGATTTCACAATTTTAGGTCCGGGAAAGGAAAAAGACGGTAAAATGTCACCTAACAGGCTTAAAACCACTACTATAACAGATGAACTTAGACTTTCTACCAATCTGAAAGGAAAAGTGATTGGTATGAGTATCAAAGACAGAGGTGCAATTTTACCTGCAGGACATCTTGCAAACTGGGCATTCTGGATGAACAGTGATGGCAATTTCATTTCAAGCACATATTATGGATCAGAACTACCATCATGGGTCACTGAATTCAATAATGCAAAACATTATGAAACCTACCTGAAAAAAGGCTGGAAATTATTGAAACCTGCATCGGATTATAATGAATCATTGCCCGACAAAAATCCTTATGAAGGCAAACTAAACTGGTCGCTTGAACCCGTATTTCCCTATGATCTTTATACAGAATATCAGAAAAAAGGAGCCGGAATAATCAAAGTTACCCCCTGGGGAAACAGTATTCTGGCTGACCTGGCTATGAAAGCCGTAGAAAAAGAAAGTCTGGGAAAAGATAATATCACTGATTTTCTCGCAGTATCTTTTTCCTCACCCGACTATATCGGTCATGTGGTTGGACCAAGATCTATGGAATTGCAGGATATGTATTTGCGTCTTGATCTTACAATTGCTGAAATGCTGAAGTTTCTGGACAAAAATGTTGGCAAAGGCAATTATATGGTTTTCCTGACAGCAGATCATGCTTGTGGCGAAAATCCCAATTTCCTTCATGACAACAAAATGGAGGTAAAAAATCTTGATTACAAGGAATTGAAAAAAGATTTCGAAAAAGTTTCGACCGAACTTTACAATGTAAACCTGATCAGGAATTATGACAATCAGAATATTCATTTCGATATTGCCAAAATAGATTCAATTGGATTGAACAGGGAAATGGTCTTCAGAAAATTCCAGGAAAAACTGGAATTGATACCTTATGTAAAACGAGCTTATACAGAAGAAGAACTCATGGACTGCAGTCCTGATTTCCTTCATAAATCAATTGCGAATGGATTTGATATCAAACAAAGCGGTCAGATAGTCCTGCTATTTGAACCCGCATACATGGAGTATGGATATACAGGTACCTCGCACGGCACTCCTTATGGTTATGACACACATGTTCCAGGGCTTTTCTATGGCTGGAATATTCCTAAGGGAGTCAGTTATGAGAAGCACTTTATTACAGAGATAGCTCCTACTATATCTCAATTACTGCATTTCACTCTTCCGAGTGGTTCGGAGAATATTGTGATTAAGGAATTGTTGAAAAAATGAGTATTAAAAAAGGGAATCTCAAAATTGAGATTCCCTTTTTCTTGAGAAAACTTTACAATTTAGTCAGATGGTATAGAAAATTTTTGAATAACAAACTTCAAGAATTCATTTTCTTTCTCCAATGCAGATATTCTGTCAATATAAAATTGTTTTTCCTCTTGTGAAAAATTATTATTTTGAGTATTTCCAGTCCCTATCTGTCCCATATTTACTTTGAATGTATTTGAAAAATTAGGCTGTAATGAATCAATCAATTCAGATGGATCAACCTCAAATTCATTCGCTATTGCCAACATATTGTCCACTGTTAGTTTAGCTTTGTTATTTTCTAATTTGTTATAATAGGGTTGGCTGATATTCAAGACAGTAGCCATATATTCTTGGCTTAGATTCTTTTTTACCCTAAATTCTCTAATTTTATTTCCAATTTTCATATATAAAGATTTTTTGCAAAAATATGTTAATATTCCTATTTGTTATAATATTATTCCTTTAAATATTATAATAACTACTATATTATAATATTTTTGGTCACTATAAAATTATTTCTTAACCCATTAAATATTTTATTATGAAAAATTATTCAATTTTATTTTTACTTATTAGTTTATTCACTTTTTTTTCATGTTCTAAAATTGATCTTAATGAAAAAAGTAAAAAGTCCAATGATGAACTTGGCCTAAGGACCTCCAATAATTATGAAAATATCAGTTTGGAAGATTTAGAAATATTGCCATTACAGAATCAAAGGGCAATATTTATTGAAATCACCCCTGCAAAAAGGCTTCAACTTTGGACAGATAGGATGAATAAAGCAAAGTTGTCACTTAATTCAAATCAAATTGCTAATTTGGTTACAATTGAAAATCTGTTGAATATTAATTTATTTTCAGATACTTTGTCAAATTCAAATGAACTGTTTATAACAAATTGGGTAAATCAAATGGTTATTGATTCCGTCTGGAATAAAAAAGATATTTATTATTTATTGTGTACTTTTACAAAAGTTGGAGATTATGTTTCAGCCTTAATACCAGGTGGTCCTGACTATTCTGCACCTGATTGTAATTGTAATGGTGATTTTTATTGTATGTTTTTAGGTCATGAAGAATACTGTGATTTTAAAAAAGGAACATGTGATAAGACACGTAGTGGCTGTGGATGGTTGTTTACAAAACCATGTAGGGGAAGATGTGCACTTTACATGGGACCCGAAGGAAACTAGATTATAAGTAAATTCCATTATAAGTTTCAATAGAAATATTTTTTTTATTACTATAATCCATTTGCAGATTTTTTTTTATAATTTAGAATATTAATTCAATTGGGAAGTGATTAAATTTTAATTATTGATTTTATCACTTCCCTGTATTATACTACTTTTTATGTTTAACTCTGAGAAAAATAATTCACTTATGCACCTTGCTTCAGTTAAAATAAAAGAATACTATTTGACCATTTTTTTTATAATATATTTAATTATATGCTTTGAAGATATTGATTTACATAAGGAAAATTTGATTTTCACGATATTTTCATCAGGTTTCTGGAGTGCCGATTACAAAGGATCATTTATGCGAAGATTTAGAGATTTGTTTATTGCATATATTTTTTATGCAGTTATATTAATACAGCAGTTTATAAAAATCAATTACATTTCTCCAAAATTTGTTGCTTTTAATGTTGTATTGATTTTTGTATTTTTTTTAATGGGATTTTTAATTGGTAGAATCCTGATTTCAAAAACAAGTAAATACTATTATGTTAAGCAAGGTTTTATAATAGTATTAATTTTTCTATTTTTAGTTACAATTTTTCGTGATGTGCTGATTGCAAAATCAATTTGGTTGATTTTCAATTTAATTTTTGCAGTGTATTTAATCCAGAAGGATTTAGCTATTTACAAAATATTTCTAATTACAGCTCCATTGTTTTTAATCGAATTTATATTGTTTTTGTTTGACTCAAATATATTCATCGAACTAGATGTAATTTTTTTTATTGCTTATTTAATCAGCTTATTTTTTGCTTGGAAAATGAAATTAACATTTCAGTCAAAAAAAACTTACTATTTCATCTCAGTCGTAGTACTTTTGATTTCATTAGTGGTAGTACCTTTTACTCAAAATATCATAAATCAAAAAAAAATAAATAGCTATAGCGCTATATCTGATTTTTTTGAAAAACCTTTATTATTAAATAATGATACCATATCATTAAATGACTTTAAGGGCAAAGTTTTGGTATTAGATTTCTGGAATTCTGCATGTGGATCATGTTTTAAAAAATTTCCGGATTTTGAAAAGCTCACTTCAAAATATAAATTAAATAAGGAAATTCTTTTCTTTGCTGTAAATACGCCACTTAAAAGAGAAAAAGCAAAAAATCCACAAAAAATAATGGACAGCTTAAACTATAATTTTGAAAACCTTTTTTTGTTTGATGATTCAATAGCACTTGGATTGGGCATAAAGTTTTATCCTACTGTTCTTTATATCGATAAAACACAAACAAAAATAATATCTGGCAACATCGAAACTAATTTCTGGATATATAATAATTCTTATAATATCATTGATAAACTTTCTAAAGAATAATAACAATTCGAGGGTCTAAGTAATCCCTTTAACTTCGTGAATTTGTCATATCGAAATGACATTTTATAAATTTTATTCTCAAATGGATCGGATAATATTGTGGACAGGGAATTGTTAAAAAAACGAAAATAGTCGAAGAATATAATGATTTACAGGTCAAATTACTTGATATTGTCTCTGCACAATATATTTGCAATTTCACAATACAGATCACTTTCAGTGGTGGAGCTTCCCGATTGGTGAATTTTAAGCCATTTTTAGAAAATTCATATTATCCTTCCATTCGTAAATATTTGAATGAAAATATGTTTATGCAATTTAATGTTATTGATGGAAACTTAAACTGGAATGATTATGATTTAATTTTCCCAATAGAAGATTTATATCAGGGAACAATTTAAGCCTATTCTTAAGAATTTTCCTGATAAAAAATAACCGACCACCAAAGTCACATTAATAAAAAAAACTTAAAATTTTTATTTCTATTTAAACCATTTGAAAAAGAAGCGGTCTTAATATATTATAAACATCTTTTATATTGGGGAAAAACTGCTTTTCATGAAATTAAAATCGACATTTCTGTTAATACTGCTGTCTGTTTATCTTCTCAATGGACAGATATTTGATAATTTACAGCCGGTCAAAATTGCATCCGGTTTTCAATTCACAGAGGGACCGACATGGCATCCACAGGGATTTCTGGTTTTTAGCGATATAAATGCAAACAAAATCTTTAAATGGAGTGAGACAACAGGAATATCAGAATTCGTAAATCCATCAGGAAAATCAAATGGTATTATTTGCACAAAAAATGATGATTTTTATGTTTGCAGACATGCTTCCAGAGATGTGGCAAAAATGACTGCTGAGGGTGTTATTACTACATATATTTCACAATACAAAGGAAAAAAATTAAACAGCCCCAATGACGTCGAACTTAGCTATCTTGGTTCAATATATTTTACAGATCCGGATTATGGCATTTCACCGGCTGAAAAGATTTTACCCTATGAGGGCTTGTTTTGTATCCCTTATAATCAGAACCAGGCTATACTGATCGACAGTACTCTGATAAAACCCAATGGTCTTACTTTCAATGAAGACTGGAGAACATTGTATGTTTGCGAAAGCAGTTCAAATAATATTTACTCCTACAATCTCAAAAATGAATATCAAATCCAGGATTTAAGCAAAGATAAAAAATTATTTATTCATGTTGAGGGAGCAGGACAGGTTGACGGGATTTGTAATGATATGTTTGGAAACCTGTATGTGGCTTTTAGTGCCGGAGGAATTAAAATTTTCAGCAAAACAGGCATCCAAATCGAAACAATTTCATTCCCTGAAAATGAAAGAGTAAGAAATCTGTGCTTTGGAGGGGAATATAATAATATATTATTCGTGACAGCAGGAACTTCACTTTATAAAGTTGATATAAGGTTTTATGGTGATTTCATTTTACCGGGAATACTCGGTGTGCCTACTGATAAGTCTGTAATATTCAATGCTCTGTCGAATAAAAACATGGAATGTTATATATCATTTGGCACAAATAAAAATGATCTGTATCAGAAAACCGGCACAAAAGTTTTCAAAGCTGAAACTCCAATTCAAATTGTAGTTGATGGACTAAATAGCAATACAAAATACTTTTACAAGCTTTTTTATAAAATAGAGGGAGAAAGCGATTTTAAACAAAGTGTTATAAGAAGTTTTCATACACAAAGATCAAAGGGAGAGAATTTTTCATTTGCTGTTGAGGCAGATCCACATCTTGATCAGGTCTCAAATTATTCTACTTTCAGGAATATGCTAAAAAATGCATCTGATTTATCACCTGATTTTTTAATTGACCTTGGTGATAACTTTATGACTGAAAAATTTCCTCTCAACAATGAATATTATATAAAACAAAGGCATTTGTTTTACAGGAATTTCTGGGATGATATCTGCGGGTCAATTCCACTTTTTATTGTTCAGGGAAATCACGATTCTGAATTGCGTTGGTTAAGCACAAATTCTCCGGATGATCCTTTCAATACAGCTACGAGGATAAGAAAAGTATATTATCCCTCACCAGAGCCTGATGGATTTTATACCGGTAGTGATTATTCAGAAATGTATGTAGGGAAGCGGCAGAATTACTATTCCTGGACCTGGGGAGATGCCCTATTTGTAGTTTTGGATGTTTACGGTTACACTGAAGAACGTAGTTCAGACCCCTGGCATTTTACTTTAGGAAAGACCCAATATGACTGGTTCAGAAAAACTCTTGAAGAAAGTGATGCCAAGTTTAAATTTGTGTTCTCACATCAATTAATAGGAGGTGATAATTTAGGACGGGGTGGCATTGAAAGAGCTGATTTTTGTGAACATGGTGGTTACAATACAGATGGAACTTATGGATTTGATGATAAACGACCAGGCTGGGGAAAGCCTATTCATACTTTAATGGTAGAAAATGGAGTTCAGATATTCTTTCATGGACATGATCACATATATGCGGAGCAGAAGAAAGATGGTATTGTATATCAGGAATGTCCACAGGCAGCAAATCCAAATTACACAGATACAAATAATGCTACTGAATATGGATACCTTCATGGCTTAATTTTACCCAATTCAGGTCATCTGAATGTAAGTATTCTGGGAGATAGTGCCAAAGTCGAATATATAAGTGCCTATCATGTTGATAACCCCGGCAAAGATCAGATCAATGGCAAAGTAAAAAGAACTTATTTTGTCAATGCAAAAAAAACTAATGCTGTAAGTAGTCAGGACATTGAAAAACAAATAGATTGCTATAAAGCAGGCAATTCACTGATAGTGGAAAACTTTGATAAAACAGCAGGTAATATTTCAGTTTATTCACTTACAGGTAAACTTGTCCAGGAAATTTTTACCGGAGAAATTCCTGTTGGTAAAAGTTATTACGAAATACCCGAAATGCGGATCCCGGAAATTTGTGTTGTCGTTATCAAAACAAGCAAATATAATATAGTTAAAAAAATTATCAGATGAAAGTTTTAAAATTGATTTTGGCCGTATTCCTGCTAAATTGTAACCCGATTTTATCTCAAAACATTATCGAAATGTTGGGTAGGCCAACGGATAATTCTATTACTGTGAGTGTTTTGTTCACTAAAAAAGTGGAATTTTATATTGAATACAGTGAAATTGCAGGATCCTACAATGATAAAACCTCAACTTTCAATAATGTACCAAATAAACCTGACAAATTAGAATTGCAATATCTTTCTCCTGATACAAGATACTATTACAGGACACGGTACAGGGAAAATAGTACAGGGAGTTTTCTTACAGGTGAAGAACATACTTTTCATACTCAAAGAAAACCAGGTTCGACATTTACCTTTACCATTGAAGCAGACGAGCATTTATACGATAAAAAAGGAAATCGGAATATCTACAAAATATGTATTGACAATCAGGTAAAAGATAGTCCGGATTTTATGTTCACCATGGGTGATATTTTTGGTGATGATCATACTCCTACCACAACCACAACAGAAGACATGGATGAATTGCATAAAGATTACCTTCAGTACCTCGGCAAAATTTGTCATTCATCACCTCTGTTTATATGCCTGGGAAATCATGAAGGAGAAAAGGCTTATTACCTGCATCAGAACCCACCTGAAAATATTGCCGTTTATGGTACCTTATGGAGAAAATATTACTATGCGAACCCATATCCTAACCATTTTTATTCGGGGAATACCGATGTTGAAGATTTTGGCATTGGAAATCCAGAAAACTATTATGCATTCATCTGGGGTGATGCATTATTTGTAGTTCTTGATGTTTACAGATATGCAAGTCTGACTTCACCAAAACCAGGCAACTGGAACTGGACACTGGGACAAAAACAATATGACTGGCTCAAGCAGACTTTAGAAAACAATAATTCAAAATTCAAATTTGTCTTTGCTCACCATGTGTCTGGTGAAGGAAGAGGAGGAATAAATCAGGCAAGAAAATTTGAATGGGGCGGTTATGATGCAGATGGAATCACATATAACTTCACTCAAAACCGTCCCGATATGGCTAAACCAATTCATCAGTTATTCATTGACAATAAAGTCAATATTTTTTTTCAGGGACACGATCATTTGTTTGCACGTGAAACTATGGACGGCGTTATTTACCAGGAAGTACCTATGCCTTCAGATTCTACATATAGCCTGGGAATGATCGCAAATGCTGATGCCTATGTCTCTGACGCTATCGGAGGTACAGGACATTTACGTGTATCTGTTTGTCCAACCGGAGTAAAAGTAGATTTTGTCAGAGCCTGGCTTCCAAAAGATACTCTGTCCGGAGTGAACAAAAACGGGGAAGTTGCTTTTTCTTATACCATCGGAAATTATACTTCTGATATAATTACCATACAAAATAATGAAGATTTAATCAGCATTTACCCCAATCCTACCTCACAGGAAGTAAATATCCATAATCCAGGAAATTCCCTTATCAAGGAAATTTCGATCATTGACCTTAGTGGAAAAACCTTATTAACCCATAAAGTAGGCAGCAATGCCGGTTTACAGAAAATTGATATTTCCAATAAGAATACAGGTATTTACATTGTGAGAATTGTTACTGAAAATGAGGTTGTTAACAGAAAACTTATTAAAACTACTTATTAAAATTATAATTTTCATAGAAACACAAACAATTAAAATGCCCGACAAAAATTGAAGAAATATGAAACTCCACCAATTTATATCATTCCTATTTTTTTTACACCTATCAACGTTTTCTCAACTACATTCCCAGAAACTTTTGCCGTTTAAGTTACCTGATACCGGTCAGCTATCGAGTTTTACCAACAATAATGGCGAAGATGCTGACTTCATTTTCAATCCTGTTTCTTATATCGATAACGGTGATGGAACAATTACTGACAATAATACAGGATTAATATGGCAAAAAACAGATGGTGGTGAAATGACTTTTGAAAATGCAGAGCAATATTGCAAAAATCTGACATTGGCAAATTTTACCGACTGGAGGTTGCCTGAATGTCATGAATTATTCAGCATAAATTATTTTGAAGCATTAAATCCTGCTTTAAAAACTACTTATTTTACTAAAACGGCAGCAGAATATTGGTGGACAAGTGAAATTCGCAAAGACAATCCCAACAATATTTGGGTGGTAAATGCAGGAGGAGGTATCGGAGCACATCCTAAAACAGAAACTATAAGTGCAGGAGGAACCAAAAAATTTCATGTCCGTGCTGTCAGAAATCCATATACAACAACCTTTAACGTGCAGCATTTTACCGATAATGTAGATGGAACAGTAAAGGATAACTTTACAGGACTGATATGGCAAAAAAATCAATCCACAAATATGATGAACTGGGAAGAAGCATTAAATTACGCTTCATCTTTTTCTTTAGCAGGAAAATCAGACTGGAGATTGCCAAACATAAAAGAATTACAATCCCTTAATGATGAAAATCTAACATCCCCATCGATTGATAAAACATATTTTCCTGACATTCATACAGCAAGATTTTGGTCATCTACATCTGGTATCAATGCTAATACGAAGGCCTGGGATCTAAACACAGAATTTGGGATAGTATCATATTCTGAAAAAACCACAAAAGAAAATGTCATTTTGGTACGTGGTGGTATTGATAATTCTGATCTGAATTTAACTGAAATTTTAATAAAGGGAGGGGAATATGAGATGGGAGACCATTTCGGGTTTGTGGACCCGTCACATCCAAGTGATGAACTGCCATTACACACGGTCAAAGTAGATAGTTTTTATATAGGTAAAACAGAAATTACAAACCAGCAATTTGTTTCATTTCTAAATTCATATTTTCTTCAGGGATTAATTGAAATAAAAAATAATACAGTTTACGCTACCGGAACAAATACTATCTTCTGTTTTACTCATGAATTTGCTCCATACTACAGCATAAGTTATGATGGAAAATCATTTTCACTATTTGATTTCAGGGCATACCACCCGGTTGTAGGAGTTATGTGGAGCGGAGCAGCAGCCTTCTGCAATTGGCTAAGTTCACAGAATGCCCTTGAGACTTGTTATAACATTGAAAATGGAAAATGCGATTTCTCAAAAAATGGTTATCGCCTGCCAACTGAAGCAGAATGGGAATGGGCCGGACGCGGAGGTCAGACTGACCCGTATTATAATTATCCATGGGGTAACGATCAGGATGCGACCAAGGCAAACTGGCCGAATTCAAAAGATCCTTATGAAGGACTATCAGATACAGAATATCCTTATACAACACCAGTTGGTTTCTATGATGGAACGATACATTTGAAATCTGAATTCAATTGGAAAAGCAATATTACAAGTTATAAGACTTCAAATGGTGCCAATGCTTTTGGACTTTATGATATGGCCGGCAATGTATGGGAATTTATAAACGACTGGTATGGTCAAAATTATTACTCTGTCAGCTCCTATGATAATCCTAAAGGCCCTGAAAGTGGATTTATTATGCCTGACGGCAAACCTTACAGAGGCATGAGAGGAGGAAACTGGTATAACGGATACAATGTTACAGGTGGAAATGTAAATGACGGTCATTCAAGGGTATCAAATAGAAATCCCTCTTATTATCGGGGGCCACAGGATCCAAACCATCCTTGGTATCATGTAGGATTCAGAGTTGCAAGAAAATATTATAATGTCTCAACAGGTTTAAATGATTCTAAAAATAATGAACCATTTGAATTTTTATTAGAACAAAACTATCCTAATCCTTTTAAAAATAATACTACAATCAGATTTTATATTCAAAATGAAAATTATATAGTACTGAAGATCTATAATTCCTTAGGAAAGGAAATTGATATTTTGTTGAATAAAAAACTAAAAGAAGGATTTTATGAGGTCAATTATGAAGTGAAAAATAATTATAATGGAATACTTTATTATAAACTAACAGTCGGAATTCACTCAATGATCAGAAAAATGATAATTATCAATTAATAAAAATACATCTTTTGCTCTAAATCTAAAAAAATGAAAAAGTCAGATTTTATTTCACTTGTAATTGCTGTTGTATTTGCTTGTTTAGTCATTACGAGTTTTGGACAAACGCGAACCGTTGGATTATTTAAAAATGATACCTTAAAAACTTTTAAGGGTTATACTTTATTTGCCCCTAAGCAAAATACGATGACATATCTTATTAATAATGAAGGCAGGCTCATTCACGAATGGAAAAAAAGCACACTGCCTCCCGGACAATCAGTTTATTTGCTTGAAAATGGTCATCTGCTTCGGACTTGTATGACGAAGGGCAAACTAAGCAGTGGTGGGGGAGAAGGAGGAAGGATCGAAGAATATGACTGGGATGATAACCTTGTATGGGAATTGGATTTTTCTACAGAAACATATATGCAACATCATGACATAAAAAAACTACCCAATGGAAATATTCTTATGCTTGTTATAGAAAAGAAAACTTATGCAGAATGTATTCAGGCCGGATTTAATCCTTCAAACCTAAATCCTGAAATACAGCAAAAAGGAATGCTACCCGATTGCATAGTTGAGATCAAGCCTACTTATCCCAAGGGAGGAACTGTTGTCTGGGAATGGCACACATGGGATCATTTAATTCAGAATTTTGATCAATCTAAGTCAAACTATGGTGATCCAAAAGCACATCCTGAACTTATTGATTGTGATGGTGATGGCAGAAAGCTACCTTCATTTTGGAATCACATGAATTCAATTGATTATAATCCCCAGTTTGGCCAGATAGCAGTCAGTGTTAGGGGTAATAGCGAAGTTTGGATCATTGACCATGGGACAACCACTGTCGAAGCAAAAGGCCACACAGGAGGTAAAAGAGCAAAAGGAGGAGATTTGCTGTATAGATGGGGAAATCCTTTCACCTACGGTGCCGGAACCAAAGCAGATCAACGATATTTCGAACAGCATGATGTCGAATGGGTTCTACCGGGAAGACCGGGTGAAGGTAATTTGACTTGTTTCAATAACGGTATAGGCAGAGGTACTATTTATTCTTCTGTCGATGAATTTACACCCACAATTGATGAAAACGGTAATTATACTCTTATATCCGGAACTGCTTCTCCTGTAAATTTCACTTGGACTTTTAAAGGTAGCGATAAAGGTAGTCAGGAAGGACTACGGTATTCTGAAAATATCTCTGGAGCGCAGAGACAGCCAAATGGCAATACACTTATTTGTTCAGGCACTATCGGTCAATTTATAGAAGTTACCAGTGATAAAGAAATTGTTTGGGAATATATTTGTCCTGTAGATCAGACCGGACCATTAAATCAGGGTGATCCTCTTAAAGTCGATCAGGCCCGCCCTGATGAAAGAATGAATTCTGTTTTCAGAATTTACAAGTATCCTCTTGATTATCCTGCTTTCGCTGGAAAAACTTTAATCCCGGGAGATTTTATTGAGTTATATCCTACTTCAGATAAAAATCTCACAAACTCTGCATTAATTACTATTTTCCCAAATCCTGCTAATCAAATTATTAACATTCAAAGCACTGATAATATTAATAAAATACTCCTTGTGAATTTAAATGGTAAAACAGTTTATTCTGTTGAATTCAAAGACAGGGAAAATCAACGTACGGTTAAACTGAATACTGAATTAAAAGGCATTTATTTCATGAAAATATTTACAGACAACGAGATAATTATTAAAAAAATAATAATAGAATAAATTGATATTCTACATATTATAAATTATTCGTAACAAAACAATAAACAGATGAAAATAATATTTAACCTATCATTTTTTATGCTTTTTGCTGTATGGTGTTTTGGACAGGAAAGCTTTTTTGTGCAAACTGAAACCAGGTATTGGAATGAATCGAAGTGCTATAATGGATATACCCTGTTTGGCACACGAGGAAAAAGTTACCTTATAGATATGGAAGGGTATGTCATACATACCTGGAATATAGGAACAAATCCACGGTTAACTGAAGCAGGCACCTTGCTCGATGCTGTTGGTGGCAATCCCAGCAATCAGAATTCGTGGAAAGAACTTGACTGGGATGGAAAAGTAGTCTGGCAATATACTGAATCAAGAAGTAATTATCATGGTCATCATGATTTCGCAAAAATATTTAATCCCAAACTTGGTGATTCTACATTCATATATATCGCAAATAAAGATCTGACAGCTCAACAGTGCCTAAATGCCGGATGTGATCCAAAAAACAATTACAACGGAGCACAAATGGATGCAATTGTTGAAGTTAACAGAAAAGGAGAGGTGATCTGGGAATGGTGGTTTTTTGACCATGTGGTCCAGGATATCGATAATACAAAATCCACCTACGGGATTATTGCAGAAAATCCAGGAAAAATAGATCTTAACTTGCGTGGTAATCCGGTTAAAAGTGACTGGGTGCATTGCAATGCCCTGGATTTTAATGAAGAACTCGATCTCATTGTCATTAACTCTGTGCATGGTGAATTTTATGTAATTGACCATGGCAATACATTTCTGCCAAAAGATGCAGCAGGAAGCATAGCACTTGCCTCATCTTCCAAAGGAGATTTCCTCTACAGATTTGGTGATCCCGCCAAATATGATCAGGGAGATCCTCCTTCTGTACTCGACAATTGGGAGAAAGCTATAAACGGAAATAAACAGATAGGTGGTAGCCATGATATTCAGTGGATCAAGCCCGGACTTCCGGGAGCAGGACATTTCCTGGTCTTCAATAATAATCAGAATCTGTTTGAACTTACTCCACAGTCATATATCATGGAGATCAATCCATATCTCAATTCAGCAGGCTCAAATACAGGAAAATTTGTAAATCCTCCCGATGCAGGCTATAAAGTTGTTAATTCACCTGATAAAAATTTAATGAAAGAAAAGAAAAATATGTCCAGACAGATTGTATGGTCTTTTTCAAGCAAGAATAATACATCTTTTTTCAGCACCATCGGTTCAAGTGCACAAAGACTGCCAAATGGAAATACGCTGGTATGCTCAATGAATGACGGACATTTTTTTGAAATTGAACCAAATGACACATCCATCACATGGGAATATATAAATCCTATGACAAGAGATGGAATTAAACGTGTGAAAAAAGACAACTATCCAACTTACAATGGTGTATTCAGAGCATATCGCTATTCATCTGATCATCCCGCACTTGCAGGACACGACCTGACCGGAGGTAAAACTATGACCGGATTTGAACCCTCATATTTTACAGAATCGGATTTGACTACTATCACTGCGATTCACGAAATTGAAAATGAATCTGAAAATTCCAATACTATGCTGGATCAGAATTTTCCAAATCCTTTTTCAAATCAGACTACCATAGAATTTGAATTAAATGAAAGTAAAAATGTAAGTTTGATTATCTGTGATATAGAAGGAAATCAGGTAAAATCATTGTTGAATAAAAAATGCTCCAAAGGTAAATATACGGTGAAATGGGATGGAAAACTTGAAGGTGGCTCAAATGCATTACCAGGCGTTTATTTTTATATTCTTAGATCAAATGATCAGGTCATCAGCAAAAAAATGATCCATATAGGTTCGACCGAATAAGTATATTTTTATATTCTTTTATTTTTACTAAAACAAATAAAATATTAGGCCTGTTTGAGTAGTATGTTTTAACAATAAAGTAATAAAGGGAATTTCAAGGGTGAAATTCCCTTTTTTCTTATTACAACTTATATTATTTCTTTTTTAGGTTATACCTCAGCCCAACATATATATTCCTCCCCATCACAGGTCCCCAGATCAGGCTGCTGTCAAATATGGGTCCAAACGGATCATTTCCTCCATATATAGCATGATGCTGTTTATAATCAAGCAGATTCTCTGCTCCTGCATATAACTCAAAAACATCTTTCCATATCTTGGTCACCTGCAGGTTCATAGTTAGGAAATCAGGTGAGAAGTGCTCTGCACGTAGTTCAGATGGTTTCTCATAAACTGCAGGTAATCTTTTTCTGCCCTGCCAATTGACTGTGTAGTCAAATTTCCATGTTTTTCCTGTTTTATATGCAAGATTTACAAAAGCCCTGTTTCTTGATGATAATGGTTTGTCAATAAGTCCCCTTTTGAATTCTGATTTTACATCGTTGAACCTGTATGCCAGCCTGATATCAAAATTCTTTATTATGGTCATTTCAAAAAGGGCCTGCAAACTATTAGAATATGATTTTCCTTCCAGATTATAAAAACTGACCTGCATAGGGCTTTCAATATCAACAAGTACCTGATCAGAAAAAGAGCTGTGATAATAATCAAGTGAAAAAACAGAATTTATCCCTCCCATTCTGAACTCTTTAAGTAAATTCAAGCCCAGATTCCAGGAAACTTCCGGTTTCAATCCATAAGGCTTTGATGTATCGGTTTCATCGATTACAAAGCTTCGTGAACTTGCAAGCATCCCAGTATTTTCAGCAAAAATATTTGCTGTACGCTGACCTCTTCCTGCTGCTGCACGTAATACAAACCTATCTGAAAAACTATATTTGAGGTTCAGTCTTGGAGTGAAGAAAAATCCGTAATAGTTATTCCAGTCAGCTCTCAAGCCTGCTACAAGGGTGAATTTTTCATCCGGGATGAAACTGTATTCAGAAAAAATTCCCGGTACCGATTCATCTCGCTTATATTTATTATCAATGAATGTCTCATCAAATCTGTCAAACTGAAAACTTACTCCTGATTTGAGTATGTGACTGTCATTTACCAATGCCTGCTGATAAATCAGATTTGTATAAAAACTTTTTTGATCTGCATTGTAATTCCTTTTTCCAAAACTGCTCCTCAACTTATGAGAAACCACTCCGGACTGAAATCCAACACTGCTTTCATCATTAAATACTTTTCCAATTTTAAAAAAAGCATCGACCCTGTCATTATCAATTTTTGCACCCCACAGATCATCAGTTTCTGAATATGATATGAATCCTTTCTGTCCTGCTATATTTCTGTATCCTGTCACATTAACACCGAATTTTGATTCTACTCCATCTTTAAAATAAGTATCCCACCGGTTCATAATTGAAAACTGGTGACCTATGGGTTCATCAAGAAATCCGTCTTTGTTATGATCTGTTTCCTGATTTTTCATACTTCCATGTACCAGCAGTCCTGTTGAGATCATCTCATTGAACTTATGGTTTACATTAATATTTGCCTCATACCTGCCATTTTCACCCGCATATAAGTTGACGAAAAGTGGATCAGCAGTTTCAGGCTTGAAAAACTCGAGATTTATCTGGCCAGTCATACTTTCAAAACCATTAACCACGGATCCGGTTCCCTTTATCATCTGAATACCCTCGATCCATGGTCCAGGCGTAAATGCCATTCCATATATTGATGCCAATCCGCGAATATAAGGCATGCTTTCTCTTGTTATCTGTACATATTTGCCTGCCAGCCCAAGCAATTCAATTACCTTGCTTCCTGTCACAGCATCGGTATAGTTTACATCAACAGAAGGATTTGTTTCAAAACTTTCTGACAAATTGCAACAAGCTGCTTTTTTCAATTCGTGAACACTCATTTTCTGGACTTTTATTGGCTCAGTATATGAATACTCAGATGTCCTCCTTTTATGGCTGATTTCTACCTCATCGAGGACAATAGAACTGTTCAATACAATCTCAAGATCTGTATCGAACTGCATATTCAAATCAAAAGTATCGCTTTTGTATCCGATATAGCTTACAATAATAGTTTCATTTTTATTTCCTGACTCAAATCCGAAATACCCGTTTTCGTCAGTTGTAAATCCTTTTTTTTCTTGCTGAAGATAAATGCTTGCACCAAGCAGAGGATGTCTGTGATTGTCATGTATTTCATAAACTCTCCCTCTCACAGAAGCTTTATTCCCTGCTTTCTGTTTTTCAGTTTTTTTATTTACATTTTCTTCAGCTCTGTATTGGCAACATTCAGGCAATGAATTATAAACTTCATCAGAAGCTTTAACCAATTCAGTATCATGCCCGGCTTCTGCTATTTTCTGATGAAGGTCCATCAACCTGAATAATTCCTCAGTGTAATAAACTGTCAGCATGTGGTTATCTATATTCCAGTCAGCTTTAATCACCCCTTGGGTTTTCATTGCTATTTCTTCAATCCTGGTTTTACACATAACGCACGATCCTTCTACTTTGATCACAATTTTTGGATTGGCTCCAAAGGCATAAGAAATACCTGAAAGCATTACAAAAATCAATGTAAGAAATATTATATTTGTCCTTTTCATTTGTTTTTTATTTGATTAAAAAATAATTCTTTATAAATGCACTTCATTTGAATGACCCGGCAGCACAACCAGTGCTTTTTATCACTTCGATGTCATTAAATTTAAAGTGAATTATAACACACGAATTAATCCTCAAATATTACCCAAACTCATTTTTTGGGAATTTTGAAAGGATCTCCGTTATTTTTAATAAAAGTGGATTTCTAACAAATGAATTGCTGATGAAGGGTATAAAGTTTTACAGATTCAGTAGTCTTAAGTGGAATTTTAAGATTTCTTTGATTTTCTCCGGGAAATATCCAGGCAATATTATCAGTTGTATTTACAATATAATCAAGAATTGGTTTTATCTCAGCAGATAAACTTTTTTCCTGTTTATTTTCGTTTTTAGTTGATAGAACATCAACCTTGTAATAGACAAGAAGGTTGGTGCAACAATCACTATCTTCAGAAATACAATTTCCCTGGTCTTCACTTTCAGATTTACATGAAGAACCACTGCAGCAATGGCTTATTTCATCATGGTGCGAATTATCTGAATGGCAGTCAGAGGGTTGAAAAAACAGACGAATCATTTTAAGGTCACCCTCACAGTAATGCTTGTATAATGGCACACCAAGAGTGGTCACAGTAAAGTAAACTGTAAAAGCCAGTAAATAAATATTTATTCTACCTTTAGATGTCATCAGTTAAACAAAAATGCAAAATTACAATAACAACGGCAAATAACATTAATTGTTTTGAAAATATATTAAAAGTTATCAAGAAACAAAAATTAGCACCTGTTAAGCTTTGAGGATATTCACAATGCTTTTCCCTCCAGTTTGAAAAGTATCAACATATAGTCCATTTCAGAACTAAGCCATGATTTAAAAAAGTTTTTATGATTATATCAATACATTAATACTTGAAAATAAATGCTTTACAGAATTTTTTTAAGTATTGCAATGTCTGCAATATCAGACAGGGTATTAAGGAAATCTGTAAATCAAAACAATTTTCATATTATTAATCTTACCATTTCATGGTTCAATATGATCGGCCCCTTATCAGTCGATACTTTTATCTCACCATATTCTGAAATGTCTTGCAGTATCCCACTTAGTATACCTTTATCCCGATGTTTTAAGAAAACCTCCTTTCCGAAAAAAAGTAGATTTTTAAGGTATAATTTTTTTAATTCTTTAAACCTGCAATTTTCAATTAAAAAATAATAATTCCTAAGATTTAGCAGAAGCTTGTCGAAAACTTCATCCAATTTCTGTTCCCTTCCAGTCTCAATAATTACCGATGTAGGATTTTTGGTATGTTCATTAAACATATATTGATTAACATTTAAGCCGATACCTACTATTGAAGAGTTAATCCGCTTGCTGTCAATTGTATTCATGATCAGTATCCCGGCAATCTTTTTTTTATTTACCAATATGTCATTAGGCCATTTAACTAATGCCTCTTTTCCGGTTACTT
This sequence comes from Deltaproteobacteria bacterium, assembly GCA_050258615.1. Taxonomy (GTDB): domain Bacteria; phylum Bacteroidota; class Bacteroidia; order Chitinophagales; family Saprospiraceae; genus JADJGA01. Next base: position 28,492 of record JBLMZC010000041.1, on the reverse strand, counting down.
CCTTTACTGTATCAGCCACAGCAAGGCTTATAGCCATATTCAGATAAAACTGCTGGGATGGATGCAAAAAATTGGGTTTAAGTATGAGGGACATCAGAATATTTAAAGATTTTTCACTTTCCCACTGATTATCACCCTGCCCTTTTCCCTTGGTCTGATGGTCGGCCAAAACTATTATGCCTTCAGCTTGTTTATTTGTTGTTAATAAATTATAAGCATAATTATTGGTTGAATCTGTTTCCTCAAGCCTGATGATATGATGACCTATTAAATGCATGACCTTTTATTAACTTATTTATAATTAACTCATAATTGTAATAAAAATTTGAGTAATTTTGCAAAATTTTTAAAACTGGAAGAATTGAATAGTATAAAAAAGTTAAAAAACAACATCTCTGAAACGGATACAATAAATGAAATAATCATTGATAGTATCCGGGATATAAAAGGAAAAAACATAATAAAAATGGACCTCAGGCATATACCTGGATCTTCGGCAGATTTTTTTATTATTTGCGAAGGTGATTCCACCGTACAGGTTTCATCTATTGCAGGCAATGTGTACAAGAGAATGAAAGACGAAATGTCATCCATACCTATCAGCTTTGAGGGAAAAAATAATTCTACATGGGTTTTGGTTGATTATTTTACTACCGTGGTACATGTTTTCTATAAGGATACCAGGAAATTTTACAATCTGGAATCTTTGTGGAATGATGCTAAAGTTGAAATATTTTCTGAATTTTAATTATTAAACTTCAATACTGATGAGTGATTTTATAAATGATGATCAGCAATCTATAAATGAAAAAAATAAAAATAATACCAAACAAGATCCTGAAAAGAAGGGCAGTTCGTCAAATTCTTACTGGATATATGGTCTGATTTTAATTCTTATCATACTTGCTCAGGTTTTTTTCTATCCTGGTCCTGCCGCAAAAGAAACTACCTTTGGCAAGTTTCAGGAAATGGTCAGGAATAATGATGTACAGAAAGTAGAAGTTATAAATAAAGCCGATGCAGAAATTTATATAAAAAAGGAAAGCCGGCCTAAATATGATGAGCTTAAATCGAAAAAATCAGATGTCCCTGGCCCTGATTTTACCTTTCAGATCAGCGATATGCGTTTTTTCGAAGAACAAATGCTGAAACTCCGTGAAGAAGGATTTCAGATAGATCCTGTTCTTAAAACAAAACACGACTGGCTTGGCCCGGTATTAAACTGGCTGTTGCCAATTGCAATCCTCATTGCAATTTGGATGTTCCTTATGCGACGGATGGGTTCAGGTGGAGGACCAGGAGCACAGATTTTCAACATTGGAAAATCGAGAGCAGCATTATTTGATAAAAATTCCAAGGTAAATATAACTTTCAAGGACGTAGCCGGATTAGGTGAAGCGAAGCAGGAAGTGATAGAAGTGGTGGATTTTCTTAAAAACCCTAAAAAATATACCACACTTGGAGGAAAAATACCTAAAGGAGTACTTCTTGTAGGCCCTCCCGGAACCGGCAAAACTCTGCTCGCCAAGGCAGTAGCAGGAGAAGCAGAAGTACCGTTCTTCTCAATTTCTGGTTCAGATTTCGTCGAAATGTTTGTCGGAGTAGGTGCCAGCAGAGTGCGGGACCTTTTCAAACAAGCAAGGGAAAAAGCACCCTGTATAGTATTTATTGATGAAATAGATGCCATTGGACGTAGCAGATCAAAAGGTTCATTACCGGGTGGAAATGATGAAAGGGAGAGCACACTGAACCAGCTTCTGGTGGAAATGGACGGTTTTAAGACCGATGCCGGTGTTATACTTATGGCAGCCACCAACCGGCCTGATGTTCTTGACTCAGCTCTGTTGCGACCGGGCAGATTTGACAGGCAGATAGGCATCGACCTCCCGGATCTCAAAGAAAGAGAAGCTATTTTCCTTGTACATCTTAAAGATATTAAAGTTTGTTCGGAAGTTGACACAAAATATCTCTCCGAAATGACTCCCGGATTTGCAGGAGCTGATATTGCTAATGTTTGCAATGAATCGGCTCTCGTTGCAGCTAGAAGAAATAAAAACTGTGTTGAACTCGATGATTTTAACTATGCTCTTGACAGGGTAATAGGAGGTCTTGAAAAGAGAAATAAATTCATTCCTCCCAAAGAAAAAAGAACTATAGCATACCATGAAGCAGGACATGCAATTTGTGGATGGTTTCTTGAAAATGCATCCCCTCTCGTGAAAGTTACTATTATCCCAAGGGGTTTTGGTGCACTTGGTTATGCACAGTATCTCCCTAAAGAGGAATACATAGTAAAGAAGGATCAGCTACTAGACAGAATATGTATGACTCTCGGAGGCAGGGCTGCTGAAGACCTGATATTCAACAAAATATCGACCGGAGCACAAAATGACCTTGATCAGGTAACCCAAATGGCTTACAGCATGATCACAATCTATGGTATGGATGAAACAGTAGGCAATGTATCATTCTATGGAATGTCGAAGGACACCTTCTCGAAACCATTTAGTGAAACTACCGGAGCCCTAATTGATGAAAAAGTAAGAAGCCTTATCAATGAACAGTATAACAGGGCTAAATTGCTTCTTAAAGAAAAACATGATGAACTTGATATACTGGCAAATACCCTGTTGGACAAAGAAGTGCTCACAAAAACAGATGTTGAACACCTGATAGGCAAACGTCCTTTTCCTGACCATGACCATATTCATCATGAAGAATCAGAATTAAAAGTCTGAAATTTTTTATTAAAAAATTGGATTTATAATTAATAAATGCTAATATTGAAGCGAAATTAATTTATTAACAAATATATAACAGTATTTAATTTTTTGAATAACAATTAATTAAGAATAATTATTTATTTTAATAGCTTTTTGAAGAATTTTATACCGACTTTTTTATATGGTATAAAATTGTGGCATCAGCAATAATTATGTGAATTATTGAAAAAAGGTTAAAGTTTGTTTTTTTAATAAGATAATAAAGAGAAATTCGATCAATTCTAATGATTGATCAAAGTAGCAGATGAAAGATTAAAAAAACGCGATTAGAAATTGTGACAATATATATTATTGAATGAGAATTTCAGTAAATTTTTTTTAACATACAAATTAAAATTTTATAAAGTTCATTTGGTTTTATTCCATTTTAATCAGGTATAGCATAACAAGATACTTACAATTTTAAACCTTCATATTTTCACATCGGTTGCTCCCTCAAAAGCTTTCATATAGTTCAGGATGCATAATAAAGTTATAGCATCTTTATTAACCTTAAAATTTGAAAATATGGAATTAATGGCAATTATAGGCCTGATAGCCGGAGCTGCAGGTTCTTTTTTGGTAACCAATATGCTCATTAGAAAAATGAATGCTTCAAAAATAGAGGAAGCAAATCATAAAGCTGACCTCACGATTCAGGAAGCAAAACTTTCAGCTCAAAGAAGCATTGACAATGCAAATTCAAAAGCTGACAAGATACTCTCGATTGCTGAAAGCAAGAATGAACAGATAAAACAGGCCAAGATACTCGAAGCAAAAGAAAAGTTCAATAAGCTGCGCTCAGAGTTTGATTCGCAGAAATCAGTTCAACTGATGGAATTAAAAGAGCGGGAACTTGAAACTCTCAATAAGGAAAAAGATCTGGAACTAAAGATTAAGGAATTTGATTTCATCAAAGAATCATTTGAAGGAGAGAAAGCTGAGATCAAAGCGATAAGGGAAAATCTTGACAAGCAACTGGTGATTGTCAGCAATAAAAAGAAAGAACTGGAAACTGCCAACGAAAGGATAATCAGGGAACTGGAAAATATTGCTAAGCTAAGTGAAGCAGGAGCTAAAGAACAATTGCTCGAAGCAGTAAAGGCTAAAGCTGAAACCGATGCTCTTGCAATCGAAAAAAATATTATTCTCGAAGCTCAGAATAATGCTACCAAACAAGCTAAAAAAATTGTGATCCAGACAATCCAGAGAATGGTCGCTGAATATACGATTGAAAATACGGTATCGGTTTTCAACCTGGATTCTGATGATATCAAAGGTCAGATCATTGGACGTGAAGGAAGAAATATCAGGGCTCTTGAAGCAGCAACAGGAGCCGAAATAGTAGTCGATGACACACCTGAAGCTATCGTTATTTCAAGTTTTGACCCAATCAGACGTGAAGTAGCAAGGCTTTCGCTCAAAAGGCTGGTAGCAGATGGAAGAATGCACCCTGCCAGGATTGAAGAGGTAGTAGCTAAGGTCAAAAAAGAACTGGATGAGAAAATAGTAGAGATCGGTGAAAGAACCATAATAGATCTAGACATTCACGGCCTGAATCCATATCTGGTAAAAATGGTTGGACGAATGAGATTCAGATCATCTTATGGTCAAAATCTCCTTAAACACTCTATCGAGGTTGCAAAACTCAGCGGAATGATGGCTGCAGAACTTGGCCTTACACCAAAACAGGTCAAAATGGCAAAACGGGCCGGACTGCTGCATGATATTGGCAAAGTTGTTGAAGAAGAATCAGAACTGTCACATGCTCTTCATGGTATGAAACTAGCTGAAAAATATGGTGAAAGCCCTGTTATTGTAAATGCAATCGGTGCCCACCATGACGAAATAGAAATGAACAACATACTCTCTCCTCTGATTCAGGCATGTGATGCTATTTCAGGTGCAAGACCGGGAGCGAGGCGTGAAATCCTCGAAAGCTATTTGAAAAGGATCAAGGAAATGGAAGACCTTGCCATTTCTTACGAAGGAGTCCAGAAAGCTTATGCCATGCAGGCAGGAAGAGAACTGAGAGTCATAGTGGAAAGTGATAAAGTCGATGATCAGTATGTGGAAGACCTGTCATTCAAAATATCACAGAAAATACAAAATGAAATGCAGTATCCCGGTCAGGTCAAGGTGACCGTTATCAGGGAAAAAAGGGCTACTACTTTTGCGAGATAAGTGCCACTAAGTTTTTAATGAGAATAGAAAGTTGAATTTTCTAAGTGATTCTGAAGGCTATTAGATGGTCGAAATCACTGACATTGATCATATATAAAACTGTCCCTTTTTAGCGGGATCCAACTGAGAATATTTCTCAGTTGATACCCACGATTATACGAAGGATGTGAATATCAATTTACAAAAATCCATTATGAATAAAAAAAACTATCTGTTATTTAGCTGGATTGGCTTAATAATTTTCATCCTGCTTTATCTTGGTTTTACCTTTTTAGATGTTAAATATGTTGATACCTTATGGATTATTACCTTTATAAGTTCAGCTTATATATTGATTATTTCTATATGAGGTTTATTTATCTTAGAAATCATAAAAAAGAAGATTAGAAATTATTGACATTTCACCATAATAAATCCCATCCCAGCCAATCCGGATGAGATTTTTTTTCTTAAACATGGTAATTTCAATAAATTATGACAAAATATTTAATTTATAATTTAAAAAAAGATTAAAAAGTTAATTTTATTCAATTATAATTGAAATATGGCATATATTTGCATATTATTTAAATTATATTTGAAATATGAACCCCATTATAGAAAGGAAAATATATATTGACAGAATTAAGCCTTTTATCGGTAAATCTTTGATAAAAGTTCTTACAGGTCAACGGAGGGTAGGCAAAAGTTACCTTTTGCTTCAGTTAATTGAAAAAATAAAGATTGACAATCCAAAAATTCAAATTATCTATATCAACAAAGAATTACATGAATTCAGGAATTTAAAGAATTCTGATGATCTGTTCAATTATCTTAATCTCACTATCAAACCGAATAACAATGTTGGACTGTTTATTGATGAAATACAGGATATTAAATCTTTTGAAATTGTTTTAAGAGACCTGATCACAAGGAATAATATTGATATCTACTGCACGGGTAGCAATGCAAACTTGCTTTCAGGCGAATTGGCAACTCTTCTGAGTGGCAGATATATAGAGATTAAAGTTTACAGTCTTAGTTATAGTGAATTTTTGCTATTTCATAAATTGGAAAGCAATCAGGATTCATTCAACCGCTTTTTAAAAAATGGTGGTTTACCATATCTTATAAACCTTGCCAATGACTCTGATGTAATCTATGAATACCTGAAAAGCATTTACAACACTGTGATTCTTAAGGATGTTGTCGGGCGGTATAACCTGAGAAGTGTCCAATTTATGGAAAATCTAGTTGTCTTTTTAGCTGACAATATCGGCAATCTTGTTTCTTCAAAAAAGATCAGCGATTTTCTCAAATCACAAAAGATAAATATATCTCCTCAGGTCGTTCTTGATTATATTGGTTTTCTGGAAAATTCCCTTATGGTTTACAAGGTGAAACGAAAGGATCTGCGCGGCAAAAAGCATTTTGAGATCGGAGAAAAATATTATTTTGAAGATATCGGTCTGAGAAATTCAATTGTAGGATTCAACACAAATGATATAAATAAAATACTTGAAAACGTCGTTTTTCTTCATTTAAAAATAGCAGGTTACACCGTAAGTATAGGTGTGGAAGGCAATAAGGAAATAGATTTCATAGCGCAAAAAGGTGGTGAAAAAATATATGTACAAGTTGCATACCTGCTTGAAAATGAAAATACAATTAAAAGAGAATTTGGAAATTTACTCGAAGTTCACGATAACTTTCAAAAATATGTAGTAACCATGGATCAAATAACAGAAATGAATGATTATCTGGGTATCAAAAGAATGCATATAATTGATTTTTGTACAATGTTAGTCAAATAAAAAATTCTACGAACATTGTAAGCTTTAATAACTTGTCAATTTTTTTTCTCCCCCCTCCAAAAACTTTTTGCCTTTGCAGGTGTATTGCCTTGCAGGTGTTGTCACCTGCAAATCACTGACTCCATCACTTTTCCAGTACAAACCTTATAGGTTTTCGAAACCTATAAAGTTTTTTTCTCCCCCTCCAAAACTTTAACATATATTTCTTTTTATCATGCATCGCATGTATCTAAATGATATTCTTTGTGTTATAAATATCTGTTATATATATATATATTGTCATTTTTTAAATATGAAATGCATTTTGGCACAGTTTTAGCCAGAATATCATTAGTTTGAATTATCGATGGCCAGAAATTTTTTCAGACGGAGTTGTTTATTTTATTTTTATTTTATAATTTTAAATTTTTTTACAATGAAAAAGAAATTTTTTATATTAGGCTTGTTAGGATTGGCTTTTGCATTTACCTAAGTTTTTCGTGCACTAAGGATTTTGATACAGTTAATAATTTCAAGAACGATGTTTCTCAAATAAAATTCAGGAATGAAAACATTGCATTTTATGAAGATTCAATTTTTCAAGAAATTATTTCGCAAAGGAAAATGTTATATAAAAGGATTAAAATTAGAGTAGATAGTATTGAAATTGTTTTAGACTCCATAAATTCAATTCAAAATAATATTAGAAAGGGAGGTGTCTTGGCACTTGGTGAAGAAAAGTTTTTAAACTATACATTTGGTTTTACTTCTTTTGATTCATTAAGTTCTTTCTTTGCAAAGCTTTCAAATAACTGGAAGCAACTGGAATATAAATATTCAATTAGCTCATTATCAAATGAAGATTTGGAGAAAGCCTCAACAATAATGCTAGATAAATTAGGTTTAAAGATTTTAGTTGATAATGAAGCTAACAATGGTGATGTGGGAGCGATACCAGATGGTTGTAAAGCTCGATACAATAATTGCGCTGCTGGTGTTTTAGCACAATGCCTTATCGCTGCCACAGGTTGTGCTGCCCTTGTATTGCCGGTCCTTGTTATTCCATGTGAAGCAGGCGTTATTTTATATGAAATTACCGAATTGAATAAATGTAGGTATGATTATAATGATTGTATGGGAAGAAAAGTAGGTCCGCGACCTTACATTGATCTGTATAGTGGTTTGAGCTATAATGGTTTAGAAAATGGAAAGTAATATTATTTAATTAAATATTTTAATTAGAAAAAATGAAATTGAATTCAAGGTATATAACTATCCTGGCTTTATTAATAATGTTTTTTACAGGGTTCGTTTTAAAGCCATTTTTTAATAAAATGGTAACTCCACAATCTTTTGAAATTTCAGTATATTTTGTTATAGCAGCTTTTCTTTTTTATTTAATCTTTTTACAATCGAAATTTTTAGATAAAAAACAAAATAAAATCACAATATTAACTTTGATTATTACGATTTTAATCTTAATTGTTATTTTTTTATATAATCGAATTATTGTATAGAGAATTCAACAAAAAAAATCCCATTCAGTCACTCTGAGTGGGATTTTTTTTCCAAACCTTATAGGTTTTGAAGACCAATAAGGTTTATTATTACTTCACTTCCTCATAGTCAGCATCGGTCACATTCTCAGTATTGCTACGCTGGTTTCCTGTGTTTTGTTGTTAGATTCCTCCGGCTTGGCCTGCTCTGTTTGTGTGATAGCTGGTCTATATCCTGGTCTGATTGCCACATGTTTTGAGGTGATTTCAGGTATAGTATTATACATACAACCAAGTATTTACAAAGCGATCAATGCTTTTGGCAAACCGGAATTTTTTATAAATTATAATTAAATTGAGCTAATTTTGCTAAATTTGCTATTTATATTGAGCTAATTTATGTATTTTTGCTAAAAAATAGAAAATGAATTATCTTGAACGAGAAATAAAGCCAAAGATACTTGAATATCTTATACCTAATAAGGTAGTAGTATTATTAGGTCCAAGGAGAGTAGGTAAAACAATATTTATAAATCAATTAATCCATGAAATTACCGAACCTTACTTACTATTGAATGGGGAAGATATTGCAACAAGAGAAGTATTGAGGAGGAGAAGTATTACCAATTATTCAGAACTTCTAAACGGAAAATCAGTTCTCATAATCGATGAAGCCCAGAAAATACCAGATATCGGTTTAATCCTAAAATTGATGATTGATGAGATTAAAGGATTGAAAATCATGATTACTGGATCTTCAGCTTTTGATATAGAAAATTTGGCTGGCGAACCATTAACAGGAAGAAAATACACCTTCAAACTTTTTGCACTATCAGAAAAAGAATTTGATCAGGTTGATTCATTATTGGTCAGAAAAGACAAATTGCACGAACGCTTGATTTTTGGCAATTATCCGGAATTATTGCATTTGCCTTCAAAAGAACAAAAAACTAAATACCTTAATGATCTTGTAAGTTCTTACTTATTAAAAGATATTCTGAGCTTTGAAAACTTAAAAAACTCAGACAAAATATTATCATTGCTTAGACTTTTAGCTTTTCAGGTCGGAAGTTTAGTTTCTACAAATGAGTTGGGTGGTCAAACGGGTCTCAGTGGAAATACAGTTATAAAGTACCTCGATCTATTATCAAAAGTATTCGTAATACATAGAGTAGGAGGATTTAGCAGAAATATGAGAAAGGAAATAGTCAAAAGCAGTAAATGGTATTTTTTGGATAATGGAATCAGGAATTTGCTGATAGCAAATTTCAATCCCATAGAACTCCGAAATGATTTGGGGCAGCTTTGGGAAAATTATATGATCAGTGAAAGGTTAAAGTTTCAGAATTATTCTGGTATGATAGTCAATAATTACTTCTGGAGAACCTATGATCAGCAGGAAATTGACTGGATTGAAGAAAGGGAAGGACGACTGTTTGCTTATGAATTCAAATGGAATCCCAAAAAAAATCATAAAGCACCAATTGCATGGGCTACAAGCTATAACGATTCAGAATATACAGTCATCAATTCTGATAATTACTCAGATTGGATCAGAAAATAAAAAAAATCCCGTCCAGCAAATCCGGACGGGATTTTTATGTTTTACTGATTAAAAATTACTTCACTTCTTCATAGTCAGCATCGGTCACATCTTCAGTATTTCCACCCTGATTTCCTGTATTTTGTTGTCCATTTCCTCCGGTTGGTCCCTGATCTGCACCCTGCGATGCCTGGTACATATCCTGGCTGGCAGCCTGCCATGCTGTGTTGAGCCTTTCAGTAGCTGCATCTATTCTGTTCATATCCTGAACTTTATGAGCTTCTTTCAAGTCTTCGAGAGCGCTTTCTATAGGAGCTTTTTTGTCGGCAGGAATTTTATCACCGAACTCTTTGAGCTGTTTTTCAGTCTGGAATACAAGTGAATCAGCCATATTGAGTTTATCTATTCTCTCTCTTTCCTTTTTATCTGCGTCAGCATTGGCTTCTGCTTCTCTTTTCATCCTGTCGATTTCATCCTGTGAAAGTCCTGTACTTGCTTCAATCCTGATCTGCTGTTCTTTGCCTGTTCCCTTATCTTTAGCTGATACTTTGAGGATACCATTAGCGTCGATATCGAATGACACTTCGATCTGAGGTATTCCTCTTGGAGCAGGTGGAATGCCGTCAAGGATGAATTTACCGATGGTTCTGTTATCTCTTGCCATAGGTCTCTCTCCCTGAAGTATGTGAATTTCTACAGAAGGCTGATTGTCAGCAGCAGTGGTATAAGTCTTTACTTTCTTTGAAGGTATTGTTGTATTAGCCTCAATTACTTTATCAAAAATTCCACCCATTGTTTCGATTCCCAGAGAAAGCGGAGTAACATCGAGCAACAGTACATCTTTTACATCACCACTCAATACACCACCCTGGATAGATGCTCCAAGTCCAACCACCTCATCAGGGTTAACACTCTTGTTTGGTTTTTTTCCAAAAATCCGCTCAACTGTTTCTACCACAAGCGGCACTCTCGTAGATCCACCTACCAGGATAACCTCATCAATGTCGCTCTTGGAAATACCTGCATCCCTGATAGCACTTTCGCATGGTCCGACTGTTCTTTCTACCAGATCATGAATAAGCTGTTCGAATTTCGCACGGGTCAATTTTGTAACCAGATGCTTTGGCACTCCATCAACTGCCGTTATATAAGGAAGGTTGATATCTGTTACAGTTGATGAAGACAATTCTATTTTTGCTTTTTCTCCGGCTTCTTTAAGTCTCTGCAGTGCCATAGGATCTTTTCTCAAATCAATTCTTTCATTGGCAAAGAATTCGTCAGCCATCCAGTCAATCACAGCTTTATCAAAATCATCGCCCCCAAGGTGAGTATCCCCATTTGTTGATTTTACCTCAAATACTCCTTCTCCAAGTTCAAGAACCGAGATATCAAATGTACCTCCTCCAAGGTCATAAACAGCAATAGTATGATCGCCCAGCTGCTTATCCATACCGTAGGCAAGAGCTGCAGCAGTGGGTTCATTAATTATTCTTTTTACCGTCAACCCGGCAATTTCACCTGCTTCTTTGGTTGCCTGTCTTTGTGAATCGTTAAAATATGCAGGAACTGTGATGACAGCTTCTGTAATTGTCTGCCCGGTAAATTCCTCAGCTGTTTTTTTCATTTTCTGAAGGACCATAGCTGAAATTTCCTGGGGAGTATATTCCCTGTTGTCTATTTTGATCCTGACCGTATCATTTGCACCTCTGACAACTTCATAAGGCACTTGCTTGATCTCATTTTCCACTTCTGAATATCTTCGTCCCATAAATCTCTTTATGGAAGCGATAGTTCTTGTTGGGTTGGTTATAGCCTGTCTTTTAGCAGGGTCGCCAACTTTTATTTCACCATTTTCAAGGAATGCTACAACCGATGGAGTTGTTCTTTTCCCTTCTTCATTTGGAATTACAACCGAGTCTTTACCTTCAATAGTTGCAACAACTGAGTTAGTAGTTCCCAAATCTATTCCTATAATTTTACCCATTTTTATTTTATTTTAATTTTTTTACAATTTAAGCATCAGTTTCATTTCATCAATAGTTGTTCCATTTAAAAAAAATGTCATTTTTTACATATTTTTTCTAAAGAGTATGTAAAATTAATAAAAACAGAGGGTGTTGATATGCCAAATTGACATAGTAAGCAGAATAGATCTGTTAATAATAAAGTAATTATTTCTCAGAAACCTCAGCTAATATTGCCATTAACCACAGACAAAACAGCATCACTTAGGTCCATTACTCCTCAAATCCCTATATTTTAAAATTATCTTGATGGAATGATGAGTTTCACTTGTCCATATTGAATCAAATACTAAGTTTCCACTTTTTACTTTTATCATACTTGAGTTCAGATCCAGTCAAAGTCAGAGGTGATTCAAAATTATTTGTAAATAGTCCTCCGGTACCAAGCCCTTGTGGTATGCCGGGATTCATTGTCGCTGTCCACTGAGCTATGGCATTAAGACCTATATTTGATTCGAGGGCTGAAGTTATCCAGAATCCGATATGATAATCAGCTGCAATACTTATCCACTCTTCAGATTTATTGAATCCACCGGTCAGCGATGGTTTGATAATAATATAATGAGGTTTAATTCGCTCAATAATACTCTTTTTATCTTGTAGTTTGCTTATTCCTATCAATTCTTCATCCAATGCAATTGGAATAGGTGATATCCGGCATAAATCCGACATTAATTCTATTTGCCCCTGCCGGACAGGTTGTTCAATGCTATGAATACCAAAATCAGAAAGCCGTTCCAGCTTATTAATAACATCATCGGAAGAAAAGGCTCCATTTGCATCAAGTCTTATCTCCAGATCTGTTTGTGCGTACTGTTTCCTTATATATTTTAGCAATTCAAGTTCATCTTTGAATTGAATTCCACCAATCTTCAGTTTAATGCATTTCCATCCATAATCAATTTTGTCTTTCACCTGGGCAAACATAGTCCGCCTGTCCCCCATCCATATCAATCCATTGATCGGAATACTTTTTCTGCCCTCCGTAAAATCCGACTTGAAAAGTATTTTTTCCCTTTTTGAAAGATAATCATATTTAAGCATTTCATATCCGAACTCTACTGCTGGAAATCCATCAAAACCAATATCTTCAACTATACACTGAAAATTATTTACTTTATTGCAAACTTCGTTCAAAAAATTTTCAATTTCAAAAATATTATCATAGCTCAGACCAGGGATCACAGAAACTTCTCCATGAAAATGCCGGTCAGGTCTTTGATCATCCTTCAACTTAAGTATCCATGAAGGCTTTGAAGTAATAATACCCCTGGAAGTACCCGAAGGCTTCTTAAATAACAAATCAACTTTTGTCCATGATAATTTGATCACTTGAAATAATTTTATTTTAAGTTCAATTATTTAGAAACAATCTACAATAATAGTTAAAGTTATAATTATTGCAAACCTTTTTACTATTAATTTCGTCTTTTATTTATGAAAATAGCAGTTTTTTTCAAATTTTATTTTGTTTACCATTGCAATTGCAGCTGAAGATAAATAAAAGTTATCAATAATTTAACTTAAAGTTAAGTATCATTTTTTCAAAATTCATTTTCTTACAGCTTTGATTATTTTATAATAAAGATTATAGATTAAAATAAAAAAAACTATATAAAAGTTTGATATATAAATAATTTATGCATTATATTTGCAGTAAATTTGAGAAAGTGTTAAAAAAATGTAAATAATTTGCATTTTATGAAACTTTTTTAAAAAATAAACGTCTATATAATAAATGAACATAAAAATTAACCCATGAACAAATTTATTGAATTCATTCTGAAATTATTTCACATTAAGCGGCAACCTAAAAAGTTGGCCACTACTACCGGATTTAATCCAAAAGAAAACGAGTACGAATCCTGGTTAGGGATTTAAAACGGAAATGTAAGAACACCTGAATTAGACCTTGTACTAATTTTCGGGTTGTGGTTGTTGTTTTATTTTTCAAACATCTCTGATTGATTTTTTAATCGATTTTAATAATTGATTTTTTAGTGCATTAAGGTCTTTTGGCAGTGGTGCTTCAAATGTTATTTCATTGCCATCCGAAGGCCTGAAAAGTTTTATCTGGTGAGAATGCAGGGTTTGTCTTGCGATCAGAGGCAGTTCTTCTGCATTTTTACCTGTCCTGTATTTATGTTTTATTTCTGACAAGTAGAATTCCTCACGGTTGCCATAAAGTTTATCGACCATGAGGGGATGGCCAATATACTGGAGATGCACCCTTATCTGATGTGTCCGGCCTGTCAGGAGTTTTGCTTCCAGAAGGGTGTGGTTAGAATATTTTTCCAATATCCTGATTTTGGTTTTAGCCTCTTTACCTTTTGGATCTATTCTAACTTTTGGTTTTCCTGGGTCTATAAAAATAGGTACATCTATAAGGTATGCTCCATCAAAATCCACAATACCATCAACGAAAGCATAGTAGGATTTTTCAATTTTATTTTCTTGAAATTGCTTTGAAAGCAGCTTATGTGATTCTTCGTTTCTTGCAAAAAGCATAAGTCCGCTTGTATCTCTGTCGAGCCTGTGGACAACAAAAACACTTCTATAAATCTTTGAAAGCAATTCCGGCAATATTGGATCTTTTGTACTGTGCCTTGGATCAATAGAATAAACACCTGCATTTTTATTCACAACAAGTAAATCTTCATCCTCATACAAAACTTCAAAAAACCTGTTTTTCATTTTCATACCTGTTCTAAACTTATTAGATCCTAAAGCAACCAACAAATCAAATACATAAATTATTTTTTAAAGGGCAGACCAGTCGTCTGTTCATTTTATATCTTCCTGAATGGCAATTCACTGAATTTCCGTTTTGCTCTGAAATAATACTCATAAATGATGAACCCTTTGTATTTTCCGGTTTTTCTGGGATTATCTATCCTTGCTTTCTGTATAAGTTTATTGTATTTGATCCTTTTTCCAATAATCCCAAAAATGTGAAAATAAACATATACATGAGCTTCCAGTATAGCTTTGACTGAGCCTGTTTTACCTTCGAACAAAAATTTCAGAGCTGCTATCCCATCCAGGATCAGGCGCAGAGGAAATTTCCACGCTATATTTCGTTTGTGATCATTTTTAAGCATCATGATCAGATTATTCCTGAAATTGAGATAGGTCTTTTTTGGATTTACATATGATAAAGTTCCCCCACCGACATGATAAACACTGGAATTTCCAATAGCCATTACCTTATAACCACATCTTTTAACCCTCCAGGCAAGGTCAATCTCCTCCTGATGGGCAAAAAAATCAGGATCAAAACCTTTCATTTCAGTAAATACTTTCTTTCTCATTACCATAGCTGCACCACTTGCCCAGAATACTTCGCGATTATTATCATACTGACCTTCATCTTTTTCGATACTATCAAATAATCGTCCCCTGCAAAACGGATAGCATAGCCGGTCGATATACCCACCTGCTGCTCCGGCATATTCAAAAAACTGTTTTTCATTAAAGGATAAAATTTTAGGCTGTGCTATTGCTATGGTTTTATCTTTATCCATTATATCGATCAGAGGCTCAAGCCATCCTTCAGTAACTTCCACATCACTATTTAAAAATACAACATATTCGACTCCTTTCAGTGATTTTATTACCCTGTTGTAACCTAAAGAAAATCCGAAATTATGTGACAATTCATAAATTTCCACTTCCGGATAATTCTGATTTAAAAAATCGACCGAATTATCAGTTGAAGCATTGTCAGCAATTATTATCCTGGCAGGGATACCGGTGTTGTAAATTACAGATTCCAGAAATTCATCAAGATAATCAACACCATTATAATTCAGAATTACTATTGCTACCTTTTTCTTCTGAATAAGCTTAGGTTTGATCGAGGCAAGTGATTTCTCAACGTTTTCCTTATCAATTGCAAGCTGTCTGATTATTTGATCCTTACCTGTAAACTTCACACCAGGCCTGATAAAATCGATCAGCTCCACTTCTATTGTTTCACCATAAATATCATGATCAAAATCAAAAATGTTGACTTCAATAACATCTTCAGGCTCAGTACTTGCATAGTGTTTTTTACCGATATACATCATACCCTTGTACTGTATACTTCCTACCTGGATCAGACATGAATACACACCTTTAGCAGGGATAAGCTTATATTGGTCTATCTCAAGATTGGCCGTAGGATACCCCAGTTTAGTACCAAGTTTATTGCCATGAATAACTTTTGCTATAAAACTATAATTTCTTCCTAGGAAAATATTTGCAGTGGAAATATTTCCCTCAGCCAGGTAGCCACGGATCTTTGATGAGCTGATGGCAATATCCTCATAATCTTCCCTGCTGATCTGCAGGATTTTATAGCTAAAAAGGGTTTCGTATTGTCTGAGCAGATTGATATCACCGGATCTGTTCAATCCAAACCTATGGTCGTGACCCAAAATTATTACTTTTGGGTTGAATTTCTGGTAAAGAAATTTTTCAATATATTCGAGAGGATGCTGTCTGGAAAACTCAAAAGTAAATGGAACAATAACCAAAATATCGACATCTGTCTGTTCCAGATATTTGATTTTTTCATTATCAGTTGAAAGAAGTTTGAAATTTTCTTCATTCTGCGACAATACAAATCTTGGATGTGGGCTGAAAGTTATTATTATGCTTTTTGTTTCATATTCCCGTGCTTTTGCCTGCAAAAGATTGATGATCTTTTTGTGCGCAAAGTGAATACCATCAAAAGAGCCAATAGTAATTACAGACGAACTGATAGGTGGAATTTCTGATAAATCTCGATAAACAATCATAAAGTAAATGTGTTAATTACTTAATTGCATTGCAATACTATTGATAATAAATGAATTTTAATAACTTTAGCTGCAATTAAGATCATTTTTTTTCAAAAACGTATTTTTTTTAACTAAATTATATAAAGATTTTATTGACTCAACATGGATAACACAAAACTTTTAGAATTACTCAATACCATAATTGACCCATTGACAGGAACAGGTCTTGTAACTGCAAAAAAAATTCACAATATAATAATTGAAGGAAATAATATCAACTTTGACCTTATCACCAATGATCTTGAACCGGTGATGAAAGGCGAGCTCAATCTGAGGATTGTTGAATTAATAGATGAGAAGTATCCGTCTTTCCAGGTCAATGTTAATATGATCAGTAAAGAATCTTTAATGAATCAATCCGGAGGAAATGGGCAGGGTTCAAAAGAAACTTTTGCACAACCATTGATGGACTTAAGCAGCAACCCACTTCCGCATGTTAAGAATATCATTGCTGTTGCAAGTGGGAAAGGTGGAGTTGGAAAATCAAGTGTTTCAGTAAATCTTGCTCTATCTTTAAAAGAATTGGGATACAGGGTTGGGCTTCTCGATGGTGATATGTATGGACCTTCCATTCCGACCATGCTGCAGTTGAAGGGAAAAAGACCGGGAATAACTCAAGTGTACGGACTTGATAAATTACTTCCTATTGAGGCATATGGAGTACATACTATGTCAATCGGGTTTTTCGTGGAGCCAGAACAGGCAATAATTCTTAGAGGCCCTAAACTAGACGGAGTTATGAGACAATTTGTCAGGGATGTGGTCTGGCCTGAACTTGATTTTATGGTTGTTGATCTTCCTCCTGGCACCGGAGATGTGCAGTTAAGTCTTGTGCAGCAATTGTCGGTTACGGGAGTTATAATGGTAACCACTCCACAACAGGTTGCGCTCGATGATGCTGTAAAAGCAATGAACATGTTTATGCTTAGCAATGTAGAAGTTCCGGTATTAGGAGTGGTTGAAAACATGTCATATTTTGCCTGTGATGAACTGCCGGATAAAAAATTCTATATTTTTGGAAAAGGAGGAGGCCTGAAACTGGCTGAAATGGGTCAAACTGAATTACTTGCACAGATACCTATCATAGAATCCATCAGGGAAGCCGGTGATGAGGGAGTACCTGTTGTACTTTCAGATGAAAGGGTTAAAAAATTCTATATCGATCTTGCAATGAATCTGGATAAAAGGACACAGATAAGGAATGAAGTTTTGAATCCGACGAAGATCGTTGGTCGATCATAGAATGAAAGAAAATTGATGGATTAGAAAAAAACTTGGTTTTAATATAAATAATAAAACAGTTAACAAAATAATATCGTATGAAAATAAAAAATGAAACACTTTATCACAAGGTCAATGAATTACTCGATAAACTCAGGCCTCATTTCGTGATTGATGGAGGTGGTATTGACGTTGTGGAATTAACTGAAGAAAATATATTAAAATTAAAATGGACAGGTGCATGCATAAAATGTGAAAGATCAGAAACAACATTTAAATATAGTGTAAGAGAATTTCTTTTAACTGAATTGCCTGAATTAAAAGATGTGATCGAAATGTAAAACATTCAAAAATGGATATTTTAGCACTTAAACACACTATAAAAACAAAAAAATCCTTTCTATGTGTAGGACTTGACACTGATCCAAAAAAAATTCCTGCATGCCTTCAAAACTATTCAAATCCGGTTCTGGAATTTAACAGACGGATCATAGAAGCCACCAGGGATTATGCAGTGGCCTATAAAATCAATACTGCTTTTTATGAAGCAGAAGGACTGGCAGGATGGAAGAATCTAAGCGAAACAATTAAAATGATTCCAGCAGATTGCATGAGTATCGCAGATGCAAAGAGAGCAGATATAGGAAACACATCTGAAATGTATGCAAGGGCATTTTTTCTTAATCTTGGTGCTGATGCGGTAACTGTTGCCCCATATATGGGTAAAGATTCAGTATCACCTTTTTTAAAATACTCCGGGAAATGGACTATTTTACTTGCACTTACATCGAATGAAGGTAGCAATGATTTTCAATATCTCAAATACAGTGAAAATGGCACACCACTATTTGAGAATGTCCTTGAAATTTCGAGCAGATGGGGAACCAATGAAAATATGATGTTTGTCATAGGGGCAACTCATCCTGATGATATACTTTCGGTACGCAAAATTGTACCTGATCATTTTCTGCTTGTTCCGGGAGTCGGGGCTCAGGGAGGTGACCTGAAAGCTATTCTCGAAAGAGGAATTAATAAGGATTATGGCTTGCTGATAAATGTTTCAAGAGCAATCATTTATGCATCAGACAAAGATGACTTTGATATAGCAGCCAAAGCAAGAGCAGTGGAGTATACTTCAATCATGGAACCGTATATTTGATTTCCTTCGGATAAATCAAATATAATCCTTAACATATAATTAATAAAAATTAAGATTTCCATAACTAACAATCATCAATAATTGACGTCAGATAGATAATTTTAATAAACTTTTTAATTTTATTTATCATGAAAAATTTGTTGATTGTAATTTTGGTCTCTTTTTTATTCTCAGGTATTTTGATTTCACAAAACAGCCTCGGTATAAGTACAAATTTTAATTTTGCCACAATAAAAGGCTCAGGAATCGATACTGATAAAGATTTCCTAAATATGGAAACTGCAAACTTCGGAACAATTGGTATCAATTATGAAAGAATGCTTGACCCAAACTGGACTCTGATAACGGGATTGAATTATGCAAGGAAAGGCGGAAAATCCAAAGTATCGGAAAACATTGAATTATTTGGACAGGAAATAGAACTTGGTGCAAGATTGGTTCACAGGATGGGTTATCTTGAAGTACCTGCTCTATTTCAATATAAATTCAACAGCAATAAGTCAAAGGTTTCTCCTTTCATTTTCTTTGGCCCTTTGTTTTCGTACGAAACCGGATATGAAATTGGTGTAAAAGCTCATATTCTGGTTGATATAAATCTTTTTTCCTATGATGTTGACCTTGGTAATGATGTTTTTAACAGGTATGACATAGCAGCAATGGCAGGTGGAGGGCTCTCAATCCCTGTCAGAAAAGGTGAAATCAAACTAAATGCTTCTTATGTATATGGATTTATGGATGTCCTGGACGATCCGGTCCTGGATTTCAATCTCAAGCATAGAAATATAAGAACGGGAATCGCTTATGTTTATAATTTTTAAAACAGATCTATCTTTTATTTAAACTTTTGCAAACCCGGAAAGGTATACTCTTTTCGGGTTTTTTAATTGGTATAGAAACCTGAATTCTGGAGAAAATCGTAAAATTCCTTTTTGTATGTATCGCTAATTGCAAAAAATTTCTGACCGATTTTGACCATATTTCTTTCAATGCTTTCTATCTTCTTTACAGGTATAACGTATGATTTGTGAATCCTGATAAACTCATTTGGGGGCAGCATTTCTTCCAGTTTTTTAAAGGTCATTATTGTCATTATGTTAGCTGTTGGGGTCTTAACAAGCAAATAATCTTTCATGCCCTGAATATAAAGAATCTCATCAAACATCACTTTCTGCATCCGGTATTCTGTCTTCAGAAAGATAAAGTCTTTTTTCTCAACTGAATTTGTTGAAATTTCAGACGAAGATCCTATTATCTGGTTATAATCCTTTTTTGAAATTGTTGCTAAAAGATCATATGCTTTATTGGCCGCCTGAAGAAACCTGTTAAAAGAAATAGGTTTTAAAAGATAGTCACAGACATCCAGGTCAAATCCTTTAAGTGCATATTGTTCATAAGCCGTTGTAAAAATTATCAGTGGTTTTTTCTTCAGAACCTCAACAAGTTGAATTCCTGTAAGCTCATCCATCTGGATATCAAGGAATGCAAGGTCAACTTCATTATTCTGCATAAAATCCAATGCCTCCAGGCCATTATGAAAGGTTCCTACTGTTTCGAGAAAAGGAGTTTTTTCTACAAATGTCTGAATTTTGCTTACGGCAAGAGGTTCATCATCTACAATAATACACTTCACTATCATAATCACTGTTTTATTTCAAGGATCAAATCCACTTCAAATTTAATACCGTCATTTCTTATATCCAGACTATGCATTCCGGGAAATAAAAGCTCCAGCCTCCTTTTTACATTAGCTAACCCGATACCCCCTTCAGGGTCTTTATAATTCGTAGTTGATATAAAATTTGAAATAGCAAACTTCAATCCATTTATAAATATTTCGATATCGATAATAATTCCCGGCGAATCAACATTTTTGTCGCAATGTTTAATTGCGTTTTCGATGAATGGCACAAAAAGAAGTGCCGGAATACGCTTATTATCAACAGAGCCCTTAATTGACATTTGTATGAAATTACTTTTCGTTAGCCTGAGTTGCTGTAGCTCTATCAGGTTTTGAAGATATTGAATTTCTCTTTCGAGAGGCACACTCTGTTGTTGAGATTCATATAACATGTACCGCATTATTTCTGATAGCTTTATTACTGCTTCGGATGCTTTTTCACTGTCTTTCAAAATCAAACTATCAATATTATTAAGTGTATTAAAAAGGAAATGGGGACTTATCTGTAATTTCAGCATTGAAAGTTCGCTTTTCAGGCTTTGGTTCACAAGTTCGGATTCACGGTCTTTTGAAATTATCCATCTTTTAGCCAACTTGATTGAAGCAGCAAGAATTACAATTGAATAGGTAGCCACAATATAGTAATAGTATGGAAAGTCCCAAAATGGATGAAAGAATGCTTTATCCGGATAATATCTGGGCACATATAAATAATACATTGAAATCTGGGTCAGAATAATGAAAAATGCTGCTGAAAATATAAACAATCCCAAAAAAGTGAAATACTTTCTTTTATATAAAAATTGCGGCATCAAAAAATAAATAGTAAAATAAGTAGCAGTTATATCTATCGGCAATGAATAAATCCCTGTTCTGATCATTAATTCCGGAAGGGACACATCCGGATAATTGAGGGTATTGAGCAATGAAAAAATGAACAGATATGAGAACCAGAACAAAATATGCAGAGGAATTCTGAACCTTTTTTTATCTATTGGCAGCATTTTATTTCTTTTAAAATATAAAATTAATCCTTTTTCGTCTTATATATGCCAATAATCTACCAATCAGGAAAATTCATATACTAATGCCGGATAAATCAATGGAAGAATTCTTTCTGACAACTAGTATAATATAAAAATAATCAGGCTCTCTCAATAATTACAAAAAATGGATTTGTCGGCTTAAATCATGCTTATGTAGTTTTTCATGAACAATTGATATAAGGATTTTTTTTATTAAATCAAATAGCATTTTTTTTGCATTATAAAGATTCATATTTTCATATCACACATTTTTGACCCGGGTAAAAGTCACCCGGGTTTTTTTTTATAAATTTATTAATGATTTATCAGAATGACGATAAGGTACATTTGAAAAAATAATTGGTTTTATTATCATATTTTATTAGTTTCATTATCTTTGAAATCTCAAATTCTGCAAATCACCAAAGTAATTTTTATCACTTGAAAAAGAATTGCATAATAATCACACTATTTTTTTTTATTGTTGCAGGAATCATTTCATGCAAAAATGAACCTGCAAAGCTTGAAAACTATGTTTTAAAAGAAACTTGTCTTGATTGCCATAATAATGTGAAAGGATTATCAGGAGGACATGATCCGGCAAAAATAGGTTGTACTTCATGTCATCTTGGCAACGGGAAAGAAAAAGATAAGGACAAATCACATAAAGGTATGATTTTAATTCCCGGCAATCTGAGCAATGCACACCTGACTTGTTCATCTTCAAATTGTCATTTCAATGAATTAGCCAGAATCAGAAACTCGCTTATGACTACAAATAGTGGTATAATAAGTATTGATCGTTATGTTTTCGGAGAGACTGACAATATTGATAAGCATTTTAGAATGACAGATCTGGGTAATTCAGCTGCAGACCAGCATATAAGAGATCTGTGTGACAATTGCCACCTTGGAAAAGAAAAAACTTCATATGCAGCAATAAATGACCTCTCGAGGGGCGGAGGTTGTCTGGCATGCCATTTAAATTATAAAAAACACTCACCTGATATAAATGACAATTTCCATCCATCAGTCGATCTGGAAATTGGAAATGACAGATGCTTTGGATGTCATAGCAGATCATCGAGGATTTCTACCAGCTACGAAGGATGGGCAGAATCTGATCTTACCAATAAGGAACAATTAGCTAAACCAGGAAAATACAGGAATTTATCCGATGGCAGATTGTTTATTTATACTGGAGAAGATATTCATAACCGGGCTGGTTTATTATGTATTGACTGCCATAGCTCGCAGGAAGTAATGGGAGATAGTAATATTTATAATCATAGTTCTGAGGCTGTTAAAATAGCTTGTACTGATTGCCATCCTGAGGGCAAATTCAATACAATTAATTTTATGGATATCGATATTATCTCAAACCTTGATATCGCTGCCAGAAAATACACTCTGCAATCAGAAGAATATATTGTAACTAAAAATCAGAATATACCACTCGTAAATACTTACTTTGACAAAAACAATAATGCATTTCTTATATCAAAGAACAGCCGTAAAATGCACAGACTCAACAAAACACCTAAAAAATGTTCTGAAGACCGTGTTCATAAAAATCTTTCCTGCAACATGTGTCATTCAGCCTGGGCACCCCGATGTATTGGTTGTCATACAGAATATCAGCCAAAAGCAGATATCAAAGGTACAGGGAAATGGATCGAACATATTGATGATTTTAGTGCCTATTCACCGGCTATGGGAATGAAAATTACAAAAAATTCCTATACGATAACTCCGGCAATACCGGGGATGATAATGACTTTGGATAAAAACTCCTTTAAAAAACCCAAATCAAAAGAAAAAAAACAATTCTTTCGTTATTTTTCACCTGTTTCACCTCATACTACAAGCAATAAAAGCAGGACCTGCGAATCATGTCATCTTGATCCGTATTCATTAGGATATGGTAGTGGGACTCTAAATTTAGTAAAGTCAGGACAAACTTCAAAATGGAGCTTTGTGCCAGATTATATTCAATCAGAGTATGATGGACTTCCACAGGATTCATGGATAGGGTTTTTAAAAGATCATAAAAAGAATAAAAGATATTCAGTTAGAGACAACTTTAAACCACTTAATCTAAAAACTCAGGAAAAAGTATTACAGGCAGGTAAATGTATTTACTGTCACAAATCTGACTCAGGATTCCTGAATAGAATGATAAAAGGTAACTATAAAAGTATGATATACAACAGGTCAGAAAAATGTAATTTGTAATTACCCGAATTGCCTGATTCTCTCCAAAGCCTCAACATTAAGTATTGCAATAGTCTTCCCATCGACACTTATAAGCCCATCCTTCTCAAATTCCTTCAGTATCCTGATTGTGTTTTCCATCGAAAGATCTGCAAATTCAGCAAGGTCCTGCCTTGAAAGTGGAACCGTAAATTCAAGGCAACCAAATAAATTATTGGCAAAACACAACAGCATATCAGCAACCTTGCCCCTGGCATTTTTTTCCGCGAGACAGGCTATTCTCCCATATATTTTTACACTATTATAATTAAGATATTTCACAATTTCATTAGAAAAAAGTGCATTATTCCTCATTACCTGCTTAAATGATTCTTTATCATAAAAATCTATTTCGCAATCTTCAATAGCTGAAGCTGAATACAGATACAGTTTTTTATCATAATACAAGCTGGTAATCCCGAGAAAATTTTTCTCTTTTTTTAATGTAAGAATGACCTTTTTTTGAGTACCCTGAATATAGATTTTACATAATCCTGTTCTAACAAAAAGTATATTATTTGCAAATGTACCTTGCTTTAGAATCACTTCTCCTTTATTATATTTAAGACTTGATTTATTCTTTTCAAGGAATGAGGATTCTTCATCACTGAGGTAATCAAAAGCAACATCATGGTCAATATCTTTTATACAAGTGGCCATATTATTAATTTAAAATGTAAATATACAAAATTTATTTTAAATCAAATACTTAATTGATTTTAATCAATTTTTTTCTTGTACAATAGCAAAATGAAATCCTTGATCAAAAACATTTTCTTATCTTTCTTTGCAGAATATTTTATTTCTAATTATATAAAAAAGATAAATTCTCAAAATATAATTTGATTTTTTTTTAATTTTTAAAATTTTATAACATGAAAAAAATTCTATCTTTTATTATGGTATTAGCCTTCCTGCCATTGTTTCTTACAACTGGTTGCAAAAAGGAAGAAGAAAACAAAAACTATGATGTATTATTAGAGTACATGAAAACCAATAATCTGGAGCTTTCTACTCTAATGAACGGTTGTGTAGTTGGTGGTAGTGGTATTAACATCAACAAAGCAGATTATTCAGTTCCTGATTTCTATGTTATTGATATCAGAAGTGCTGCTGACTTTGACAAAGGTCACATTAAAGATGCTCATAATGTAGCATTTACAGGCATATTGGATGAAGCTGCCAAAGCAAATGGCAAAAAAATATTAATGGTGTGCTACACTGGACAAACAGCTGCCAGGGCAGCCATTTTATTGAGATTAGCCGGCTACACAGCTCATACACTGAAGTGGGGTATGGCATCATGGCATGTTGATTTTGCAGGTCCGTGGAATACCAATGCATTGGATCTGACCACACCTAACTGGGAAACAACTGGCACACCTCCTGCTCTTGTTGAATATTCAAAACCAGTCATTGAATCCGAAAAAACAACCGGAAAAGAACTTCTTGATGAGCAGATAAAAGAAGCTTTGTCATTGACATGGAATGTTTCCAAGACAGATGCTCTTGCAAGTCCTCAAAATTATACTTTCTACAATTTCTGGCCCCTGGTTTCATGGGACGCATTCGGTCATGTTAAGGGTTCTTACAGATTATATGAAGACATGAAACTTGATGGTTTAAAGTATCTTGATCCTGAAGCACAAAACGTTATTTGGTGTTATACCGGACAACAATCAGGTATGGTCTCAGCCTGGCTACATGTAATGGGTTATACTAATTCAAAAGGAATGTTATTTGGAGCCAATGGTATAGTTTATACTAAACTTCTTAATGGTACAGTTGACAGTTCTCCGACAAAAACATGGAAAGGTGCAAGCAGTGGAAGTGCAAATAATTTTGGATATTATGACAAATCAGGGACTTACTTCCCTCCAAAATAAATTTTGAAAAACTAAATAAAGCCTGGTTGAATTCCAGGCTCTTTTTTTATAAAACAAAGAAATTATATGAAAAAAATAATTTTCAGTATTATTATTATTGCATTGACATTATATTCTCAAACTTCAAATGGACAGGGTTGTGAAGGTCCAGGTGAAGGTGATGGAATAAAATGGTTCGGTTTCATACAACCAACTTATGAATACAAGTTCCTCGGTGAGGATTTTAAAATGACAAAAGATAAGGATCAGAGCAGCTTTTACTTTGAAAGAGCAAGGTTTGGGGCTATGGGAAATATTCCTTACGATTTTCAATATTACTTTGTGATGGAATACGCTCCAGAAAGGAATCTTGGCATACTTGATGCTTACGTTTCCTACACCAGGTTTGCTCCTTATATCAACGCTTCAATAGGACAGTTTAAATCTCCGTTTAGTGCTGAACAGCTTATGGGATGTCATAAATTATATACTGTCAAGAGATCAAAAGTTGTGGATCAGCTTGCCGGACCTATAAGAGATTTTGGGTTCATGATATTTGGTGGAACAGGTGAGAAGCAATTTCTTGGCTTAAAAAATAAGGATATTATCAGTTATCAGTTGGCTATTATGAATGGAGAAGGAAGAAATATCGTCGACAAGAATAACAGAAAGTCATTTGTTGGTCATTTAGGCTTAAATCCATTTGATTTTATTTCTGCAGGTACCAGTTTCAGATATGGGAAGACCCCATCTTTAGCAGGTTTGGAAAAAGATGATTATTCGACAAAACTCGGATTTGATCTGAAACTTAATCTGTTTGGATTTACAGTTCTGGGAGAATACATTTCAAGTAATAGTGAAGGTTCCTATACAACTGGTGGTGGATGCGACGGTACTCCCCTTGTCGTTCACCAGGGATCAGTTAAAAGCAACGGATATTTTTTCACTGCTTTATATAAAACACCATGGAATTTTGAACCAGTTTTCAAATTTGAAACATATGACCCAAATATTGATGCTGCTTCAGTAAATGACATTCAGAATACCATGACTTTTGGATTCAATTATCACTTTAATGAATGGACTAGACTGCAAGTCAACTACCTGTACAATGCAGAAGAATCAGCCAAGGTGGAAAAACCTAATGATGTATTACTCGTACAGGTTCAGGCAGTAATAAAATAGTATCAGGTTAATTAATTGTTAAATCATAAAAAGAATAAATTCTTTTATCATTTATAATGTTTTTATTCTGTCAAAGTTTTTTTTTAATTAAAAATAATAAAATGAATGCAAAAAATTTATTTGGAATTATAGCTTTATTTTTCGTATTATCAATAAGAATGACTGCACAATCAGATGTCATTGACGCTAAGGATTTTGCAGGTTATGTCAAGTTGAATCCTTCATTGATTATAATTGATGCTAGCAAACCCGACCTTTATGCCAAAGCACACCTTAAAGGAGCCATCAATTTACCTTATAAAGAACTAAACCAAAAAGAAGGTAAAGTTGAAGGACTTATGGAATCAGTTGAAAACATGGCAAAAATTTTTGGTGAAAAAGGAATTGGAGAAAATGATCCCGTTTTGGTTTATGATGAAGGAAGCCAAAAATACTCTACAAGGGTATTCTGGTTACTTAAGTATCTGGGAGCAACGAATGTTAAATTATTGCATAAAGACAATAATAAATGGAGAGATGCAAGAATTACGCTTACTTCAGAGCCAACTAAGCTAAAAGCTAAAACATTTAACCCTAAAGTGAACAGTATGATCTCTGTTGGCTTAGCTGAAATATCAGAATTATTAACAAAACCTGATGTTGTCATCATTGATGCAAGAGAGATGGAAGAGTATTCAGGAACTGAGACTGGTGATAAAGCTTACAGTAAAGGCCATCTTCCAAAAGCAATCAATATTCCTTTTAATTCATTGCTTAATGAAGACAATTCTTATAAATCTGCAGAAATAATAAAAAAAATACACGATGAAAAAGGCCTTACAGCTGATAAGACCTACATTGTATATTGCAAAACAGGTGTAAAAGCTTCTGTCAATTTTATTGCAATGACTGATATTTTGAAATATCCAAACGTTAAACTTTATGACGGAGGTTATGTAGAGTGGGAGTTCAATGGCAAAGCCATCGAAAAATAGTGTAAGTGTTTTTATGTTGGAAAGCTGTTTTCTGTTTTGAAAACAGCTTTTTTTTTAACTATTCAGAGGAAAGCTCCAAAGGAGCGAAATATTAGTAATACCGACATGAAATTGAAAATAGTCCGATTTAAGAACCCCAATTCCCCCAATTTCAGTCGGCATTATACCAAATTATTAGAATATTATATAAATGAATTTGGTATAACACCGGTTAAGATACTGAAGTTGTTTAAAAATTCAACGAAAGGACAGTGCGATCCCGATATATCGGGAGTTTGAGCTGGA
Organism: Deltaproteobacteria bacterium; assembly: GCA_050258615.1. Taxonomy (GTDB): domain Bacteria; phylum Bacteroidota; class Bacteroidia; order Chitinophagales; family Saprospiraceae; genus JADJGA01. The sequence continues at coordinate 240 of JBLMZC010000041.1, read as the reverse complement.
GAATGCAGGAAATTTTACCGAAACCTTGTAGGTAAAATTTTCGTAATTAAAATAGTTATAACTTACTGTTTTACAATCAACAAAAGGTTTGCGAGTTTATCCCGACACTTCGGTCGGGATCGCACGTCCCGACGGAACTGTCGGGATTGCTACTTTTTGGCGGCACAAAAAGTAGAGAAATTTTTAGACAAATTAAAAATAAGTGTTTGCAAAATGGGGTTCAAAATTAAACAAATAAAT
>JBLMZC010000040.1:0-44292 GCA_050258615.1 Deltaproteobacteria bacterium | reverse complement strand
TGTAAAGGGTATCGATTTTATTCTCAGGCTGCGACCGGTGACATTTCATTTTGATAAAAATAAAATGGATCAGATCACCGGTACGATAGATTCAAGTCAGTACGATGAAAAATATGAAGTTGAGTCAATAAAACACAGCGGATTCCTCGCTCAGGAGGTTGAACTGGCAGCTCAGCAATCCGGATATGATTTCAGCGGTGTCAGCAAACCCAAAAATGACAGAAAACTTTATAGTATGGCTTATTCCGATTTCGTCGTTCCCCTGGTCAAAGCCGTTCAGGAACAACAGGAAATGATCGAAAAGTTGAAAACCGAAAACGTTGAACAACAAAAACTGATTGGAGAATTGATAAAAAGGATCGAAGCACTTGAATGGGGAAAGTGAGAATTGATAATTGAAAATGGAGAATTGAGAAACTTGTCCGTATAGCTTGCCCGTAGGGGATGGAGAATTATTTCGGTTGTCAGTTGTCGGTTTATCGGTTGTCAGTTATCAGTAAGCCAGTTAAAAATCGTAATTCGTAATTCGTAATTCATAATTCATAATATTTCCACCACAGCCCCTGGCCCCTAAAGGGGAATCCAAAGCTTTTAATTACAACTTAAGTCTTTATCCACCATCCAACCCTTCAACCCTTCAACCTTTTCAACCCCTAATTCGTAAATCAAAAATCGTAATTCGTAATTCGTAATTTGTATCGGTTGTCAGTTGTCAGTTTATCAGTTGTTGGTTGCCTGTTGTCAGTTTGCCTGTTAAAAAGAGAAAATCGTAAATCGTAAATCGTAATTCGTAAATCGTAATTCATATCGGTTGTCGGTTATCAGTAAGCCAGTTAAAAATCGTAATTCGTAATTCGTAATTTGTATCGCTTGTCTGTTAAAAATAAAAAGTCGGAAGGAAGACCGGTTAAGTGAACATCTTTTTATTTACATTTGTTAAAATACGAGTTTCGAAGAATAATTTTCTTGTTTTTTGTGTAATTGGAAATTATTCTGCCGGATCATTTTCGATAAATGTCATAAAATTATTTACCCAAAAATCAAAATATGAATGTTATTTATTTATCACCACATTTTCCTGAGAATTACATAGCATTTGTTGCAGCTCTTTACCACAGAGGAGTTCAGGTGCTTGGAATTGCAGATTTGCCTTTTGATCATTTGCCTGAACAACTGAAAGGTGTTTTAACTGATTATTATCAGGTTGACAATATGGAAAACTATGAAGAACTTTTCAGGGCAGTGGCTTTTTTCTCATTCAAATACGGAAAAATAGACCATCTGGATTCACTGAATGAATACTGGTTGTTCACTGAAGCAAAACTCAGAACTGATTTTAATATACCAGGAATTCAGAATGACACTATTGCCGATATGAAATATAAATCGAGAATGAAGGAGAGATTCAAAAAAGCTGGTATCAGGGTTGCAGAGGGTAAAGTAATAGATGACATTGATTCTGCACGGGAGTTCATCAGCAAAACAGGTTTTCCCGTGGTTGCCAAACCGGATATAGGCGTAGGGGCAGTGAATACATATAAAATTAGTGATGAAGAATGGCTTGAACGCTTCTTTCAGAATAAACCTCCCGAACCATATATTTTTGAGGAATTCATTTCAGGAAGAATAGAAACTTTTGATGGCCTCACTGACAAATTTGGAAATCTTGTGTATTGTACAGGACATGTTTACAGTGATGGTGTAATGGAAGTTGTAAATAATGACCGGCATGTTTACTATTATAGTTTTCGTGAAATACCAGCTGATGTGGAGGAAATGGGAATGAAGATATTCAGGGAATTTAACCTTAAAGGCAGGTTTTTTCATTTTGAATTTTTCCGTACCTATGAAGGAAGCTTAATTGCTCTTGAGGTCAATATGAGGCCACCGGGTGGATATACTACCGATATGTTTAACTTTGGAAGCGATATTGATATCTATGAACAATGGGCAAATATGGTTACCATGAATACATTTGGAAGTGATTTTTATAGAAAATATCATGTAGCCTACGTGGGAAGAAAATGGAGATTTAATTACAAGTATTCAACCCAACAAATCGAAGAAATGTTAGGTCAAAAACTCGTATTTCACAATTATATCAGTGGAATTTTCAGCCTTGCCATGGGAAATTACGGATATATAATCCGGCATCAGGATTTGGATGAATTATTAAAATGTGTAAATTTGGTCCATGAATTGAACGAATAAATACCCTCGTGTTTCTTTTCTTGATTCAATTGTACTGTATTTTAGTAACTTATTTATTTTTTTCATAAAACTCAGCACATGAATGTTGTTTACTTTTCCCCACATTTTCCACCAAATTATGTTTGGTTTATCTCTGAACTAAAAAAAGCCGGGGCAAACACCCTGGGTATTGCCGATGTCTCATTTGAACAACTGGCACCCGAATTGCAAAACGCCCTCAATGACTATTACATGGTGAGGAATCTGGAAGATTACGATTCAGTAGTGAAAGCAATAGGATATTTTATCCACCGTCATGGCCGGATTGACCATCTTGACAGCCTCAATGAACACTGGCTAATGACTGAAGCTAATCTAAGGACAGATTTTAATATTCCCGGAGTTAAAAACGATATCATAGGAGATATGAAACTTAAATCCGGAATGAAACAAAGATTTATAAAAGCAGGCGTTCCTGTGGCAAGAGGAAAAGTCATATCATCTTTGGAAGAAGCGAAAAGATTTATTAAAGACGTAAACTATCCTGTAATTGCCAAACCCGATAATGGGGTCGGAGCTTCGGCTACATTCAGGATAAACGACGATAAACAACTCCTGGCCTTTTTCAGTAATAAACCTGACACACCATATATTTTCGAAGAGTTCATCAATGGCACAATAGAAAGTTTTGACGGTCTTACAGATAAAAATGGACAAATCATTTTCTATACATCAAATATTTTTTGCCGCGGCATTATGGATATTGTCAACGATGACCTGAATGTTTATTATTACACCCAGAGAAAAATCCCTAAAGATATTACTGAAGCAGGAAAAAGAATAGTTAAGGAATTTGATCTTAAAGGAAGATTTTTTCATTTTGAGTTTTTCAGGAAAGATGATGGTTCTATTGTCGCCCTTGAGGTAAATATGCGTCCTCCGGGTGGTTTTACAACTGACGTGTTCAATTATTCGTGCGACATAAACATATATGAAAAATGGGCTAAGGTAGTAACAGGACATCCTGTGAATTCAGATTATAAAAGGAAGTATTATACATGCTATATCGGTCGGAAAAATCGTTTCAAATACGTAAATAACCTTGATAATATACAACGATATTGTGGACAAGATCTGGTTTTTCATCACCCTGTTCCGGATGTTTTAAGCCCTGCTTTAGGTCATTACGGTATTATTGTCAGGAATGAAAATCTTTCCGGAGTAAAAAAATACATAGACTATATTTTAAAAACAGATTAAAATGAACAGAACATATCAAAAATGGCAAAGTGATCACCTTGGAAAGGAAATGGAACTGCTTATACATGGACATGCAGGGACTCCATTTTTAATATTTCCTTGTTCAAATGGCCGGTTCTTTGATTTTGAGAACCGTGGAATGTTTCAAACCGTTGAAAAGGAAATTAATGATGGAAAAGCAATTTTTTTCAGTGTGGACAGTGTTGACAGCGAAACCTGGCACAATCATAATGCCCACCCTTCAGCTGGAGCAGCCAGACATGAAGATTACGACAAATACATTATTCATGAAGTAATCCCATTCATACAAAACATTACCGGTAATGAGAATAGAGTTATAGCCGGAGGAGCAAGTATGGGAGCCTATCATGCTGTTAATTTTTTCCTGCGTCATCCCGATGTGTTTGGAGGTACACTTGCATTGAGCGGCAATTACCATGCCAGGCATTTTGTGGGGGACTACATGGATAACAATGTTTATTTCAATTCACCACTGGCTTATATGCCTGGACTGAATGACAATTGGTATCTCGATAAATACCGGTCTTCGAGGATCATAATATGTACCGGTCAGGGTGCCTGGGAGGAAACAATGGTAGAAGATACATATATTTTAAAAAACATATTCGAAGCAAAAAATGTACCTGCACACATTGAATTCTGGGGTCATGATGTCAATCACGACTGGAACTGGTGGGAGCTCCAGTTTCCTTATTTTGTAAAAATGATAGTCTGAGAAAGGACCATATACGAACTCACAGGACCGGACCCCTAAAAATCCCCGGATTGAAATACCGGATTTCAATTTGATAGTGCTTTTAACCAATATATATATGCTATAACAGGGTTAAAGTAAGCTATTATTTAATACCGAAAACATATCTGTAATAATACCGACATGAACCGACAAAGTTGGCCTAAACAGCTATTGCATCGGCATTTATTTGATTATTATATTAAATCCGAGCTATTTTTATTTCCATTTTAGAAGAAAAATTTCAAGGAAGAATATGGCAATACAAATGGATTTTTTGGCTAATTAACAGGTTTGGCTTTCTGGAACATCACAAAAAAATGTAAACCGGGCCCAGGTGGAAAATTATACTATGGTAGCTATCCATTTGAAAATCAGTGGCATTTGTTGCCAGCTATCGATTTTGTCAAATATACTAAATGACAGGTGACAAAGTACAAATAAGAAATTACAATCTCAGTATAAAGTCCTTTTGTCGCTTTAATTTTTTTTGTTAAGCACTACTTACATAGGAAGCCAATGGTGAGAATAAAATGAAATAATGAAAAGTCAACTTATATAACTATGATTACTCAATAACTGATATTTGATAATATTTCTTAATATGTTAATTTTTAGTACTTTTTGATTCTTATTTTTTTTATTGAAGGATTTTTTTTAATTTTATCTTTTAAATCCTTGAGCAATGAAAAAAGCCATTCTTATCCTGTCTGTTTTTATTTCAGTATTATTAAGTATAAATGCCCAAAACTGTATCCCGGTCGCTATTGTATTCAGCACACAGGCCCAGGTCGATGCATTTCCTACAGATTATCCCGGCTGTACTATCATAGATGGAAATTTAGGGATTACAGGTAACGACATTTCGAATCTTGATTCTCTTATTCAGATTACTCAGATAAATGGGAATGTACAGATATTGAATGTGCTTTCTTTGAATTCCTTATCAGGTTTAAATAATCTGACAAGTGTTGGTGGTTCCTTATTATTAAGTGTAGAATTTTCAGATATAAATGGTTTGAATAATCTCAGTTATATAGGAGGATCATTAACAATTGGAAGTGGTATAACCAATTACAGTGGATTAAATTCTTTAAATAATATTGGAGGATCTTTAAATCTTCTAGGTTCACATTCAACAAATCTGTCTGGATTTTCTAATCTTGCTTCAATAGGTGGTAATTTAGCTATAGAAAGTGATGCTTTAATAACAACTTATGGAATGGATAATCTAAATACTATTGGTGGAGATTTAAATATCATGAGACATAAACCTGGTATTATCCAATTAAACGGATTTTTAAATTTGCAAAGTGTTGGAGGAGATATTTTTCTTAATGGAAATATATCAAATTTTTCTGATCTTTATAATTTAAATAATATAAATGGAAACCTGAATATTGCTGGAAATGATATTCTCACAATTTTAGATGGATTCAGCAATTTATTAAATATTCAAGGTAATTTATCAATAAGTAATTTTAATTTACTAACTAATATTGCTGGTTTTCAAAATCTTCAAAGTTGTAGTGGCTTAAGCATTTACGATAATAACTTTTTATCCAGCATTTCCGGATTTGACCATGATCTTGGATTAAATTCTCTTAATATAACGAACAATCCTTTTCTATCCTCATGTTCTATTGAACCAATTTGCAACAGAATCTGGGAGGGAAGTGGAGGAGTTAATATTTTCAATAATGCTCCAGATTGCAATTCAGTATCTGAAGTTGAACAGAGCTGTGGTGCTGCTCCGGATACAGATAGTGATGGGATTAATGATTTTACTGACAATTGCCCCTCAGTCTCAAATTCTGACCAGGCAGATTGCAATGGTAATGGAATTGGTAATAAATGTGACAACAGTTCAGATTCAGACGGTGATGGAATAAATGATAATCTCGACAATTGTCCTTGTACGGCAAATCAAAACCAGGCTGATGCAAACAATAATGGGATAGGTGATATATGCGATTATAATTCAGATACAGATCAGGATGGAGTTTTTGATCCAAATGATAATTGCCCTGCGGTTTCAAATCCTAATCAATCAGACTGGAACAGCGATGGTATTGGTGATGCATGTCAGGATTCGGACAATGATGGGGTTTTTGATTTGAATGATAATTGTAAAACCATAGCTAATCCGGATCAGGTAGATGCTGATGGAGATGGCAAAGGAGATGTTTGTGATAACTGTGTTCAGGAGGTTAATGCTGATCAATCTGATAATGACGGAGATGGCATTGGAGATGCTTGCGATAATTGTCCGAATAATCAAAATGCGAATCAGGCAGATGCCGATAATGATGGAAGAGGTGATATTTGCGATAATTGTCCTGCTCATAGCAATCCGGACCAGGCAGACTGCAATAATAATGGCATAGGTGATGCCTGTGAACCATTAGACAGGGACTGTGATGGTATTTTTGATACTTCTGATAATTGCCCCACAGTTCCCAATTCATTTCAGACCGATCAGAACAACAATGGCATTGGTGATGCTTGCGAAGATTTTCCAAAAGTTGGATTCAACACCAATGACCCTAAAACAGAGCTACATCTTTCTAATGGAGCTATTTATATCGACAATCCTGAGAAAGGTATCATCTTTAAGAATTATAATGGTCAATGCTTTATGATAAAAATGGTGGGAAATTCTTTACAGACTATGCCGGTTGCGTGTCCGTAAGATTTTTTAATTAATATTTATTCAAAAAATTATTATGAAAACATCATTACTATTTAGTTTCATCCTCATATTTTTTATACATAGTATTTCAAGTCAGATTGTGAATGTTGTACTTCATTCAGTTAATAAATCACAAGTCCCTTTGTTTTCAAAAGTTGGTTCAAAAATATCTGTTGACCTCGTAAAACAATACGAATTAAATCATTCAGATACGAGTTATTTTGTAAATATCAGTATTACAAATACTTCATTTGAGGTGACAGGAATGAGTGCCTCTTTGGGAGGAATGTCTCTTGGGTTATTGTCAGGCAATAGTTCTTCAGTCAGTGTTGAAGGTAAAACAAATAAAGATGTTAATTCAATGATAATTGATAGATCAATTTTTTCAGATTTTTACAATTGCATTTCTTCTGCATTTATGTTTATACATACTAATAATGAAAATTTAAAAGAAACAACAATAACTACATGTTCGGTTGATAAATGCAGTTTTTCAATGCAGAGAAATAATAATGCTGATATTAAATACATTTTTAAGTTTGACAATGTATTTTATGAAATGAATATTGATGATTTCAGGAATATAATGAATGTGTTTTCAAGAGCAAAAGTCTTTATGGATTAGTATTTTCCCGACAAAAATAAAACAACTTGTGCAAAGAAAAATAGAGCCATGAAGAAACCCTTCATAACTCTTTGATTATATAGTCAGGATGACTGGATTCGAACCAGCGACCCCCCTAAACGTGGGACTATTCAATTGATTTTTATATAATCCTTAAAAATTAGATTTTAAAATAATTTACCCGTTTGACTAAAATATTTTTAAAATTATTTGGTCAGTATATTTATTTGCCTTTATTTTGCATTACCCAATTGGGTAAATGTTATATATGGAAGAAGATACAAGGCAAAAAATATTGAATACAGCAAAAGAGCTTTTTATTGAAAAGGGGTTTGCTGCCACTACTATGAGGGATATATCTTCACGGGCTAATATCAATAAAGGACTGTTACATTATTATTTTCAGTCCAAGCAAATGCTTTTTGTGAACGTCATGCAAATGACCACTTTTGAGTTGTTTCCAAAAGTCGATTCAATTTTGCATCTGAATGTTTCATTTTCGGAGAAGCTCGAACTTATAATCGATGTTTATATTGAGTTTCTTCTAAAAAATCCGAGGCTGCCGGCATTTATAATCAATGAATTGAATTCCAATACAGATCTATTTGTCGATATCATCATGCAGGCTGATATTTACAACAGGATACTGAATATTGCTTCTTTGATTATTGATGAGAAAGAATTGAAAGATACCAGAATGGAACCTGTCCAATTTATTATTAACTTTCTCTCTTTAATGTTATATCCTTTCCTGATGAAACCTCTTGTACAAAAAGTCACCGGAATGGATGATGAAAATTTCAGTTACAATATACGATTACGAAAAAAAATTGTATTAGACACTTTAATTAATTCGATAAAAAAATGAATATGTTACCCAAATGGTTAAAGTTTTTATTCTCCTTGTTAATGCTCTTAACATTACTCAGATTTGGCATGACGCAGAATAAAATAATTTCACTTCAGGAGGCAATAGATGCTTCCATAGATCATAATCCTTTAACAAGGCAGTATGCAGTTTATGATGAAAATACAGAAGCAGTTCTGGAATCAATCCGGAAACAAAATTACCCTCTGGTAACCTGGAACACTCAAGTATCTGTGCAAAGTGAAAATATCAACCTTGATTTTCCGATTCCAAACATCGACCCTATCAGTTTACCGCTTTACAAAGCTCAATCAACCTTAGAGACCAATTATCTGCTATATGATGGAGGTATTTCAAAGGCTTTGGTAAAAAACGAAAAAATAAAAAACAGTATAAGCAAACAGAGTACTACAGTTCAGTTATTTCAGCTAAAAAATCAGATTGCAGAATTATATTATTCAGTATTGCTGCTTGACAAACAGGATCAAATTATCAACAGCACCATTCAATATTTCGATTCCAGAAAAAAAATGCTTCAATCTATGTTTGAGAATGGAACAATACTTAAAAGTGATGTTGACAAACTGGAAATTGAACTGATTAAACTAAATCAGAACAAATCAGTGATTTCAAATAAAAGATCTATCCTGATTTCTGCATTATCAGATCTGACCGGTTTAGATTTTATAAATGCAGATTTTGAAGACTCGAAAGCAATATTTACATCCGAAAATTGGGATAAAAGACCTGAATTGCAACTTTTCACTTTTAGAAAAGATATTCTGGAAGCAGGCCAGGAATTCGTTGATCTTAAAAACAAACCAAAAGTTGCATTATTTGCAAAAGCGGGAGTTGGCTACCCAAATCCCTTCAATTTCTTTGATGAAAACATTGCACCTTTTGCCATTGGTGGTGTGAATTTATCATGGAACATCTGGGATTGGAAACGTAACGATATAGAAAAACAGAAATTGAAAATTGAAAAAGAAAGTATTGATAATCAGAAAGCTGTTTTTGATGAAAACATGAAAATTGAAACAAATAAAATTAAACTGGAGATTGAGGGCTTGAAAAAGAATCTGGAATTTGACAAAGACATAATTAAAAATCAACAAGTTATATTGAATACAACTGAAAATCAATATAAAAATGGAATAGTTACCATTAATACATATCTTGAAGAAGTAAATAAAAAAAATATTGCAGAATTAAATTCAGCAACTCATGAAACTGAATTAAAAAAAGCTGAGTGGAAATATAAAATTCTATTGAACGATTAAAACAAATATAATATGAAAATCCTATCTTATCTATCATTGACAATTTTGATGTTTTTTGTCATATCATGCAGCAATAATGATGTGAAATCTGATGCTTATGGAAATTTTGAAGCTACCGAGGTAACTGTATCTTCTGAAATGCCCGGAAAATTAATTTTTCTTGACGTTGAAGAAGGGCAAGAACTTAAAAAAGGAGACATTATAGGGCAAATAGATACTGTGCTACTGCTGAAACAAAAGAATGTAATAATAGCTAATATTGCCGCTTTGGATTCTAAAATTCAAAATCAGGAACCAGAAATAGCTGTTCTTCTCGAACAAAAATCCTACCTGCAGAATGAGAAAAAACGACTTAAAAACCTGATTGAAGGAAATGCTGCTACACAAAAACAAATGGACGACATCGAATCGCAGATAAATCTTACGGACAAAAAAATATCTGCAACCAAAGTAAAATATAGTGAATTGAATAGAGGTGTACTTGCACAAAAGTCTCCCATGTCAGAACAAATAAAACAAATCGATGAGCAAATCAGGAAAAGTAAGTTGATAAATCCGATTGACGGTCAGGTTTTATCGGTATTTAAACGGGAAAGTGAGGTCGTGGCAGCAGGATTACCTATTTATAAAATTGCAGATCTGTCAAGCCTGGATCTTAAAGCATATATTTCGGGAGCCCAATTGCCACATATAAAACTGAATCAAGAGGTAGAAGTATTGATTGATCAGGACGAAAAAACTAACAAGTCTATGAATGGGGTTATTACTTGGATTTCGGGCAAGGCAGAATTCACTCCAAAAACAATTCAGACAAAAGAAGAACGAGTAAATCAGGTATATGCTATTAAAATTAAAGTAAAAAATGATGGTTCTCTGAAAATCGGGATGCCGGGTGAAGTGAGGTTTAAGTCAGCATCTGACAGTGCAGAATAAAAGAACACGGACGACACGGATGCTACAGATATACACTGAATTAAAAATGATAATTGTTAATAAAAAAAAAAGAATAATCTGTGAAAAATCTGTCTTATCCGTGTTATCCGTGTGCTAAAATAACTAATCACGAACACGCTGATAAGAAAGAATAATAACATGTATTAACTAAAGAAATAGAATGAGTAAAATTTATGTAAATATTGATGATATCTCAAAATCGTATGGCAATGTCAACGCATTGCATAACATAAGTTTATCGGTTGATTATGGTGAAATATTCGGACTCATAGGACCTGACGGGGCAGGAAAATCGACATTGATAAGAATTTTAGCTACATTGTTACTACCAGATACTGGCAAAGTTAAAATAGGTGGATTAGATTTATTACAAAATTTCAAAAAACTTCGTTTAAATATAGGCTATATGCCTGGAGTTTTCTCTTTGTATGAAGACCTCTCCGTTGAAGAAAACCTGCGGTTTTTTGCTACAATATTTGGAACAACAATACAGGAAAACTATTCACTGATCAAAGATATTTATTCACAAATTGAACCATTCAAAAACAGGAAAGCAGGGAAATTATCCGGAGGGATGAAACAAAAACTTGCACTGTCATGTGCTCTGATCCATAAACCTGAATTGCTTCTCTTAGATGAACCAACAACTGGTGTAGATGCAGTTTCACGTGTAGAGCTATGGGAAATGCTCAAAAATCTCAAACAACAAGGCCTTACTATTATAGTCTCCACACCTTATATGAACGAAGCTCAATGGTGCGACAGGGTGGCATTGATGCAAAAAGGACAAATAATGGAAATCAATAGGCCCGATGTGATAGAATCGAATTTTTCTGATCCGTTATTTTCTGTAAAAGCTCAAAATTTCTATAGCTTGCTTGAAGATATCAGAAAATTAGAAATTATAAAATACGCCTATTTTTTTGGTACTTCTATCCATGTAACCACTAAAAGTAAAATTGAACCATCAGAATTAAATATCATGATAGAAGGGATTTCAGGTCAAAATACAATTACCGAATCTATTAAAGCAAATATAGAAGATTGTTTCATCTCAAAAATGACGAATTGATGAATGAAAACATAATGAATATTGTAATTGTAGAAAACCTGACTAAAAAATTTGGTGATTTCATCGCAGTCAATGATATCTCATTTGAGGTTTCAAAAGGTGAGATTTTTGGTTTTCTTGGAGCAAATGGAGCGGGAAAAACCACGGCAATGCGAATGCTTACAGGCCTCTCAGTGCCAAGCTCAGGAAAAGCTATGGTAGCTGGTTGGGATGTAAAAAAACATCCTGAAAAAGTTAAATACAACATCGGTTATATGAGTCAGAAATTCTCGCTTTACAACGACCTGAAAGTATTTGAAAATATCCGCTTATATGCAGGAATTTATAAAGTGCCGAAAAAAAATATCAGCCATAAAATAGATAATATACTTACCGAACTGGAGATGACTGATTACAGAAACAAATTAGTAGCCGAAATTCCTTTAGGCTGGAAACAGAAACTGGCTTTTGCTGTATCTATGGTCCATGACCCCCCTGTTGTGTTTCTTGATGAACCCACAAGCGGAGTTGATCCGGTAACGAGGAGGAAATTTTGGGAGCTGATCTACAAAGCTGCACATGAAGGCACCACCGTTTTTGTTACAACCCACTATCTTGATGAAGCAGAGTACTGCGATCGGGTATCAATCATGGTCGATGGTTATATTAAAGCTATGGATACACCCGAAAATCTTAAAAAGCATATGAATGTAGAAAATATGGAAAAAGTATTTGTAAAATTAACAAGAGGGTGAAAAATGAATTGATAATTGATAACTGATAATTGAGAATTGATAATTGATAATTGATAATTGATAACTGATAATTGATAATTGATAACTGTTTAACTGATAACTGTTAACTGTTTAACTGATAACTGTTTAACTGTTTAACTGAAAATAAAAAAAAATGAAGGTACTTTGGGCATTTGTAAAAAAAGAGTTTTTTCACATTATCAGAGACACCAGAACTTTGATAATTCTGCTGGGAATGCCTGTCGTTCTTGTAATACTTTTTGGATTTGCAATAACCAATGAGATCAAAGATGCAAAAATATCTATTCTCGATAATTCAAAAGACAATGTAACACAGGAAATCAGCAATAAAATATTATCTACAGAATATTTCAAATTATATCAGTACCTTTCTGATGTCAGTGAAGTTGAAAAATCATTTAAAAAAGGAAAAATAAAACTTGCAATAGTATTTGAAAATGATTTCGGTGAAAAATTTAACAACCAACAATCTCCTCAGATTCAGATTATTGCAGATGCTACTGACCCTAATACAGCCACCACATTAATAAGCTATACATCTGCAATTTTGGCAGATTATATTTCTTCAAAACAAACTCAGCAATCTCAAATTAAAGGAATCGAAGTAATCACCAAAATGGAATATAATCCTCAATTGAAAGGAGTTTATTTATTTGTTCCTGGCACAATGACCATAATATTGCTCCTAATCTCTGCAATGATGACCTCAATTTCTATTGCAAGGGAGAAAGAAAAAGGATCAATGGAAGTTTTGCTCGTTTCTCCTGTCAAACCCATAGTTGTTATCATCGGAAAGGTTCTACCATATATTTTACTGGCATTTATCAATGCAGTTAGTATTATTTTGCTCGGTATTTTTGTTTTTCACCTACCTATGCAGGGACATCATTGGTTATTGGTTTCCGAGATAATATTATTCATTCTGACATCTTTATCTCTGGGAATTTTGATATCTACAGTTTCAAATACACAGCAAAACGCACTCTTTATTTCCTTACTTGGTTTATTACTTCCAATCATTATTTTATCAGGATTCATATATCCGATTGAAAGTCTTCCTGTCATTTTACAATACCTGAGTCATATCATTCCTGCTAAATGGTTTTTAATAATAATTCGAAGTGTTATGATTAAGGGAGTTGGGTTGTCTGTAGTTCTAAAAGAATCATTGATATTATTTGGAATGATGATTTTTTTCATCGCTTTAAGTGTAAAAAAATATAAGATAAGACTCGAATGAGAACGATTTTGATAATATTAAGAAAGGAATTTCTTCAGGTTAAAAGAAATAAAATTATTCTTCCAATGCTGTTTGTGATGCCAATATTGCAATTGATAATATTGGGACATGCCGCAAATTTTGAAGTAAAAAATCTTAATCTTTTTTTAGTAGATAAGGATCAATCCGGATTATCGCACGACCTTGTTTCAAGATTTACAGCATCTGATTATTTCAGAATTGTAAATAGTTCTTTTGATTCCAGAGAAGGAGAAGTTGAACTTTCAAGAGGCAAAGTGGACCTGATCATTGAAATACCTCAGAATTTTGAAAGAGATTTTTTAAGCAATGATAAATCGCAACTGCAACTTAAAATCGATGCTGTTAATGGTATGAAAGCAGGTATAGCAGGTGCATATTCGAATAATATTATCCAAAATTTCAATTCAGAGTACTTAACAAAAACTACAGGCAAATTGAAGCAATTGCCGGTTGATCTACAGTATTCTTACTGGTTTAATCCCGAAATGGAATACTCCACATTTATGGTCCCCGGTATTCTGGTCCTGCTCATAACTGCTATTGGAGCATTCGTTTCTGCAATGCTTCTGGTCAGAGAGAAGGAAATCGGCACTATTGAGCAACTCAATGTAACACCTATCAAAAAACATGAACTGATATTAGGCAAATTGTTTACTTTTTTTATAATTGCCTTTTTCGAACTCACATTCGGATTGTTAATAGCAAAATTTGTCTTCAATCTGCAGTTTGTTGGCAGTATCTGGTTGGTATATGCTTTCACTGCCGTTTATCTTCCTGTGGTTTTAGGTATTGGCCTGTTCATTTCCACGGTTTCCAATACTCAACAACAGGCAATGTTCATTGCATGGTTTTTCCTGATGATCTTTATTCTGATGAGCGGACTATTTACTCCCATTGAAAGTATGCCCGTCTGGGCACAAAAAATTACGTTGTTCAATCCTGTACGGTATTTTATCGAGTTTATGCGTATGGTTCTGCTCAAAGGCAGCACATTTTCCGATGTGAAAATGCATTTTGTAATACTTCTCGCATATGGCTTTGGTATTAATGTACTTGCTATCTGGAATTACAGGAAAACGAATACATAAATTTAAAATTTTCTGCTCTTTCAGTTCAGCTTGAAAACTACCGGCAAGATATATTAAACCTTTCTTTTTCTCCCGGATTGTCTGCCTGGTGTCCACTTTGCATCCATGTTGTTCATTGTCAATACTGTTCGGACAGCCTCTGCTCCGCATCCAGCTCCTATATCTCTCAAAACTTCTGCATTTTCAATAATATATAAGAAGTGATAAAGGTTTTATTTTTTAAAAAAGACAGTAAGGGTAAAAAGGAAGGTAAAACAATACTTTCTACTCATCTATAAAGTCTTTTGATAGAATATTATAAAGAGCATTAGCCAGCATATTGGCTATTTGAAGGTCAAAATGTAGAAAAATATAGTGCCAAAAGCGCAGGAAAAATATTCAGAAAAGCAGTAGATGAAACCAATTCCAATCCATGGGCAACAGTACATACCCTAAGACACTCATTTTCATCACATTGCATTTAAAACAATGTAAATCTTAAGCATGTGCAAGCAATGTTAGGCCACAACTCACCGAAAACAACCGAGATATACACAACAACCATTGAATTAAATAATAAAAAAATCTCCAGCCCTTTGGATATTTCAATTAATAAATTTAACTTGCATACATAATGGAAATATACACAATGGTGAATATACAAATGTTATAAGCAAAAAAACGATTTTAAGTATAATATTTAAATTTATTGAATGTCATAAAAAGCTTAAAAAGAACAGGATATATATAGGATAATATGTTTATTAGAAGAAATTCAAAATTTTTCACGAATAATGTTTGTAAATATTAACAGTGTTAATTATATTTGCACTGTTAAATAATAAATATTGTAATCATGAAAAACAAAGAAATTCAAGAAAAGCGAATGAAGGAATATTTCATTCGAGCAACCAAAGAAATCTTAAAAAGTGAAGGTATAAAAAGTATTAGTGTAAGAAATATTTCTGAACAAGCAGGTTATTCATACACTACTTTGTATAATTACTTCAAAGATATCAATGATTTAATTTTTTACTGCGTAAATGATTTTAATGAAGAATGTAAATTATTTGTTGAAAATCAAACAAAAGAAAATTTATTAGGAAAGGAAAAATTTAGAGCAAAAATTATTGCTTACATTAATTATTTTATTGAATATCCAAGTATTTTTGAATTATTTTATATTGAAAGGATGGGGGATTTTGGGAATAAACAAACGACAATAAATATAATTTCAAATTCGTTAGATGATATATATGTTGAAGAATTAAATTACTGCATAAATCAAAACTTAATTCGACCTGAAAAAGTTGAAATAGTTAAGTCTCAATTTAAATATGTTGTTAGTGGGTTATTGCTTCTATATTTAAATAGAATGATACCTATTTCATATGAAGAGTTTCAAAATCAAGTAAATGTTCATATTGACAGTTTATTGGAAGTTTTATTTAATTAAATTTAAATTTCAAAATTAATAATTTAGGTATTTAAAAAACAAGATAATTTGATAATAAAAACATATAAATCAAATAAATAAAATGCTTATAACATACAATATGCAATAATTGCGGGCATTTGTGGTAGGTTGATACATTGTGCAAGAAAGAAACATTTGTGCAACTTTGAAACGATAGTGCATTGAAATCCCGCAACATACGCATATTGTTTTTCGTTATCTTTGCATTATGCAAGGACGTAAAAATTATAATCAGGAAATGTTGTATCTGCACTATTTAGAATATCTGGTACCTCGGGAGCCTCACTTTTTCGTTGTAGTTCGACAAATTATGATTTTCTATTTATTTATTTGGTATTAATGATTGTAAAATTTAGATTAACAACTTTCCTGACAAGCCCAAAAATGATATTTCAGGTACATCTCGATGACCTGATACCTCAGGATAACTTCAATCGAAGGGGCAGTTTCCTTAACCCGAAAAATTCACATTAGTTTTAAAAATATTGTGAATTATGACAATAAAAAACACAATATTAGTACCCACTGAATAATATTAAAAGGGTTTTTCTGAGTGCTTAAAAATAATTTATATTTTTAGGTGGTTTATTTCCTTAAAAAAAAGTGTATCCCAAAATTAATTAAAAAATGAGATACACCTTGTATGAATAAAAATGTAAGGTCGATTTAACCTGATTAATTCATCAGAATTTTTCACCTTGTCGGTTCAGAATTTATATTTAATATAGAAACTGAAATTCCTACCAGGCTCAAGTATCTTTTTACCGGTAAGTTCAGTCTTTGTATTCGAATATACATAATTCATGTGATTATAGTAGCTTTCGTCGAGTATGTTCAGTACTGAACCACCAATGGTCAGTCCTTGCATTATCTGGTAGCCTGCCCTGAAATCTAGTGTATAATATCCTGGGGTGTCAGTTTTTTCACCGAAACTACCTGCCAGTCTGTCCTGTTCTGAAGCTATAGTACTTCTGAGATCAAGCCAAAGTTTTTTATTTGTATATTTTAGTCCCAGACGTGTAGTCATCGGGGCTATTTGTGCGAGTGGTTCGTTGAAAGTTTTATTATCTGCCTTAGTAAAAGCTATATTTGAAATGAATTCCAGTCCTTTGAAGAGCATGATATTCAGATAAGCCTCAGTTCCTATTTGTTCTGCATCTACATTAACAAATTGTTTTGCAAATGGAAATGGATTATCAAAGACTTTTTTAAAGTTATTATCTCCATCTTTGTAAACAGCAGATATATAATCATCAATCATAGAATAAAAAATGCTGCTTCCAAAGCTGAATCTATTGCTTTTGTGGCTTACAGAAATCTCAATCTGATTATTTTTTTCTGCTTTCAAAAAAGGATTTCCGACATACTCATAACCATCTGCTCCTACAGCTAAATGATAAATATACCTTTCGAGCATTGATGCTGAACGGGTTCCACGTCCGTAAGCGAGCTGAAATTGAGTATTTTTAAGATTATATTTAAATGACAAATTTCCTCCGAAAGTATTTTCAGATGAACTTTCAAAACCTGTCCCATATTTTATCTTGAATCCACTGGCCGGTGATTTAGCTTCTGCATTTACCATATCCGTTCTCAGTCCAGCCGTAGCAAAAAAATTACCGGCCAATCTGTAAGTTCCTTCAACAAAAAAACCTATATCAATTATAGATGCATCCTGCCATACCGAATCTACCTTTACGGGCCTGCTGGTTTCTGGAAATGGAGTTCCATCAGGCTTTAACTTGATAATTCTGGTTCTGCTGCCTTCTCTTTTTTCGTTATTAAGGTCAATTCCAGCATAAAAAAATAAACGCTCCGAAGGAGAAAGTCCAAATTCGAGTTTTCCGCCTGTTGTTCCTGAAGTTACCGGAGTTGAAGCATCCATTTTTACAAAATTGGGGCGTAGGTAATTGTTCATGATATGATCAACAAATGAGTAATAGCTCTTGAGCGTCACAGAATTTATAAACCTGCTTAAATTATTTATCCTATAGTCAATGGAGGCAGAATAACTATTGTCTTTTGGTGAATCCATTGGCAAGCCTGCATGTAAAATGTCTTTTCCAAATTTTTGTCTCCAGTCCAATTGCAATCTATGGTTTGATGCCGGATTTATTCCAGCTTTTACTGAATAACTTATCGTATTGAACCCGGAAGGTACAATTAAACCGCTACCATCAGTATAATCCCCGAAATCACGGTATTCTCCATTGGCTGTGATATCAAATTTTTCACTTGCATACAATATTTCTGCCCTACCTGCTATATTGCTGCCATTAAATTCATAACCACCTTCAATATTTCCGTGAAATCCGTAGTCTTCCGGTACAGGTTGTTTTGTAATCATATTGACTATTCCTCCGAATGTCTGACCAAACCGTACTGAATATGGCCCCTTAATTATCTCAATTTTATTGACTTCTTCAGGTATTATGTGAGAGGTTATTGGATCCATTCTGTTTGGACAGGCATTAATAATCTTCGTACAACCATCAAATTTTATGTTCATCTGCTCATACCTGAATGATCTCAATGAAGGCTCTGAAGCCATGGCACTGCGTTTCTGAATACTGAAGCCCGGAATATCATTAAAGAGGTCTGCAGAATTTCGTGGCTGACTTCCTTTTTTAATATCATCCATTACAACAAAGCTATGGGTAATATCATTTACAGGATCAGATTTGAGAATGATTTCCTCAAGGTTGATAACTGATGAAACCAGATAAATTACAACTGAATCACCAGCTTCTGATTTGACCTTTTTGTAGAAAGGATGTTCAATTTCAATAATACTACCTATCTCTGTATTTATATTAAAAAAACCATTTTGATCTGATATAGCAACTTTATTTGTGCCAGGGACCGTTACTTTCGCCTCAACAACTGGTTCCTTTGTTTTATTATCCAATATCCTTCCATTTAAATTCTGAGCTGTTAAAGGGATTGATACAACTGCCAGAAATAGAATATATAGTATTTTCATTTTCATGATTATTATTTTTATAGATTATTTAAAAAATTCAGTTTCAACTGAATTACCATATATTGTCATGGTCAAACTTAAATAATTAATGACCTGAAACAATAAATATCAATTTGCTTATGACTCCGTAAAAATTCCCGGATAGTAAAATGCAGGAAATTGACCTGGATCAACTACCCGGGTCATTTTACAAAAACAAAACACTATATTTTTAATTATTGCCTTGGAGGAGGTGTAATGATAGCAATGAAAATCTTCTTTACCGACTTATTGATATATTCTATATTGGAATCAGATATAAAAATCATAGAACTGATAATTCCTTTACCAATTA
Source organism: Deltaproteobacteria bacterium (assembly GCA_050258615.1). GTDB lineage: Bacteria > Bacteroidota > Bacteroidia > Chitinophagales > Saprospiraceae > JADJGA01. Next base: position 24,720 of record JBLMZC010000040.1, on the reverse strand, counting down.
AAAAAAATACTGAAAAAACCTCATTTTGATTTTTAGGTAAAGGAATAGTTGAATTGCTACGTGAATTATCTTCTGAAGCACTAATTTCCTTTTTTAACTGGCATTTTCCTTCGCAGCAATTTCCTGGTATGTAACGCTTAACACAAAGCATTTCCTTGTAATATTTTTTATGAATTACATAGTGAATTACCGGATTCAAGGGCAAAAACAATGTAGTACCGTACACCAAAATGAGAAATATGCTGATAGTGCTTCTCAATTTATAAGTTTTATAAGAGTAAAATTATTATTTTTTTTTTATTTTGTAATGTTTTTTCTTCAAAATCTAACTATTATATAAAAAACACCTATCTTGTGTATTTAAAACCGGTGTAAAATAATTTTAAGTCCTATATGCTTTAATTTATTGAATTTCAGCCGGCATTATATTTTTAAATACTGAACTGACATGAAAAAATATTTAAACCTGTACTTATGTACCATCATCTATGACAGAACAGTTTAATGATAATTATAAAATGGTATTATCATTATGATTTCAATTTACAAATGCAAATATAATGATTTTAATTTAATATAATACTAATTAATCTTTTTTGATCTGTTAAATTCAAAATTATGACAAATATCCGGTTGATTTTATTGCTTTTGTTATTTACGGTAATTAAGATTGAATCTCAGAACATTTATTGCCAGTCACCTGCTGATAATAGAAGACAGATAAAAATACATAAAAAACTCAAATCCTGGAATAACTCATTTTTGTCATATCAGAGTATGGGTAATATCACAATAGATTCGGTAAAATTCGATAAAAAAGGAAGAAAACTGAAAGTCTGTTTTAATCCGGGGCTTGCCAATATTCCGGTAAGAGAGGAAATAATTGAAAATGCGATTTCTTCAATACGTAAATTTTTAGGCAGGAAATACAATAATTATGATATTGATTTATTTGCCGGGAAATCTGACCTGAAGGAATTGGTTCCCAACTATCTGAGGCAAAAAATATCCATTGATCAGGCAAGGTTTAAACCTGTCAGATTGCCAGTAAAACCATTTATAATCAAAAAATATCATCTTGAACCCGAACTCGGATTGTTGGGTGCCAATATTGCATTATGGCACAGCCATGGAAGATATTATGAAGCCAAACTGGACAGATGGGAATGGCAGAGAGCAAGGCTGCATTCCACGGTTGAAGATATTTTCCCTATGAGCTTTGTTTTGGACTATATTGATCCAATGCTTGCCAATGCTGGCGCAAATGTATTTATTCCAAGGGAAAGGGATATTAATTGTCAGGAAGTAATTATTGATAATGACGGATCTACTGCCCGGTCTTCGATTATTATTCCTGAATATTACAGAGTTGATACGATCAATGAGGGATTCAGAATGAAAGACACTTTATTTAACAATGAAAATCCATTCAGACTTGGAACATATTTGAAGATTCAGAATAATGCCTCAAAAAAGGCTTCTGTCAGATATATAGCAGATTTTCCGGAATCGGGAGATTATGCGGTTTACATCAGTTATGGCAAAGGGGGTCCATTGCTGGTAAATTATATAGTGAATTATTCAGGGGGTTACAGGGAATTTCAGATTGATCAGACCAGAGGGGCAGGTACATGGATCTTTTTAGGTACATTTTATTTTGAAAAGGGTTTGAATGCCGAAATTGGATCAGTTGTTGTTGAATCAACATTTCCGTTTACATCAGATGCAGTAAAATTTGGAGGTGGCATGGGTAATGTAGCCCGCAGGCCATCAAATGAGATCATACCGGATCAATGGTCGTTGAGCGGACAAAAAAAAGAAATTCACTCTCTGACAAGTACTTTTGTTGATCCTGAAAGCTTCACCTGGAAGTTGAGCAATATGCCAAGATATATGGAGGGTGCAAGATATTTTCTCCAATACAGTGGCATGCCGGATTCAACAGTTTATAGTCTCACAAAGGGAAAAAATGATTATAATGATGATTATCAGTCCAGGCCGGAGTGGGTAAACTACCTGAACGGGAATCCTGAAACACCGTTTAAACCCGTTGAAACAGGGTTAAATATACCTTTTGATGCAGCACTTGCATTTCATACTGATGCGGGAATAACCCGTCGGGACACCGTAATAGGAACGCTTGCTATTTACTCATCAAATAAACCTGATACACTTTTTCCCAATGGTCAGTCAAAAATGGTAAACAGGGATTTTGCTGATATGATTCAGACCCAGATCACTGACGATATTTCGGATCAGTATGACATTAACTGGGCAAGAAGAGCACTTTGGGATCGACCCTACTCAGAAGCATGGAGGCCAAACTGTCCTGCAATGTTGCTTGAATTGTTGTCACATCAGAACCTTGGTGATATGAAATACGGTTTAGATCCGAGGTTCAGATTCATTGTTTCGAGATCAATATATAAGGCTTTGCTTAAGTTCCTCGCTTTTCAGGACAACAGACCATATATTGTTCAACCACTTCCTGTCACCAATTTTTCAATTAGCATGCTGGGAAACAGTAAGGTTCGTTTGAGCTGGAAGGCAGTATTGGATATAACAGAACCTACTGCTGTACCTGAAGCTTATGTGGTTTATTCCAGAACAGAGGGAAGAGGATTTGATCAGGGAATTTTAGTCAGAGATACTTTTGTCGATTTAGAAATTCCACTGTATGAAAGGGTTTATAGCTATAGAGTCACTGCTCTTAACAAGGGGGGTGAGAGTTTTCCCTCGGAAATATTGTCTGCAGGTTTAACTAAAAAAAGTGATAGAAAAGCTGTAATAGTTAATGCATTTGACAGGATTTGCGGACCAGATGTTCATTTCGATTCTCTGATATCCGGAGTTGCTTACTGGAAAGATTTTGGAGTTCCTTATAAGAGGGATTTCTCATTCACGGGATATCCATATGATTTCAATTTTAAGAATCCCTGGACAGATGATGATAATCCGGGCTGGGGAGCCAGCTTCAGTGATAAAGAGGGAAGTGTAATTGCGGGTAATACCTTTGATTATCCATTCATTCATGGTAAATCTATTTTGAATGCCGGGGTTTCCTTCATAAGCAGCAGTGATGAAGCGTTTGCAAATAAGGATTTCGATATAAAAGGGTTTGATTTTGCAGATATTATTTTTGGTGAAGAAAAGACAACTACGGCATTACCAGTATTTAATATGGACAATTATAAGATATTCAATGAATCAATGAGAGAAAAGTTGAAAGAAATGACAAGAAATGGAACAGATTTATTTATATCGGGATCATATATTGGATCTGACAATATAAACTCAAAAGATTCTATTTCTGAAAAATTTGTTTCTGAAATACTTCACTACAAATGGAGGACATCATTTGCATCGAAAACAGGTATTATAAAAAATACCGATATAGTAAAATCGCATTTCCAGGGAGATTATCATTTCAATACAGAACTCCGGGATAAAATATATATGGTGGAATCACCTGATGGTATTGAGCCGGCAGATGGTAATGCTGTTACATGTTTCAGATATGACGATTCAGGTGCTGGTGCAGCAATTGTTTACCGTGGAGATTATAAAGTTGTTGCATTCGGATTTCCTTTTGAGACTATTCTGGATAGTGGGGAAAGGGATCGGCTTATGCAGCAAATTATAAGTTTTTTTAAAAACTGATCCTTTATGGCCGGATATTTTGCATATATTTCAATCATTGCATATATCTTTGTAATAAATAAAGTTTTATGAAGGGAAATTTATATGAAGGACTTGTAGAGTCAAAGCTTAGTAAAAAGAAAAAATTTGCAGTTCTGCTTGATCCTGACAAAGCCAGGATGAAACAATTCGAAAGAACCCTGAAACTTGCAATGGAATCACATGTGGATTATTTTTTTATTGGAGGTAGTCTTATAGTAACGGATATGCTGGATACTACGCTTGAAAAAATCAAAAATGAATGCCATATTCCGACAGTACTGTTCCCTGGAAATTCCTTTCAGTTGAGCTATAAGGCAGATGCATTGCTATTTCTTTCCCTGATCTCGGGCAGAAACCCAGAACTACTTATAGGCAAACATGTAGTTGCTGCCCCATATCTAAAACTTAGCCCACTTGAAATATTGCCTACCGGTTATATGCTTATAGATGGAGGTGTTCCAACGACAGTCACCTACATGAGTAATACAAATCCGATTCCTGCCAATAAACCTGATATTGCTGCAAGCACTGCATTGGCAGGTCAGTTTCTGGGACTGAAGCTGATATTTATGGATGCCGGAAGCGGAGCACAAAATGAAGTAAACAAAGAGATGATAAATGCAGTGTCTTCCACCATTGAAATTCCACTTATAGTCGGGGGTGGTATCAGGGATGCCGGAAAAGCTTATGAAAATGCAGCTAACGGTGCAGACCTGCAGGTAGTAGGGGATGCAATTGAAAAAAATCCGGAGATATTACCGGAAATTGCCAGTGCAATTCATTCATTTAACCTTTAAAACTGAAACATTGGCAGAATCAGGTGTTGTCGTAAAATCAACAGGTTTATGGTATGAAGTTGAAGATATTTCCAATATCAGATATAAATGCCGTATTACCGGAAAGTTCAGACTTCAGGGCATGAAACTCACTAATCCCGTTGGTGTAGGTGATGAGGTTGATTTTGAAATTGAAGATAATGCCGAAAAAACGGGAATTATAAAAAAAATCCACACCAGGAAAAACTATATTGTCAGGCAATCTCCGAGAAAAAAACACTTTTTGCATTTACTGGCCAGTAATGTTGATCAGGCAGTATTGATAGTTACTATTATTTATCCTGACCTGAAGCCTGGTTTTATTGACAGGTTCCTGCTTATGACTGAACCATACAATATTCCTGTAATTGTTGTTTTCAATAAATCAGACCTTTATAAGCAGGAGCAAATAGATGTTTTTACTGAACAAAAGCATTGTTATGAACGGATTGGTTACAAATGTGTGCTCACATCTGCAACTACCGGAGAGGGAATGGAGGAATTAAAAGGATACTTAACCGATAAAACAAGTCTCATTGCAGGACAGTCGGGTGTAGGTAAAAGCACATTGATAAATTATATCGAACCGGGTCTTGATCTTAAGACCAGGGAGATAAGTGACTATTCAGGTAAAGGTCAGCATACTACAACATTTGCAGAATTATTCAGATTGCAACAGGGTGGTAATATAATTGACACTCCCGGAATAAAAGGACTTTCATTCAATAATCTCAATGTTCTCGATGTTGCTCACAATTTTCGGGAATTTTTTGAATTGTCAAGACAATGCAGATTTTCAAATTGTACTCATCGCAATGAACCAAAGTGTGCAGTAAAAAAAGCTCTTGATGATGGAGAAGTTTCAATCTTAAGATATTCAAATTATTTACAAATACTCGATGAAATAGAATCGCAAAACCACTGGGATATACATGAAATGTGAAAATAATAAACATTGATGAATAATTCATTTTAATAGAATATATAAAAACATTAAACACCACTCAATAATCTATCAATGATGAACGAGAAAAAGAAATTTATGCAAATGGCCATAGAACTGGCTCAAAAGGGAATGGATAACGGAGAAGGAGGACCCTTTGGTGCTATTATCGTAAAAAATGGAGAAATAGTCGGAAAGGGAAACAATAGAGTGACCTCAACAAATGATCCGACTGCTCACGCAGAAATGGTAGCCATCCGAGATGCATGCAAAAATCTGAAATCTTTTCAACTGGATGAATGTGAGATTTATACAAGCTGTGAGCCCTGCCCTATGTGTCTCGCTGCTATATACTGGTCAAGACCTAAAGCCGTCTATTATGCCTGTACAAAAGAAGATGCAGCTATGATAGGATTTGATGATGACTATATTTATCACCAGATATATAAACCCATTGAAAAAAGAGATCTCAGACTTTACAAAATAGAAAGCTCAGAAGCTAAACAAGTATTTGATAACTGGGACAAAAAAGAAGACAAAATCCCTTACTGATCAATATTGAAAAAAATAAACCCTTAAAATTAAAAAACGGCTGACTTTAAGATGTTAATCAGTTACAGCAAACTTATCTACCAGCTCTTTTAACTGCGATAACTGGTGCAGGCCTGACTGTCTGTAAACGATTTCCCCGCTTTTAAAAATAGCAATAGTGGGAACACTCATAACTTTATATTTTTGTGCAACTGCCTGATTTTTATCCACGTCTATTGTAATTATCTTGATATTGCCCCCTTCTTCACTGGCAAGTTTCTGTAATATCGGTTTTTGCATTTTGCAAGGCTGGCACCACTCAGCTGCAAAGTCAACCAATACAGGGGTTTTACTTTTTATCAGGTCTTTAAAACTAATTTTTGCTGATTTCATTATAAAAAATTTGTCACCTAACAATTAATATCCTGTAATTGTTTTGAAGTATCAAAAAAATCTTTATGAATAATAAGAAAAGGGGTTATCCTTCGACAACCCCTGTTTTCATAACCCTTAAAACCAATTAAGATTTGATACTTCAAATTTTATTGATCATTTTTATGACGTAAATAAAAATAAAACCCACATAAATAAAAAAGACTCCTATCAACTTTTTGATAAGGAGTCCATCCCAAAAACAGTAAACAATTTATCTTTGAAAATACCCGGCCTGTTTTTAATGACAAGCCGGATATATCATAACAGTATCTTATTTAATTAAAATCATCTTTCTTGTAGCAGTATTGTCTTCTGTTTCAAGTCTGTAGTACAATACTCCACCGGTATTCAATTCTGATTTATTTATTCTGACGGTATTCAAACCCTTTACAAAATCACCTGTTTTCACCATTACAACTTTGCCTGAAAGGTCATTTATAGTCAATGTGCCTTTTGAATTAACAGGCAGGCTGAAATTGATATCGGTGTATTCAGAGAATGGGTTTGGTGTATTCTGATACAAAGCGAATTCGTTTATCTCATTTCTGTAATTCAATTCGAGACCCATAACGTTGAGGTCTGCATCATAAGCTTCTTTTCTGATCACTGAGGAGCTGAAAGTAAGTGCATTCTGGAGGTCAAATGTTTTGCTGGCATTGAATTTCAATATGAAAAGAGCTTCATCTGAGTTTATCAGCTCTTGTCCTGCTTTATTCCAGCTAACTGAAATAGTTCCGTTTTCAATTTTTGTCAATCCTATATTTGAAAGTCCGAATGATTTCATTGCACCTTCTTCAATATCTTCAAAAGTCATCACGCTGTTATCATACTGTAAAGTAAACTGGAATCCTTCTGCTTTATTTATATCCTTTGCATATACAGGTACACTAAATTCACCTGGCACTATTGTCTGTGCATCTGACACGAAGACCAGATTTTCACTGCTTCTTGGTTCGAGGTATGACATGTTGAGGTCACCTATTTTTATACCATAGAAATCAACAGTCATATCCTTTTCAGGCTTAATTGAGATTGAGCCAGGGATTGTTTCACCAACAGGATTAGCAGAGTTGATAAAATTATAGTTCTTAGGCATAAATCTCCATGGTTTTCCTATTGTTCCTGTTTCACCAAGAATCAGCTTTCTTAGAGCAAGAATATCAGAAGCACTAACTTTGTTGTCAACATTAGCATTTGCAGCTAACAGCAAATATGGATTTGTAATTGGCTTCAATCCAAGTATATGTTTTTGTATTAAAACAAGGTCAAGGGTTGAAACTCCGTTCAGGTCATCACCGGTTTTATCCGGGGTCATAACATAGTCCCTCTTTGATTCAACTGAGAAACCATATGTTCCTTCTTTTGTAGTAGTCTGTGGTCCTAATTCGCTGCCTTGTACACTAATTGATACATTAGAAAGTGGTTGATCATTTATAGTTGTGATAGCACCGCTTACTTTTATCATATCTCCGAGATGTGGAGGACATGAATTTGTATTATCCTGGAAGTCAATAGTAGTTCTGCAGTAATCCTGTGTCATCGAACCATCAGGGAATACAGCAGAAACCCACATTTCTACAGGTACTTTATCAGGGTCGATAACATCATTGCAATCAAATATTCTTTTCTTATATGTAGTATCAGCTGAGAATGAATAAACTAATCTCACTCCCGGACATGGATGAAATGATCTTGTGCAACATCCTTCACAAACATTGGCAGGCAATTCTATCATAGCCCATTCCGGAACTCCATTCTTATCAGCATCAACTGGCATTAACTCTACAACAAGCTGGTCAATACAAATAGGTGTTGGTTTTTTAACACTCTTAATTGTAAAGAATTTATCACAAACTATTTTGTTACCACACTGATCCCATGTTGTCCATACTATTCTGTGTTTTCCTACCGGATAATCTCCGCTTGCATTTGCTGTTGGTCCTGAAATTATATTGTTTGGAGCTTTAAAGTATTTTGAGTCTATGTCGAAAGAGCCGAGGTTGATGCCATCGTTCGTAAGATCTTTGCCATCATTGAATAAATCTATCTGATATCTCCATTTCATATCTTCAGGTTTTGTGCAGTTGTCTTTTGAAGACATAGTAAGTTCTATGTATCCTTTTTTACATTCTGAATCAAGTGTTTCTGCCACTTTATCCTCACATCTGGATGTAAAAACAGGATCTTCTGTTTCACTTATCATAATTACCTGATCCCATTTCCATGTTCTGAACTGACCGTCTACTTTCTGACACCAGTCCATAACTGTCCATCTTCTTATGATCTTGAAGCATACTTCATCTGCATCATAATCATCATCATTAAAATGATATACAAGATCACTATAATTAGAAGCAACAAGATCACATGCATCTTCTTTAAGGACAGGCCATCCTGTTACATTCGGTCCATAATTAGCTTCGTCTTTACATCCCTGAACTGTAATGTCTTTCGGCCAGGTAATATCATTATGATTGAATGGATTTGGATTAAAGAAATGAATGTATTGTTTGCATTTCACGCTACCATTTGGATCAGATGCTTTGAATTCTCTGATTATGTTACCTTCACCACATTGATTTCTTTCATCAACATAAGTTGGAGTGATAGTAAGATTGCAATTATCATGTGCCCAACCATCTTTAAACTTAAAGTTTTTTATTGGTCTTTCACATTTCTCACTATTTCTATTGTACAATGATCCATAATCTCCATAGATTGTATTAGTCTTGACATTTGCTTCTCCCTGCACTACAGTACCAAAATAGTTTTCAAGTTTAGTAACATCAAATGGATATTCGCATTCCACACAAATATCGGGAGGACATGTTATCTGAGGAGGTAATTTATCCTGTACATCTACCTGAACCATACATTCATTCCAGTTACCTGATTTATCCCATACTCTCATTATAACTATTTCATTAGGTGCACCGGCATCTGAACAACAGAAAGTTACATAAGGGAAGAATTTGTCCGGGTCGGTATTAACGTTCCCTTTGCAATCAATTTTATTATCCATTCTCCTTACTTCAAATCTGTCAATCAGACAATCATCATAGGATCCGCTGTTGAAATTAATTGCCGGTACTTCAGCTTCACCATCATAAGTCAATGATACGGTTGTAAACTGCTGACAAATTGCAACAGGAGATGTATTGTCTATTACTGTAACTGTCCAGGTACAAGACGAACTGTTTCCACATTTATCATAAGCGGTATATGTCACAGTATTTACACCAAGAGGAAGATCTCTTTTTACAGGTGTCTTAGTAGCAGTTGTATCAGCAAATAAAATAGGAACTCCCATATCATTAGTTACAGAAATTGTGTATTTCACACAATTGCAGCATAGGTCAGTGATCACAGGCACCGGAAATGTATATCTTGCGCCGCAGTCAACGTCACCTGCTAAAGTTGGAGCAAAGTTTCCAATTGTATTGGTAGTTATTACAGCATTATTAGGACAAATAATCACAGGAGGAATTTGATCAATAACTTCTATTGTCTGGAAGTTTGTTCTGAATCTTTCAGGGTATTGGCATGAACTTTCAACCACTGTCCAGAATCTTACAACTTTTTCAACGCATTCAGGACAGGAATTAATATTAACATCAATATAAGTAGAAGCGAGATTGCAGGCCAGGACACAATCATTTTTTAAAATAATAGTATCTATTTTTCTAGCAACAGTCTCTCCCGGAAGAGTAACTGATGGTTCATTGGCTAATTCCCAGGCAGTAGGATTAAGGTCCGGATAAACCAAAAATGGCCAACCAGTTTTGTGCGGATTGAATTTACCGTTTTGGTCTTTGTATTCAGCAGATTTTTCGCAGGAAATAGCATTTCCATGAGCTTTTACCAGATCATCAGGGAATTGTATCCAGGTATTAAATTGCACAGGAGAAAGTCTGTTAACCTGCATAACAACATTACATGGTGCAGAGTGATTTCCTGAAGCATCGGTGGCTACATATGTTCTGTCGATATACCTGAAAACTGTTGTAGGTATAAGTGGGTCAGTGCAATTGTTGTCAGTTACCTTATGATCAGTCTTGGTAATCTTAATTTTGGCAGGAGTACAATTATCAGTATAAGGTGGAGTATAAGTATCCTGCTGCCAACAATTGATCTGAATAGTATCGTCCGGACAATCAATAACCGGAGGCATTTTATCTCTAACTGTGAAAAGACCCATTCCTACATTTAAAACACCTCCTGTAGCATTTACAGCCCACAGAGTGATCATATAGGGACCTCCTACATTCAAATAATTAAGTGTTACACTGGCACTTCGGGAATAAATTACCGTCTGCCCGTCAGCAGACCGTACTTCAAACTCAAAATGGTCAGCCACAATACAGGATTGAGGAGACTCAAGGAACATATCTGCATTTAAAAGTGCTGTACAATTATCATCAGAAAGAGAAATTGTAACCAGGTCGTTCATAGCAAGAACGCACTGAGCATTTAGTTGCGAAAAACTGAAAGTGGTAAGTAAAAGAGTGAGCAATAGCATCCAACCCCTTACCACTTTGGGTAAAGTAAAATTCATTTTCTTCATGAGAACCAATGTTTTAAGTTAAAAAATACTGTTATGGGATGATCAAGTAATCTGATAACAGACACTAAATCCCAAATAATTCATACAAATTTTTTGAGTTAAAAAATAATAATTACACACGGTGAAAAATCACCAGTTCCTATTATCATTTATTATTCCAAAATGGAAATATCAGGGTGGTTAATCTATGTAGTTTTCTCAGTTTAACAAAATAATAAAAATCTATGGCTGAAATAAATGCCAATGATATACTATTATCAAAAATATCCAGGTTGGGAAGATTACGCAAAATATATTAAACCACTTATCATCTATGGCATAAATCAAATATAAATTGCAATAATGTATAGTTTTCTTATTATCACAAAGCAAATATATGACGATAAAAAATATGTATTATAATTTTTTCGGGGGTATATTTTAGATTAATGCAATATGTAATTTATAAACAACTTATTAATAATGCGTTATAAATAATTATTTTTTTTAATTTTTTAATCATTTATATTTTTTATGGTTTTTTGTTAAAAAAATAAAAATCCTTTGATTTTTCTAAAAGCATAAAATAAATATAGCTTTACTATTTTTCATGATATACCAAAAGAGGTATTTTTGTTGTCAGGGAGAATTGTCTTGTATGGCTGCGATTAATGATCTTTTCCCAAAAGTTTTTTGTTTTTGTAGCCATAATAACGATATCTATATCATTATCTTCAATATATTTGCTGAGACCCTCCCTTATTGAGTCTGCCTGCACGATACTGATAGTATGATCCAGGTCAAAATTCTCAGGAAGAACAATGCTTATTGATTTTTTTTCCTTATTATATATATGTACGAAATGAAGTTTGGCCCCATATCTTCTTGTAAAACCTGCAACATCCACCAGCACAGCATCATCTATTCCTTCATAATCATAAGAATAAACGATATTTTTTATTTTTTTAAAATTCACAGTCCCAGGAATCAAAAGGACAGGGCATTTCGAATTAGAAGCTACTTCAGAAGAAATCCCCCCAAAAATCTGATTAATGAAACTGTTTATTCCTGTAGAACCCATGATTATAAGTTCATAATCTTTTGACAATTCAACGATTTTTTCGACTGTAAAGCCAACTTCTATGCTGCTTTCAATACCAATATTATTTTCCTTGGCCAGTTCGGATATGGAATTTACAAATCGTTCAAGAATTTCTTTCTTAACCATTTCAAGTCCTAATGAAGATTCTAGTATCTCTGGTTGGACAGGATCAAATGATGGATGATATATATGTACAATATCAAAATCTGTGTCTGAATTTTTGTAAAGTTCAAGTCCATAGATCAATGAATTTTTTGAAACAGGTGAAAAATCAGTTGGAATTAGTACTTTTCTCATATAAATTTATTTTTGTGATATGCAAATATTGAATTCATCTTAATTGGAATATCCGATGTTGTTATTTAATATAAACAATCATTCTGCCGATTCTGTTACTTTTTTCTTAGCTTTTTCGAAATTTGAAACTAAAAGAAATATCACTCCTGCTACGAAAAAAAATGCTAATGAAAGTACACTTTTTCTTAGATCACCGGTGATCTGATTTACCAGTCCAAAAGCAAAAGTACCTATTACTATAGATAATTTGATCATGATCTCGAAAAAACTAAAAAAAGATGTAAGTTCCTTTTTATCATTTTCAACAAGTTTGGAATAGCTTGCCCTGGCCTGTGATTGAATGCCACCCATAACAAGTCCTACAAGACCTGCCAACAGGTAAAACTGTGTTTTGCTTTGTACAAAGTACGCTGCAAATGTTATTGCAGTCCAGATGATGATCATTATGGCCAATCCTGTCTTATTGCCGGTTTTCTTTGACAGAACTGCAAAAATGTAAGCTCCAAGTATGCCAATAAGCTGAATGATAAGAATTATAATTATCAGTTCATCAGTCTGGAATTTCAGTTCTTCCTTTGCAAATACGGAGGCCAGGTAAATTACCGTTTGCACCCCGGCACTGAAAAAGAAAACCGATGCCAGGTACAATGACAGATTTTTATTTTTTAAAACTTTTACGAGCACACTGTTGATTTTTGTTATTCCCTTGCCAATCAGTTTAAGATCCATCGGTTCATTTTTGCCCCTGGGAAGTCTTTTAAAACTGATCTGGGCAAATCCCATCCACCATATACCGACGAAAGCAAACCCCAGTCTGTAAGGCAATGTTGAATTCGTAGGAATTCCAAAAATTCCCGGATTCAGAGAAATAAAAAGTATTAAGATCAAAAGCAATACACTGCCTAAATATCCATATGAAAACCCTTTGGCACTCACTTTGTCAAACTGGTCTTCTGTGGCTATTTCAGGAAGATATGCATCGTAAAACACCAGACCTCCGGCAGCACCAATTGTGGCCAGAATAAAAGCGCCCACTCCTATCCAGATATTTATATCACCGGTAAAAAAGAAAAGTGCGATACATGAAATAGAACCCAGATAGGTAAAAAATTTTAGAAAAAACATTCGCTTACCACCATAATCTGCTATACCTGACAATATAGGAGATACAACAACAATAAAAAGATAAGAAAGTGAAACAGCATAAGAATAAATTGTACTGTTTTTTATATTATAACCAAACAAATCTATTACTTCATTAGTGCGGGCTATGAAATAAGCAGGAAAAATAGCAGTTGAAATAACAAGGAAATATGCTGAATTTGCCCAGTCATAAAAAGCCCAGCCATTTATTACTTTCTTGTCGTTTAATAACATTGTCGTTTTTTTTTGTAAAAGTAATTACATATTTTTTATTATCAGTTCTTTTTTTTTGTTTTGTTTTGTGTTTTGATTGATCCGAAATTCAATTAATACTTAGTTTTTTTTCAGGTTTTTAATAATTCCACATGAATATTGTTATCTTATCACGAAGTTTTTCTCTCTATAGTACACAAAGCCTGTATAATGCAGCCGTCAAAAGGGGACATCTTGTCAGGATCATAGATTACATGATGTGTGATCTTTTTATAAAAAATGGAGTTTTTAAAGTTTTTCATCTGGGAGAAGAACTAAATTCAGCAGATGCGATAATTCCGAGAATCGGTGTTAATGTGACAGACTATGGATCCCTTGTTATAAGGCACTTTGAACAGATGAATATTTTTTCCACTATGTCAAGTGAAAGCCTGATACGAACGAGAAATAAATTCGGATCAATGCAATTGCTGGCCAGCAATGGCATTCCCGTACCTGATACTGCCATTTCATGGAATTATGATACACTAGAAGAATTTGTCAATAATTTTGGTACTCATCCAGCAGTAATAAAACTTCTCAGCAGTACCCATGGAGAAGGTGTAATAAAATCGGAAAATGCAAAAATGAGCACAACTCTGATGGAAGCATTTCTCAAACTCAATCACGATGTTCTCATTCAAAATTTTATTACCGAATCATCTGGTATTGATATAAGGGCTTTTGTTGTAGGTAATAAGCTGGTTGCCGCAATGGAAAGGATTGCTCAGTCAGGAGAGTTCAGGTCAAACATACACAGGGGAGCAATGTCGAGGCCGGTGAGACTTACAAAGGAAGAAATCAGGATAGCAAAGGAATCAACAAGGATAATGGGACTGAAGGTGGCTGGAGTTGATATCATGAGATCGCGTAAAGGACCGGTGGTGATTGAAGTAAATGCCTCTCCAGGTCTTGAAGGTATTGAGACCACTACAAGGGTAAATGTGGCAAAAAGCATTATAACATACATTGAAAACAAAAAGAAAGATGCCTATGATGGAGATTAATGGTACTGAAATCAGGCCAGGAGAAAACAAACCTTTCAAGATCAGGGTAGGAAAACTTCATTCTGGCACTACAATAAATATATATGGAAATGTTTTCAATGGAAAGAATGAAGGAAAAAGGATTCTCCTGATAGGTGGAATACACGGAGATGAAATAAACGGTACCGAAATCATCAGACGGGCTGTTGAAAAAAAAACCTTTGAAGATCTTCATTGCGGTACTGTAATTACCATACCGGTATTAAATGTATTTGGATTTATAAATTTCATAAGAGATGAACCTTCAGGTAAAGATGTCAACAGGAGTTTTCCAGGAAGCAATACAGGTTCACTGGCTTCAAGAATTGCCAAAAAGCTTACTGATTTTATTCTGCCTCATACTGATATAATAATAGATTTTCATACCGGCGGAGATACGCGGTTTAATTTCCCACAGGTCAGATTTTCCAAAATAAGCCCCGAATCAAAGGAACTGGCAAGGCAATTCAATGCTTTTTTTACTATTGAAAAACCATTCGTTCCAAAATCATTAAGGAAAATGGCCCATGAAATGGGTAAATCAGTGATAGTTTATGAAGCCGGGGAATCAAAAAGATTTGACGAATCAGCTATTGATACCGGACTGCAGGGAATTAATAATGTTCTGTCTTATTTTGATATGAAAACCATTGAAAACATTATCCCTGCTCATGATTCTGTTTATATTACACAGACACGATGGATCAGAGCCAGGGAGTCAGGAATATTTAATATTCTTAAAAAATCTGGTACTAGGGTTGAAGAAAAGGAAGTCATAGGTATTATTAAGGACTTGTACGGAGAATGGTCAAAAAACATCATTTCACCAAAAAAAGGATATATAATCGGTCACAACAATGCCCCGGTTATAAATATCGGAGACCCCCTGTTTAATCTTGGATGGTGAATCAAAAAATTTGCAGTTGAGAAATTAAAATTTACTTCTTTTCATAAGTTGTTTCTGAAATTTCATTCAAACATTATTACTCTTCCCTGATAAAAGCAGGTATGCCTGCAGCTTTTCTGGCCGGAAGTATTGATACAAGAAATCCAATAATGAATACAGTTGCAGATACTATAATAAAATCAAAAAATCTTAATTTTATTGGGTAGGAATCAATTATTGCTGTTTCTGAGACACCAATTATTCCGTATTGTTTCTGAAGAAAATAAAATACAAGAGCAATTAATATCCCGGCTATCAGACCTGTAAGAGAAATCAGAATTCCTTCTGCAATAAAAATGGATCTTATTGCCTTTTTTGTGGCACCCATGGCCTGAAGGACTGAAATATCCTTTTGCTTGTCTATGACAATTATCCAAAGACCACCAATCATATTGAACGTAAGCAATAAAAGCGTGAGTGTCACTATAGCATAGGCAGCCCACCGTTCTATATTTATTATATTGCGCAGCTCTGCATCCTGATCCATCCGGTCATTGATTATAAATTCATTACCAAGCGTTTCTTCGAGTTTTTTCTTTATATCTCCACTTCCTTTTCTGATCTTTAATTCGATGGAAGAATACTTATTATCCTGGCCAAGAAGATATTGAGCCAGGTCAATTGAAACCAGCAAATATTTCATCTCGGTTTCGTCCGGAACAGAAAATCTCCCGGCAGGCATGACATCTGCTTTTTTATAGCCTCTTTCGATTGAATGTGAATTGCCTGTTGACAAAATGTAAATGCTGACAGGAGTCAGATTGTCCTGAGGATTTACTCCTAGCTTATTGGCAAGTCCTGCTCCCAATACTCCGAAATCATTATTTTGAGCCGAAAGTTTATAATTGCCTGATATGATGAGGGTGTCTATATTATTTACCCGGCTGTATCTTTCATCCACCCCTTTGATAATGCCAACCGTTCTGCTATTACCGTATTTCAGATATGCTACTTCTTCCAGTACAGCAGAATATGTTTCAATTTCGGATATTTTTTCCAGGTTCCTGAATATTGAACTGTCTGCATCAATAAATTTACCTTTAGCCGGAAGGATCTTAATATCGGGATTGAACGCATTGAAGGAGCGTTGTATGAGGTCTTCAAAACCGTTAAATACCGACAATATAAGAATCAAAGCTGCTGCTCCGATCGATATTCCAAGAATTGAAATTCCAGTGATGATATTGATGGCATTGATTGTTTTCTTCCCGAAAAGATAACGTATGGCTATTTTAAAAGAAAATTTCATAAATGCAAACTTAATTAAAAGTTTCAAATCATTGAAATGTTTTTAAAATATTGAAGTATTTTGATAAACTCAAAAACTATAAAAATCTGGAATTATATTCAAAACTTCATTTTTTTTTGAGAAAAGTCCGGCATAATGATTTTATTTACACTATTAATCAATGATAGTCTATCTCAAGTTAAAAGATTTCAATTCAGGGATTTTGTTTATTATTCAAAAACCTTATGTTTCTCAGGAGTCCTGCGTATTTTGTCCTTTTCACAGCGGAGCCTTCGAATAAAAGATTGAATTTATTTTCTGTCAAATCATGCCAGCTATTGTTATTCATAGACATAAGTTCCATTCCGGGCACAAAGGCCAGTTCTTCATGCTCAATGGCAAATTTATTCCAGGGGCATACCAGCTGGCAAATATCACAACCAAAGACATAATTATTCATTTTATCCTTAAAATGTTGTGGGATTGGATTTTTATTTTCAATTGTCAGATAGGAAATGCATTTTCCTGCATCAATAATATACCCGTTCTCATTTATTGCATTGGTTGGACAGGATTCAATGCATTTTCGGCATTTACCACAATGATCCGTGACCTGCAGGTTATTGTATTCAAGTTCAATATTTAGTACCAATTCCGAAAGAAAGAAAAATGTGCCTGCTTTTTTATTAATAAGCATTGAACTTTTTCCAATCCAGCCAAGCCCGCTTTTTCTGGCCCATGAACGTTCCAGTACCGGAGCAGAATCCACAAAATACCTTCCTTCTACTCCCGGGATTTTAATTTTTATCATTTCAAAAAGAGTTTTAAGCTTTTTCTTTATAACCTTATGGTAATCTTTTCCATAAGCATATCTTGAAATTTTATAGCCTGCCAATTCTTTCTGTGTATAATAATTATAGAGGAGTGACACTACTGATCTTGCACCGGGAACTAACACTGATGGATCAAGTCTTTTCTCAAAATGGTTTTCCATGTATGACATTGAACTATGAAAACCATTATTCAGCCACTCTCCAAGTCTTGTTTTTTCATTATCAAGTAGACCGGCTTCAGAAAATCCTATATCAAAAAAGCCCAGTCTGAGTGCTTCGGATCTGATGAACCTTGTATATTCTGATTTTTCGGACATTTTTTATCGTAATCCCGTTGATTCTGAGTTGCTGCTTATACAAATAAGTAACTTTTCTGGTTTTTATTCCCGAAAAGTATTGAGTATTAATTATCATTTCCCAAGTCCTCTCCTTTTTATTTCCTTTGTTATTAGTTCAAGTTCTCTTCCTGTCTGCCCATCTACTGAAGTATTCTCCTGTGCTCTCCTTATAAGATATGGTATAACCTGACCAACCGGTCCGTATGGGATATATTTCTGTACATTATATCCTCTCCCAGCCATTGCAAAACTTATATTATCGCTCATGCCTTTTAGTTGAGATGATACTACTCTTGGGTGATTTACCGGTATTTTCCTTTCGTCCATCAGATTGGCAAGGTAAATGCAGCTTGCTTCATTGTGGGTAGCATTGGAAAGATGGATTACATCAAGATTTTCAATACAAAATTTTAAGCCATTGTTATAACTCATATCTGTTTCCTCTTTTGTGTCCCAAACTGGACTACTATAATTCATCTCTTCTGCCCTGTTACGTTCCTTTTCCATATATGCACCCCTCACAAGTTTTACCGCACAAATGTAATTATGTTTTTTTGCATGTTCAAGGCTATCCTGCAGGAAACCCAGTTTGTTCTTCAAATAGAGCTGAACCCCGTTTATTACAGTCGGGTAATCCCTGTTAAATTCTGTGGAAAGTTCAAATGCTATTTCATCTATCGCACCCTGAATCCATGTCTCTTCTGCATCAAGATGGACTGATATTTTATTGACAAATGCTTTTTCGATCAGTTTACGAAGTCTTCCGATACCACGGGTATAGGCTATTTGTTCGTCATGAGTAAGATTTGTTTTTGATGTTACTTTCTCCAGCAGATCATGTGATATCAGACCGGAAGGTTTGCAACTGATCGTGCTGATATTGCTGTTCTGAATGGCATAGTCCAGAGTTGTTTCCAGCGAAGCTGCAGTTTTATCAAAATCGTCTTCACTGTATTTACCTTCCACACCATAATTGAGGATCACACTAATTCCATAAGTTTCAAATTTTTCGACTACCTTTTTTACCTCAGATATAGAATTTCCTCCACAAAAATGATCATAAACCATCCATTTCAATACTCCTTCTATTGGCAATTTTAATTTAAGGGCTAAAAGAGTGGCATTTGAACCAATACTAACAAGATGTTTGTTGCTCATGCCTTTAAAAATATGATAAGATTTCCTTAGTTCCCTGTCGGTTTTGTAAGAAAAGGCAGTTGCGGTGTCTTCAAAATCGGAATGCGAAAGTATACTCATTAGCCAAAATTTTTAAATGCGAAATTATATAAATTATCCATAAAACACAATTAATCCATTTATTTGATGGCAATACAGACAGTAAAAATTATTATAATACACTGAAACTTGTCAAAAAAGAAAAATGGAAACTAATACAGTAATGCAATTTCAAAAATTTATCATTTAATCTTAACCCGGAAAATTCACAAGATTTTAAAAATTCTTGTGAATTGTGACAATAAAAAATTGAATTCAATTTTTTATAGCTGGGTTAACCCTGACAATTGCAAAATATTCATACCCAAATTTGGGGAATAGAATAATAGGCATTAATTTATATCATTAATTGAATATCAATATTTTGCTCCCGATTGCCCTCGGGATTGTCAGCTCTTAGAGTGAAAAATTCTGATGAATTTTTCAGGTTAAAGCAATCAGCTAAATTCTAAATTACCATATTTTATTCTTAATATCCTCTCAAATTAAGCATATTTTGGGATATTTGCATAAATAAATTAACCAAACATTAATTATGGAAAAACCAAATGAGTATTTTGTTCACGAATCTTCATATGTTGATGAGGGAGCAGTTATAGGATCTGACACCAGGATTTGGCATTTCTGCCACATTATGTCAGGAGCCATAATAGGGCAAAGATGCAATATAGGTCAGAATGTTTTCATAGCCTCCGGAGTAGAACTGGGTAATAATGTTAAAATCCAGAATAATGTCTCATTGTATACTGGAGTCATTTGTGAAGACGATGTATTTCTGGGACCTTCAATGGTTTTCACCAATGTCATTAATCCCAGAAGCGCTGTGAACCGCAAAGGTGAATATTCGACCACTCTTATAAAAAAGGGAGTTAGTATAGGTGCAAATGCAACGATAGTCTGCGGCAATACAATCGGAGAATTTGCTTTCATTGGTGCCGGAGCAGTTGTAACAAAGAATATTGATCCTTATTCACTGGTGGTAGGAAATCCTGCCAGGCAGATAGGCTGGATTAGCGAATACGGTCAGAGATTGATTTTTGACGATTTTGGAATAGCTGTTTGCCCGGAAAGCGGAGAAGAATATAAGATAAAAGATTTAAAGGTTTTTAAGTTGAAGGGTTAATGGGGTTACTGGTGGCTGGTTGATGATTGGAGGTTAGTGGAGTTGAGGTTTGAGAGTGAATAGACCTTTATAGATGTAAAATTAAAAAAAAAACGATGGAAGCAGAAAATAAATTAATTGAATCTTTCACGGGATTAAAAGGCGATGTTTACACTGATGAACTTACATTGGGTATTTATAGTACTGATGCAAGTATATATAAAATAAAACCAAAAATGGTAGTGGCTCCGAAAGATGATGAAGATGTGCTTAGAGTTATAAATTTCGCTTTTCAGCATAAGATCAGCCTTCTTCCACGTGGAGCTGGCACCAGTCTTGATGGTCAGACGGTTGGAAATTCAATTGTCATGGATTTTTCGAAATACATGCATAAGATATTGGAATTCAATAAAGGAGAAAAATGGATAAGAGTTCAACCCGGTTTAGTTCATAGCGAACTCAATGATTTTCTTAAGCCACATGGATTATTCTTTGCACCTGATGAAGCAACCATTAATCGTGCGAATATTGGCGGTGTCATTGTGAATAATTCCTCCGGAGCAAGAAGTCTGATCTGGGGAAAAGCTATTGATCATGTATTGGAAGCTAAAATTATTCTTGCTACTGGTGAGATATTAACTTTAGGTCCTGTATCAAAAGAAGATGCATCAGTAAAAGCACAGCAAAATAATTCCGAAGGGAGGATATATAAGACATTCACTGAAATAATTGAAAAAGATGAGAATGAAATCAGAGAAAGATTTCCAAATGTAATGCGAAGGGTTTCTGGATATCCCCTCGATGAATTTATCGATGGTAAACCCTGGAACATGGCTAAAATTCTCTGTGGTAGTGAAGGAACCCTAGCTACTTTAGTGGAAGTAAAACTGAATCTTGTTGATCTGCCAAAAAAACGTTCTATTTCCGTAGTTCATTATGATGACAGGCTCGAAGCAATAAAATCAGTAGTCAAAATCCTTGAATACAAACCTTCAGCCGTTGAGATCATGGATGAGAATGTGATCAGTATAGCAAAAACAAATCCCTCTACAATCCACATTTCTGATTTTATAGTTGGTGACCCAAAAGCTATTCTGATCGTGGAGTTTATCGATGAGGACTATGATACCCTGCATGAAAGACACCAGAAACTTGCTCAGGAACTAAAAAACAACACCTCAGTTTATGCATTCCCTTTTTTCCGGTCAGATGAAAAGAGTTTTGAAAATGTATGGGAAGTCCGAAAATTCGGACTTGGGCTATTATTGAGTATAAAAACCGAAGCAAAACCAATTCCCTTTATTGAAGATTCCTGCATCCCTGTTGAACATTTGCATCAATATATCAAGGAAATAATTGAATTTTGTGACAATCTGAATGTTGAAGTGGTGCTTTATGCGCATGCCAGCGTAGGAGTGATACATATCAGACCAATTCTTAATCTGCGACTGCAGGCAGATATAGATAAAATGGAGAAAATATCACACTTCACACTTGAAAAAACCATCGAATACAAAGGCTCTTTCTCCGGTGAACATGGAGATGGCTTATCCAGAAGTTACGGAATTCCAATTTATTTCGGTGAAAAAATATATGAAGATTTCAGAAGACTGAAATACGCTTTTGACCCAGATGGACTCATGAATCCAGGCAAACTCGTAGATGCCGGTTATCTGACAGAAAACCTCAGAT
Organism: Deltaproteobacteria bacterium; assembly: GCA_050258615.1. Lineage (GTDB taxonomy): Bacteria > Bacteroidota > Bacteroidia > Chitinophagales > Saprospiraceae > JADJGA01. The sequence goes on along the minus strand of JBLMZC010000040.1, from coordinate 2,578 downwards.
ATGGCAATGAGTATAAAGAAACAGAGGTTTCGACTATCTATCATTACCGGAAAGAAGAAGGATTTTCTACCCTTGTCAATATGTGCAACGGAGTAGGTGTTTGCCACAGGGTTTCAGGAGGAGTGATGTGTCCGACCTACAAGGCTACCATGGATGAAAGTGCCTCAACACGTGGCAGGGCAAATGCCATCAGACTTACTATTTCAGGTGAACTTGGAGAAGGTGAACTGACAAACAAGGAATTACTGGATGTCCTCGATCTGTGTGTTTCATGTAAATCATGCAAGACAGAATGCCCGAGCAACGTGGATGTGGCAAAATTGAAAAGCGAGATCACTCAGAAAAAATACGACAAGCACGGATACGGACTAAGAGAATTTTTTATTCTGTACAGTGACCTTTTGTCCAGATACATTTCAGGGCCATTTGCAGGAATAGTAAACAGCATACAGAAAACCAGAATTTTCAGAATATCTCTTGAAAAAATTGCCGGAATAGATTCAAGAAGGATATTACCTTCCTATGCATCAGGTAATCTGGACAGATGGTGTAAAAACCAGTTTAAGCCAAAGGCTACAGGACGGGAAGTTGTGCTTTTCTCCGATACTTACACAAATTATCATGAACCTGAAATTGGTAAATCGGTCATCAAACTACTCGATGATCTCAATTATAAGGTCATTTTTATAAATACTGGAGACAGCAAGAGACCACTTATATCTAATGGATTTTTGAGAAAAGCTAAAAAATATGGTGAAAAGATCGCAGACAAATTGATACCGTATCTTGAAAAGAAAATTCCTGTAATAGTAATAGAACCTGGATCCTTTTCAGCACTATATGATGATATACCAGATCTGATCGATGATGAAGGCAAAGCAAAATTACTGAAAGAAAATGTGAAATCCATTGAAGTTTTTCTAGCTGATGAGATAAAGTCAGCTAAGATAACTCATAAATTCAGTTCCGGTTTATCACATCACGTCATTCATGGTCACTGCCATCAGAAAGCAATCGACAGCATGGAACCCCTCGAAACTCTGATGAAAAATACTGAAGGAACGTTTGAAATATTTGATGCAGGGTGCTGTGGTATGGCTGGAGCATTTGGTTATGAAAAAGAACATTTCGATCTTTCAAAAAAGATATATGAGAATGAGCTCGGAGCAAAAATTTCAGCTCTGCCTGAGAATGCAATTATCCTTGCCACAGGCTTCAGTTGCAGACATCAGATCAGGGACATGAGCGGCAGAACCGTGAAGCATTGGGCTGAGGTGATAGGAGTATAAAACAAAAATGCAAATATTCAGAAAATTATTTAATTTTGAAAAAGAATTGATTTTGTCAAGAATAAGCAAAAAAATCAATGAAGTTAAAAACTATAAATCCTGAATTATGAAAAAGTTCATATTTTGTGTTATAATATTGTCTATTACAGTGAGTTGGAGTAAAATCTCATGCCAGGATTATTTTATTGATGATTTTCAGCTTGCAAAGAAGAAAGCTACAAATGAAAACAAATGGATATTTGTAGATTTTGGTGCAGTGTGGTGTAACCCTTGCAAATTGATGGATAAACATGTATTTTCTGATTCTACAGTACGGGAGACTCTTTTGAAGGAGTATATTTGTTTGAAACTAGATTTTGATAAAAACAAATATTTATTAAAAAAATATTCTGTAAACATATTTCCAAAATATTTGATCTTAACCGAAGATGGTGAACAAATTTATAGTTGGGCAGGGTATACCAATAAAGAAACATTTTTGAAAAAGTTAAAATCTGTTCCCGTAAGATCAGTTGAAAAAGATGATATGGACAGCTTGTACCGTTTAAACAAAACCAACAAAGAATTCCTTTATAGCTATTATGATGTTTTAAGGAAGTATAATTATAATGAAAATGCTTCTGAAATTGCAAATAAAATTTTAAGAAAGGAAAAAAACTGGCAGGAAACAAGAAATATGAAATTGATCATAGATAATATAGACAACACAAAATACAAAAACTATTTATTGAAAAACAAAAATATTTTTATTCAAAAATTCCCTGCTGATTCAATTAATAATCTGATTTTTACAGATTACCAAAAAAACCACCTGTTGGCGGATGGATGTAATCCGTCTCCTGATTTGGATGCTATAAAATCCGATATGAGTGATTTATTCGGAAATTCAGCAGATTATTTCATTTCATTATATTTTCTGCTAATCCTTGAAGATAATAATAATCAATGGAATACATTTGTTTATTCCCTGGTCTATCTTATGAAACAGCCAAATAAAATTTTTGTAAACGATTATTATTATAAAAAACTTACCAAGGTATTATTGAGAAATATGACCAGCCCCGAATTGGAAGAAGTGTACAATGGAATAAAGAATCAATTTGGCATGAACTATGATATAGATTTGAAATATTATGACCTTAAGGCTTTAGCTCAGTATAAACTTGGTCTAAAAGAAGAAGCAAATTTAACTCTTCAAAGTGCCAATAATATATCTCTTGAGAAATATAAGAGACCCTTTGATTCTATATTAAGTGTTTTGATCTCTCTTTCAAAATAATATAGAAGTT
>JBLMZC010000039.1:0-44838 GCA_050258615.1 Deltaproteobacteria bacterium | reverse complement strand
TCCGAACAGAGAAGTTAAGCCCTTCAGCGCCGATGGTACTGCCAACTGGTGGAAGAGTAGGTCGCTGCCTTTTTTTAAAATTTACAGGAGTTAAGTGATTTTTACTTGACTCCTTTTTTTTTGAATATTGATCAGAACTATAATTTTGTACCAAAAGCTAAATCTCCGGCATCTCCTAAACCTGGTACAATATAGCCTTTCTTATTTAAACTTTCATCAACAGATGCAACCCAAAAATCAACCGAATTATCAAAAAATTGATTTAAATAAGATATTCCTGGTACTGATGCAATTACTGAAATAATATGAAGCTTTGAAGGATTACCATGTGATACCAGAGAATTATACACATTCATCAGGGATTGACCTGTTGCCAGCATCGGATCTACAAGTATAAGGGTTTTACCTTCAAGTAACGGAGATGCAAAATAATCGACTTGTATAATGTCTTCATGATTCTCGCCCTTCTTTCTGTATGCAGAAATAAATGCATTTTCTGCTCTGTCAAAGTAATTAAGCAATCCTCTGTGAAGTGGAATTCCAGCCCTTAGGATGGAACATATAACCAGATCATCACTTGGAAGTAACATATTTTTAATTCCTAATGGTGTAGCTATTTCAAATTCTCTGTAATTTATTGTTTTACTCATTTCGTACGCCAGGATTTCTCCTGTACGTTCAATATTTCTTCTGAATCTCATCGAATCCTTTTGTATGGTTTTATCCCTTAACTCAGAAATGAATGTGTTCAGAATGCTGTTGATTTGACCTAAATTATGAGTTACCATTTAGAAAATTTAAAAATTAGCTAATGTTAAAAAATCCAAATTATATAACTGTATTTATTACACATGGAGTCAATATTTAAGTTATCTTTTTTTCCTGGATTTATTTTTGAATTTTTCTTTACCAGATCTATCAAATTTTGAAAAATTAATGTTCCCTTGCCCATTTTTTTTTCTGTCTTTCCTGGATTTGTTTCCCTTATCCATCTTATCACCATAATCTTTTTTGTTTTCTCTGCTTCGTCCGCTTTTATCAGTCTTTGAAATTTCAGCAGTCACTCTTCTTCCTTCAAATTTGAAATTTTGAAAACAACTTAATACTTTCTCTTTGTGTTCAGGATCAGTGTTGAAAAAGGAAAAACTCTCTTTTACATCTACTTTATATACATCATCCCTCTCCAGATCAAGCATAGCTGTAAGGAAATCTTTAAGTCTTTTCCAGTCAAAATTATCTCTTGATCCTAAATTTATAAAATATCTCAAAGAGCCATCAGTCTCATTTGAAGAATGTAATGATAAGCTTGTTTTTTCCTTTTTAAAGGTAGTTGTAAGTTCATCGGCATTTTTATAATAATTCAAAAACCTGTTGAATTCCACCGATACCATCTTTTTTATAAGATCTTCTTTTGAAAGCTTTTTAAAAACATCAAATATTACTGGCAGATATGTATCGATTTCATGGTTTATCTCTACATCATTTATTTTATTGGCCAGATGAAATAATTGAACCTCACAGATTTCAAAACCGCTTGGAATTGGCTTTTCCTCAAATTTTTGTTTTATCAGACGTTCGATAGCATTGATTTTTCTTAATTCACTTTTTGAAATAATCACCATTGAAGTACCTGATTTGCCAGCCCTTCCTGTCCTTCCGCTTCTATGAGTATAAACTTCAATTTCATCAGGTAACTGATAATTAATTACATGAGTTATATCTTCCACATCAATTCCCCTGGCAGCCACATCTGTTGCTACCAGCATTCTGATCTGCCTGCTCCTGAATGATTTCATTACTGCATCTCTCTGTGCCTGGGAAAGATCACCATGTAAAGCAGCAGCATTATACCCGTCCTCTATCAATTTATCTGCAATTTCCTGTGTGTCTTTCTTAGTCCTGCAAAAAACCACTGAAAAAATATCTGGATTAGCATCAGCTAGTCTTTTCAAAGCAAGATACCGGTCTTTAGCCTGGATTAAATAAAATTCGTGAGATACTGATTGGGGACCCTGATTTTTATTGCCTATTGTAATTTCGATGGGGTTATTCATAAATTCCTTAGCAATAGCTGCTACTTCCTGCATCATTGTAGCTGAGAAAAGCCAGGTTGACTTATCTGAAGGGGTTTCTGCTAAAATCGATGTTATGTCTTCATAGAAACCCATGTTGAGCATTTCGTCGGCTTCATCAAGTATACAAAAATCTATTTCTCTGATATTGACAAGATTTCTGTTCTGCATATCCTGCATTCTGCCCGGTGTGGCAACAATAATATGGGCACCCTTTTTAATATTTCTCGATTGTTCAGTAATACTGGCTCCACCATAAACAGCAACAGTAAAAATCTCAGGAATATGTTTTGAATACAGCTTCAGTTCATTGGTGATTTGAAGGCATAGTTCCCTAGTTGGGGCAAGTATGAGAGCCTGGGTTTTTTTATTTTTAGGATCTATTTTCTGAATGAGCGGGAAACCAAATGCTGCAGTCTTTCCGGTGCCAGTCTGAGCTAATGCCACTAGGTCAGTCCTTTTATTTAATAAGATTGGAATTGTTTTCTCCTGAACATCAGATGGATCGAGGAATCCCAAATCTTCAATAGCTTTTAAAATGGGTTCGCCTAACCCAAGTTGTTTAAATCTGTTCATTATTTTTTTATATAAAAATGCAAAGGTAAGCTAATAAATGGTAATTTAATCACAATAGTAAAATAATTGAAAACCAATTGCTTTATTCATATTTTTAACAGGTAATGAAAGCGATTTATAATATGGATTAAAAACTGAACCAGCCAATATAGTATGACTTTTGAATATTTAGCCTGTTTATGACCAAGTATTTGGAAAGATTAAAAATTATAATTAATCTCCATAACTAAAAAAGATAAGTCAGTCCTTTATTGTATCTTTGGTAATAGTTTCAATGATAGAAATCCAAGGTTTTTGTTGTTGAGCTTTTCAAAGTATTTTATTCATTAAAAATCATGAAGTTATGGTAGATTCACAAATTGTTTTATGGGGTCAAACAATTGCATACACATGTTATACAATTGTTATTATTGCTGTTATGATCTGGTTTGGAATGACAATTACAAAAAAAGGAAATTCAACCAGATTGAGTAAATCTTTATTTTACACATTTGTTATATTTTTAAGTATTTTGGGAGTATCCCTGCACATTATCACTTACAATACTATTCCATGGGCTCCTATGGATATTAACAGGAGTGAAATAGTTGCAGAAAGAACTTTCAATATTGAAGTCAGGAACCACCAATTTATTCTTCCTACAGACAAACTTGAAATAAAGACCGGAGAAACTGTATTGTTTGATGTAACATCATCAGACCTGACATATGGGTTTGGTTTGTTTAAGGAGGATAATTCTATGCTGTTTCAGATGCAGGTAGTGCCTGGTCACAAAAATGATATTCTATGGAAGTTTGAGAAACCTGGAGTTTTTACTATCAGATCAACTGAATACTCAGGTCCGAAGGGTGATCAGATGATAGTAAAGGATGCAGTAGTTGTAAAAGATTAATTTATGGTTTAATTTAATAAATATAATGATATGAGTTTCAAAGAGACATTTTTAAATGGGGCAGAAGGTAAATTTATACCTTCATCTTTAACACCAATGCAAAAACTTGTATTGCGTTTTGTTGTTGTTGGTTTGGTATTTTATGCTTTTGCATTAATTGAAGGGATGATAATGAGGATATATCAGATTGAACCAATTGCAGCGATTCCTGATTATCAATATTATGCAATATTAACTGCACATCCTTTAGTGGGGATTTTTGGATCGACCTATTCCCTGGTTTTTGGAGCATTTCTTTTTCTTGTTCCTTTTCTTATGAAGAAACCATTGTGGAGTTTCCAGCTTGCAAACTGGACAAATATCCTTATTGCAGTTGGTACATTTGTATTTTGGATGGCTGGTTTTATTACACATTATTCTCCTTTATATACCTTGTATTGGCCGCTTCCAGCTGATTTTAATCAATTTAGTCCGTTGGGGGGTACATTTTTCATATTGGGAATTGCCCTGGTAATGGTAGGGACTGCATTTTTTGTGGTTAATATTTTCAAGACAATAACATATACACCAGAAGGATGGGTTAAACAGCCTTCAGGAGCTCTGCTTGCAGATGCTATTGGATATACTGGCTTAAGGAATTTGTTTACTAAAAAGGATAAACAAAAAGAACATTTGGTTTCGTTACCTGTAGCTGCAATTGCGAGAGGTACTGTAGATACAGCTTTGAATGCAGGAATTATTTTATTTACTGGTGTTTTGATCCTGATATATTTGGTGGGACATCTGGTCGGTTTTGATCTGAAGAATTCGGCTGTGGATGCATTGTTATATAAAAATTGGTTTTGGTGGGGTTTGGATCTTATTGCAGACGGACTGGTACTGATATTTGTGGCTGGCACTTGGTATTTACTGGCAATGTTGATCACCGGAAAAGATTTATTTATGCAAAATATTGCCAGGGCTGCACTTTTTGTTGAAATGGTTGTTTCCTGGACAGTTTGGTCACACCATCTGTTGTCTGATCAGGCTCAACCTGGTTTTCTTAAAATATTATCAGGAGAGATGGTCACTGCCATTGAACTTATCACTCAAGGGCTTGCATTTTACATAACTCTTGCTACGCTGTGGAGTGCACGTCCGCTTAAAATGACCAATGAGTTAAAATTTTTGCTTGGTGGATTGCTTGGTTTTGCACTTGCAGTACCGGCTGGAATCATGCAGGCTGATATAGGTTTAAACAGAATTCTTCATAATACACAATGGATAGTTGGACCACATGTTCATGTTGCTGTTTTGGTCGGATTGACCATGACCCTGTATTCTGCAATATATGTTTTATTTCCTATTGTGACAAATGGTGCCAAACTTTATAGCCAGAAACTGGCTAATATTCATTTCTGGACACATCTCATCGGTGGAATTGGTATGGGTGCATTTATGGGAATGGCAGGATTGCAGGGTATGTTGAGAAGGACAATTTATTATAATGGAGAGTTTGATCTTTATATGATTCTTGCAGCGATATGCGGAGGATTGCTTTTAGTTGGATTCTTAGCATTTTTCTATAATATTGTTATGAGTTTAGGACTGAATGGTGTTTTGGGAGTTTTTACCCGTTCCAATATAGGCAAGGAGGTTTTGGTACCCGAACAAAAGTAGTATAATTAACTTCACCTGCCTGTTAATAGAATGAAACCATTCAATTTAACGATTGATCAGTTGAATGTAATTTCTTTATATATTAACAGGCAGTATTTTAAATGGCTAATCCTTTTAAAGTAAGAAAGCTACCATCTTTTCTGATTTCGTCAGAAAATTCGGCAATTGTTTGATGTCTGAATTTGACGAGGATTTTGTTTTTAAATTCATTTACGATAAAGTGTACAGGACATGGATTCTCATCTCCACAACTTGGAAGACCCAGGAAACAACCCTCAAAAACATCCTTAATCTCAGTTTCATCTAAAATATCACAAACTTTCTGGTTTAGATTTTTTTTTGTAAGATAAAAACCGCCATTAGGTCCTTTTGATGAGGAAATAAGTTCTTTTTTCGCAAGTTGCTGAAGTATTTTAGCTATAAAATGTGCAGGAATATCAAGATTTTCAGCTATTTCAGCAGATCCAAGCTTGTTGTTTTTATTGCTTTTTTCAGCAAGATAAAGCACTGCTCTTATTGCATATTTTGAAGCATTTGACAGCATGATTTATGAATTTATATAAAGTTTATTTTTTAATTTTAATAAAGAAGCTTGTATCTTTTACAGTAAGTTTATCAGATATAAGCCATGGATTATACAATTTTAACAAGCGGAAAGTTGTGTTATTATCGTGCGCAAACTTTCCAAGACTTGAAACGGAAGAATCGACCTTTATAGTATAGTAATCATCCAATTGTCCGTATTTTTCTGTATGATTGATATGAAAACCGTAATCACCAGGATTTTCAAATAATTCCTTAATTGCTACTAACCTGAACAAATAGCGCATTGTTTCAGAATTCATGTTCATATCATAAAAATCATTTTCTTCTTGTGATACCATGTTTTTACTAAATTTAGTCATGCCAATATTGTAGGCTGCAATGACATTTATCCATGATCCAAATCTTTTTTTTAATTTAAGAAGATATTGTGCTGCGGCAATTGTAGATCTTTCAATATCATATCGTTCATCGATATCTTCATTTATGATCATTTGAAGTTCAATAGCTGTTGGTTTCATAATCTGCCAGTAACCTGTTGCATTGGCAGAAGAAATAACATTTCTCAGGCCACTTTCAGCCACTGCCATGTATTTAAAATCCTCTGGAATACCATATTGCTCCAAAATCGGGGAAATTACAGGAAAGTAACGGTATGAAAGTTTCATGCTTTGTAATGTTAGGCTATGGCTGTATGAGTTATTCAATAATTCCCTGTCGAGTCTTTCCATTACATCAAACGATTCAATGGGTATTCGTTCACCTGCAAAGCTATAATAATTTTTCATTTGTGGGGCTCTGATCACCTGAGGTAAGGGCTCAATAATATTGTCTGCAAATTCTGTCTCCAAACCATCGGAAAACGAAATCATCATTGCTACGGGTATAGCTATTATTAATACAATAAATAGCAGTTTAAACTTATTAAATTTGGGCAGTTTGATGTTTCTCATTCTTCTTCAATTTTTCCGGCAAAATTGTTGTTAGGGTTAAATTCTTTCAGGTCAGGAAGGTCTTTCAAAGATTTAATTCCAAAATAATCAAGGAATTTCTGGCTTGTAATGAAAATAAGTGGTTTGCCGGGGCCTTCTTCACGACCAGAAATTTCGATCAGATTTTTATCAAGGAGTTTCTGAATTGAATAATCGGAATTAACGCCACGAATCTGTTCAACCTGTGGTTTCGTTGCTGGTTGATTGTAAGCTATGATTGCAAGTGTCTCCAATGAAGCTTTAGAAAGTTTTGACCTGTTAATAATTTTCAGATAAGCACCAATCATATCATGAAAATCTGTTTTAGTAGCGAAACTATATCCGTTGCTGATTTCAACTACCCTGAAGCTGAAATCTTCTGATAAGTATTTATCCTTCAAATTATCAATTGTCTGATACAAAAGATCATCAGAAATTACATCACTAAAGTAAGATTCAACAGATTTTTTTATGTCTTCGAAAGTTACAGGTCTTTCTGAAGCAAAAATCAGACTTTCGATATATAGATCAATCCTTTCCAAAGAAAATTTTTGCAAATATAAATAAACAATTTTGAATATAAGCCCAGATAGGTGATTCTACAAAAAAATGAAGTGTATTTTGTGATATTTTTAGATAATTGATTAGAATTTTACTTTATAAAAAAAAATATTTGTTTTTTTTTCAGTTGGAATTTTTAATGTTTGTATTAAAAAAAAGATCAAATTATAAATAATCATTAACTCTAATGATACTGTTTTTCCATTCTTAAACATAATATATTAATATAATAGGTAAAGCTCAAAATTTCATATTATTTATTTTTTATAACTGATAGTGTAACAATATATTATGATTTTTTCATATGGTATGCTTTTTGCTTTTACTCAATTGTTTTGATAAACTAAAAAATTAAATTGTTGACTTAAAACCAAAACTCATGTATCATAGCAAAGACGAAAGCTTGTTTTCAGACTTGCGTTTTTGGTTGATAATTCTTTTAACAGGGGTATTACTCAGTTATTTATTTATCAGCTATCCGGCGTAAATAATGAAAATTAAGGGGGTGTTTCCAAAAACACTCCCTTTTTTTTGCTGAAGAATAACTGAAATTGATGAAATCAACTTAAATTTACAGATTTTAAAAGCACACCTATGAAGTATAATTTAATGTATGACTATGCTGAAGGTGCACATCCCAGGATATTGGATGCATTGATCAGGACCAATTTTGAGCAGCAACACGGATATGGTGAAGATGAATATTGCATTGAAGCTGCAGCTTTGCTTCAGGAATTGCTTCAATGCCGGGCTTCAGATATACATTTTATGTCAGGAGGTACTCAGGCCAACCTGATAACATTGTCATCAGCAATAAAACCATACCAATCTGTTATAGCTGCCAATACAGGACATATATCGATTCATGAAGCAGGTGCTATTGAAAGTACCGGACACAAAATAAACGAAATAAACTCTTCTGATGGTAAAATAAATTCTGAGCAAATAAACGAAATATTATCAATGCATACTGATGAGCATTGCGTGATGCCCCGCATTGTATATATATCCAATGCAACTGAACTTGGCAATATTTACACTAAAAAGGAGATAGAAGACCTGAGTGAATTCTGCAGATCAAAAGGCCTTTATTTTTTTATGGATGGAGCAAGGCTGGGTGCTTCACTTGCCTCAAAATCGCAGGATTTGAATATGTCTGACCTATGCAGGCTGCTGGATTGCTTTTATATAGGTGGAACCAAAAACGGAGCATTATTGGGTGAAGCCATAGTCCTCGTAAATGATGAATTGAAAAAGGATTTTCGTTATTCAATCAAACAAAGAGGAGGTTTACTCGCTAAAGGCAGGGTCATAGGCATTCAATTTTTGGAATTGTTCAGGGATGGCCTGTTTTTTGAACTTGCCAGGCATGCAAATGAAATGGCTGAATTGCTCGCTATTGCAATGGCTCAGAAAGCTTACAAATTCTATACTCCCCCACAAACAAATATGATATTTCCGGTTTTGACAGAAAAGGAAATATTGAGATTGGAACAAAATTACTTGTTTTACAGGTGGAAAAAACTTAATAATGACGAGACTGTAATAAGGCTTGTGACATCGTGGGCAACTGATAAAAAAATTATTTTAAAATTAGTAAATGAACTTTAACTGAATAACATAGTTATATACATTATATAATGTAATAATGTTTAATAATCTATGAAATTTTCATATTTAACAATTGTAATCATGGTTGTTTCTATAATTGCCTGCAATAATGGAAAAGTTGAAACCTTGGGAGCAAGTTTTATTCAGGATAAAGATCAAGTATCAGAATCAGGCGTATCAAAAAATACCCAAAAGAATCATTACAATAGTACAGATAGCTATCCCGATTATCTGAACCTGAATTTTTTAATGGGGAAATTTGAACCTTCCGGTCATGAAAGATTTGTCAGGATTGAAGACAAATATACTAATAAGACAAATATTTATCTTGATAAAAAAGCTTATAAAGCATTTTTGCGTATGTATAAAGATGCTTATAAAGCAGGGTTTAGATTAGTTATCATTTCTGCTACGAGAAATTTTGAATACCAGAAAAGGGTCTGGGACTATAAATGGAGCAAAATTACTGATTCACTGAGTACCAAAGACAAAGTGACCAGTATACTTGAATATAGTTCCATGCCGGGTTCATCGCGTCATCACTGGGGCACAGAAATGGATCTTAATGTTTTGGAAAACAGTTATTATGATGAGGGGGAGGGGAAGAAGATATATGATTGGCTGAAAGCCAATGCTCATAAATATGGGTTTTGCAAACCTTATACTGCAGGCCGAAACAAGGGTTACAATGAGGAAAAATGGCATTGGTCATATAAACCATTATCATCTGTTTATCTAAAGTATGCCAAAGAGAATATGAAAGATGAATATATAAACGGTTTCAGGGGTGCTGAATTCGCAAAGGAATTTAAAATCACCCAAAATTATATATTGGGTGTGAGTGAAGAATGTTTTTGATTAAATACATCCCTTATAATAAAAATTTGTTTTATATTTTCCAGGAATAGTTATTTTTTTTTAATTTTACATTGCGAAATTAAAGTTAAATAATATATATGCTTCCTGGTCAGTTTCAAAAGGCTACGATATATTTTTTTTCAGGTACCGGCAATGCCAGATTTGCTGCTGAAGAATTAGCCAGGAATTTTCAAACATCAGATTTAAATTGCGGGGTTATCAATATTGCTGAAAGAATTGATGAAGTTCAAAATCCGGCTGAGAGTGAATTGGTGGGATTTTGTTATCCAACTCATGGTTTTAATGCGCCACCTGTTATGTTGAAGTTTATAAGCAGGTTTCCTAAAGGCAGGGCTAAAGTCTTTCTACTCAATACACGAGCCGGAATGAAATTGTACAAGTTACACACTCCTGGTCTCGGAGGCATAGCTCTTTGGCTTCCTGCTCTGATATTGTGGTTTAAAGGATACAGGATAATTGGCTACAGGCCTCTCGATATGCCATCAAACTGGATTTCCATACATCCCGGCATACGGGAAAAGGTAATTTTATCAATTAAAGCACATTGCACACAAACTCTAAAAAAGTTTTCAGAAAGGATTGTTGCAGGGAGAAAAGTGTTTGCCGGATTTGTATGGCTCCCAATAGACCTGCTGGTATTTCCTATAGCAATAGGTTATTATTTTTATGGCAGATTTGGACTATCAAAAACTTTTTATGTGAATTACAAGTGTAACAACTGTAATTTGTGCATTGAAAAATGTCCGGTAGGAGCAATTAAAACAGTAGATGGAAGGCCGTTCTGGACCTATAAATGTGAGAGTTGTATGCAATGTATGAATATATGTCCGCACCGGGCAATTGAGACATCTCATACCTTTACTTTTGTTATCTGGTGGATTGCATGGAGTTTGATCCCGGTTTTATTGCCTGGTATTCTTGTAAAGCTAAATATTATGCCTGAAAGCTTTTACAAGGATCATTATACCCTGATTTACAATTTTATCCAGTTTTTTGTAGGCATGGGAGTCATTTTTCTGGCATACCGGATTTTTCACATCTTCCTTGGAAACAAAACATTTAACAAAATATTCTCTTTCACTTCACTGACTCATATTAAATATTGGAGAAGGTACCTGCTTGACAAGATTTTGAAGAAGGAGAAAAGGAATATTTCCTGAAATTTTAATACTTCAATGAGTTTATTGATTTAGTTGCAGATTTTGTTATTCACAATGAATGAAATATTGCTCAGAAGATAGAAATAATACTATTTTAGGCCATTTAATGAACTATTTACCATTATCACAGTTTACTATAGAAAAATCATTTTTATTATGGCAGCAACTGAATCTACAATGATGGCATTGGGTACTCATGCCCCATGGTTTGAGCTTTTCGACACAATCAGCAATAATATGGTTTCTATTGATGATGTAAAATCCGAAAAGGCAACTGTAGTAATGTTTATATGTAATCACTGTCCTTATGTGCAACATGTAATGAGGACGATTGTAAATATAGCTTATGATTACAAGGAAAAGGGTGTGTCATTTGTAGCTATTTCAGCAAATGATGTTGATAACTACCCAATGGATCATCCTGATATCATGGCTATTGTTGGAAAGAATTGTGGATTCCCTTTTCCGTATTTATATGATGAAACACAGGCAGTCGCCAAAGCTTACGACGCAGCATGTACACCGGATTTTTTTGTATTCGACGGTGAATTGAAACTTGCTTACCGTGGCAGACTTGATGGAAGCAGACCAAAATCAGAAATAGTATGTGATGGGAATGAACTAAAGGCAGCATTGGATGCACTGATTGAAGATGCTCACGTGAGTACTGAACAATTTCCAAGCATCGGCTGCAATATTAAATGGAAAAAATGAGTATAATCTCAATTATTAACAAATTGCTTAAGGGCATATTGATCCTGCCCATAAAAGCCTATCAATTGTTTTTATCACCGCTGCTTGGCAAAAACTGCCGATACACACCAACATGTTCTCATTATACAATTGAGGCTATCAATGAATGGGGAGTTATTAAGGGATCATGGCTTGGAATCAAAAGGATAGTAAGTTGCAATCCGTGGGGAGGTTCAGGGTATGATCCTGTTCCTAAAAATAAGGGAAAAAGGGGAAAAGGGCATAAGCATTGAGAAAAGAATACAGAAGTCAGAAGACAGAATTCAGAAGACAGAAGACAGAATTCAGAACTTGAATTGCCTTAGCCAAATAAACTCTCTAAACCCCCTAAACCAAAAACTAACAGTTAAAATTTAAACTTTAGTAAGCAGTAATAACCTGATTTATTACAGAGTTTATTGGTATCCAAACGTTAAATAGAATTAGTTTATCAGTGATTTTTTTTCATTTGTCGATAATTGGATATTTACAGGAATTTAATTTCAATGATTATTGTTATTGGGTTGAATGAAAATTATTATTAAACTGATTATAAAACTATAAAGATGATTAAAGGAAAAATATTAGGTGGATTGTTGTTTGGAGCTGCTGTTGGTGCTTTACTTGGAGTATTATTTGCGCCTGACAAGGGATCTGAAACAAGGAATAAACTGAAAAAGAAAGCTGAGGATCTTAAAGATGATTTTGAGAATACTTTTTTCAACATGGATCCTAAGAGAACTAATAGCAGACCTGAAACACATTATTATGAAGAATAGCGTAAATGTGAGATTAAAGGATTTAATGTGAAAATCATTTTGTCGAATATTTCAATTCTTTATCTTTAGACATTCAAGTAGTAATACTGAAAGCATAACTGTAATAGTCCAACAAAGTTGGCCTAAATAGCTATTGCATCGGTATTATACTGTTATGCAATTGGACTAAATAATAATTGTAAATGGTATAATAAATTAGGATAATCACTTGCAAATACAAGTTATACCAAATTCATTTATATAATATTCCAATAATTTGGTATAATGCCGACTGAAATTGGGGGAATTGGGGTACTTAAATCGGGCTATTTTCAATTTCATGTCGGTATTATAATATTTTTTTTGAACTGGTCAATTATCTGAATGTAAAAAAATGATTCAGAAAAAATGATTTTTTATGTTGAAAAAAATGTGTTGCAGGTTTCGATACTGATGAAATTTAAGCATTCTCATTATATAATTTGAGAAAATTTGCCTGATAATATGTTTAATAGTTGACTATAATTGAATCCTCTGAAATTGGAGATCACTGCATCGGCTAAATTCAATGATCCTGGTTTTCCGATACCTATGGTAAAAAATCCTGCAGATTTGGCTGCTGTAATACCATTAGTGGCATCCTCGAAGACCACAGAATGGGCAGGATCTGCTTTTAATTCAGAACAGCATTTCAAATATAAATGAGGTACCGGTGTGCAATTGTCAAGCTGAAAACCATCCACGATTGTATCAAATTGATTGGTGAGTCCAAGTTTATCAAGTATCGTAACTGCATTTTTACTGGCAGTTCCGATGGCAGTTTTTATATGAAGTTTTTTTAGTTCTGTTAAGAATGCTTTTACTCCAGGTTTGATTTCGGAAGGATGAAGCATTTGTATCATTTGAATGTAGTGTTCATTTTTTAGTTTTGCGATATTCTGAATTTCTTTTTCTTCCTTCTCGATATTTGCCCATGACATTATCTGCCTGAGGCTTTCAATCCTGTCGAGGCCTTTTATTTTTTCATAATATTCGGGTGATAGATCAAAATCAAATTTCAAGGCAAGTTCTTTCCATGTAAAATAATGGAATCTGGCTGTATCAGCGATCACTCCGTCTAGATTAAATATGCACAAATCAATATCCATAAAATTCCTAATATTTAAAAAACATCTAGAAAAAATAAAGATGTAATATTAAACATAAATTGCTTAAAGCCCTAAATTTAGCTATTAAAACAGGCTTACTTTGAACGAATTTAAATTACATATAAATATCATTTTCCTGATTTAACCCGATGAAAGAAAGCTTATTTCCCCAATAGAAATACACAATTGATTTTATGCAGTTCGGGAACAGATGTTTTTTTCCATTTTTTTATTTCCATGGTACGAATAAATTCATTCTGCGAAGAAATGTCAGCTGCAATACAGAGACGAAAATTGTCAGGCATGGATCGCATAAGCTTTTCAAAAAGCTGATTGTTGCGATAAGGAGTTTCAATAAAAATATGGGTTTTGTTATGTGACTTAATGCTTTTGCTAATAAAATCAAGTTTTTTAGATAATTGATCATCTTTTAGAGGTAAATAACCCTCAAAACTAAATGACTGTCCGTTCAATCCGGAAGCTGCAAGTGCAAGAAATATTGATGAAGGTCCAGGCAATGGCACTACTTTTATACCTGCTTCATGTGCGAATAAAACTATTTTTGAACCAGGATCAGCAATGCATGGCATTCCTGCTTCGGACATGAGTCCCATAGGTTTACCTTCAAGAGCGGGTTTTAGTATGGATTTATCTGTTTTTCCGGGATTATGCTTGTCAAGTTCAATAAAAACTAGATTATCTATACTGCCCTGATAACCAGTGCTTTTAATAAATCTGCGTGCTGTACGTGCTTTTTCAACAATGAAATAGGAGAGTGAATGAATTGTATTTATTACTTCCGATGGCAAATATTTCTCATCCTCAGCGATAGGAAGTGGTATTAAGTATAGAATCATGGCTGATTGAAGTGGCTTTGCATTTATAAAATTCAAAAAATATATAATCTATTAACAGCAATCATCATTCTATCAAAATAATTTGATATCAACCAATTAAAAGCAATACCTGATTTTTGCCAACAGTTTCTCCTTTTTGAACTTTTATGGATTTGATTAGAAGATCGTGGTCAGCTTTAATAATATTTTCCATTTTCATGGCTTCAAGTATGAGAAGGGTCTCTCCTTTGCTGACTTTCTGTCCTTCTGATAATTCTATGCTGTGTACCAATCCGGGCATAGGAGATTTTATCTCTCCGGTCAGGCTTTTTTTCTTTCCTGTGAAACCAAGATTATCCAGTTTCTGATCGAGTTTGTCTTTAATTGAAAGTTCAAATTCCCTGCCATTGACCAGAAGTGTTAGTTTTTTGGTATTAAGATCCCTTTTAATGATGCTTATATTGTATGACCTGTTTTTATAAAGTATATGATAGGAGGCATCATCATTTTTGATAAGATCGAGACTGTTTATCTGATCTTCATTGAAACCGAAACTAATACCTTCGGATGTCATAACCAGGAAATCATTCATGATCAGGAGTTTTCTTTAGCAATTTTGTATGTAAATAATGTTTCAAATACAGAAAAAACCAAATAAATCAGTAAAAAAGGTATAATAATAATTTTTGATTCAGGTTTGAAAATCTTGAAATATACCACCACAATTGTCAATAAACCTGCAATCTTAAGAAAGACGTTGACCATAGTAATTTGAATAAAAGCCATTTTATTTGTGCTGTTTAAGGCTTTTTTTGTAGCTATTATCAAAAGCAGGGAAGATAAAAACATAAAACCAAGACCAAATATAGATAGTATTATGTCTCTTCCAATTTCTGAAAATAAATACATGGATGTCAATCCGATTATGCAAATTATCGTTAATAAAAACAAATAATTAATGACTCTGTTTGTTTTTTTTTCTGTTTTGGGTTTCATAATAAAGTTTGACCAAATATCCGATAATTCCAAAACTAACCAGGGCAGCAACCATATATGGTTTTGTGGTTTGGAGCCATGAATCCAGCTTTTTGCCAACAAAAACCATTATCAGGGTCAGTGCCAATAATTCAAATGCCATTCCCGTATATTTGGCATAATTTTGCATATTAGATTTATCCAGCAGTATTTTCTTTAATAGGTTTTATCTTTTGTCCTCCCATTGTACAGGTTACATTGAATTTAGCTCCTGATTCCACACTGAGCTTATCAGTAGTTACATCTCCGTCAATGACCGCATTTTCTTTAACCATAAGAAGGTCACTGACTTTGATGGTGCCTTTGAAAGTACCTTCAATAACTGCATTTTCGCAAATAATATCACCTTCAATTAATCCCTTCTCTCCAAGTATCAATTTTCCTTTGACCTCTATTTTGCCAACCAGCTTACCATCAATTCTGATATCGCTTTCTGTAAATACTTCTCCTTTTACGGAAGTGCCAAATACAAGACTATTGATAGCTGTACTTACAGGAACAGATTTTATGTTTTCTGTTTCTTTTTTATTACTGAACATGCTCATTTTCAAGTGGTTTTTAAGTTATGAATTTTTTATATATTAGTTTAAATCATGTTTTCCAAGTTTCAAATTTAATATATTTGTTTAAACATTGTAATTGTAGGCAATTTTTTTTAAGAATTATTTTTTCAACTGCATGAATTTGGGAAAATAGTATTGTCAGTTAAAGGAATTACCGGAAACCAAATAATACCTCTGAAATAACTATAAATAGGGATTATCCCAAATTTTCAAATTTGTTAAATTTCTTCAGGTTTTACCCTGACGCTTAAGAGAATCCCAAGAATTTAGTTAACGTAGGTTACTCAAGTGCAAAAATGGGAAATACCTCACTAAATATTCGTATCAGCCTGATAAAAAAAAATATGTTCCAGAACTTATTTCAAATATTTTATATGACAGGTTGGGATCCTGGGATCCAAAAAATCTTTTATGTGAATAATGGTATTTTATATTTATTTAAATCAATTTAAATCACTGTAAAGGATTATTTTTAACTTTGCGGGCTTAAAAATTATAAAAATGTCAGAAGAGTTATTCAAAAAGCTGATTTCGCATACCAAGAAATATGGTTTTATTTTTCAATCCAGCGAGATATATGATGGATTGAGTGCAGTTTATGATTATGGTCCATATGGGGTAGAATTGAAAAACAATATTAAAGAATACTGGTGGAAATCGATGGTTCAGATGCATGATAATATTGTTGGGCTCGATGCAGCCATTTTTATGCATCCTCTTACATGGAAGGCTTCAGGCCATGTTGATGCTTTCAATGATCCTCTGATTGACAATAAAGATTCAAAAAAAAGATACAGGGCTGACGTGCTGATAGAGGATTATGTGTCAGGGATAGAAGCCAAAATTGAAAAGGAAGTAGAAAAAGGAAAAAAAAGATTTGGAGATCAGTTTGATGAAGAAAAGTTCAGGATTGAACATCCAAATGTATTAAGATATAAAGAACAGATCAAGCAAATAAATTCAAGGCTGAATACAGCTATGTCATCAGGCAGGCTCGATGAACTAAAAACATTAATTGAGGAACTTGGAATAGCAGATCCCGTTTCAGGTAGCCGGAACTGGACAGATGTAAGGCAGTTTAACCTTATGTTCAGTACTCAACTTGGTAATATAAGCGGAGAAGAAGGAAAACTGTACCTCAGGCCTGAAACTGCGCAGGGAATATTTGTGAATTTTCTAAATGTTCATAAGACAACAAGACAAAAAGTGCCATTCGGAATAGCTCAAATCGGAAAAGCATTCAGAAATGAGATAGTAGCAAGACAGTTTATTTTCAGGATGAGGGAATTTGAACAAATGGAGATGCAGTATTTTGTCAAGCCCGGAGAAGAAATGGATTGGTACAGGTACTGGAAAGAGCAGCGTATGAAATGGCACAGGTCAGTTAATACAGATATAAACAAACTTAAGTTTCATGATCATGAGAATCTGGCCCATTATGCTAACGCTGCAGTTGATATTCAGTTTGAATTCCCGTTTGGATTCAAAGAACTGGAAGGAATTCATTCAAGGACAGATTTTGATCTAAAAAATCATCAGGAACTGAGTGGTAAGAAAATGCAGTATTTTGATACCGAGACCAATGAAAATTTTATTCCTTTTGTGATAGAAACTTCAATCGGAGTTGACAGAATGTTTCTGTCAGTTCTCAGCAATGCTTATCATGAAGAAATGGTAGCTGATGCAAGTGGAAGCGATGCTGAGAGGGTTGTACTTAGAATACCCGCATCTCTTGCTCCTGTTAAAGTAGCAGTTCTGCCCCTGGTTAAAAACAAAGAAGAACTAACAGAAAAAGCTCAGCAGATATTTGATATGCTTAAACTTTTCTTCAATATTCAATATGACGACAAAGACACTATCGGAAGAAGATACAGACGCCAGGATGCTATTGGTACTCCTTACTGTATTACTGTTGATTTTCAATCAATTGAAGATAATACTGTAACTGTTAGGGACAGAGATTCTCTTGAACAGGACAGGTTGGGAATTGATGAATTGATACCGTATCTTGATAAAAGGACAAATATGGCTTATTTGCTGCAGGATTTGAAAAAATAAATTCTGATTTTATTGTCTGCTATAAATCAGAAATGAACAGTTGGTATAAACCTGTGATCCATACGAGGAAAAAATTGGCTTGAAAATTAAATAGATCAATAATTTACAATTGCAAATTGTATCTAAAAATAATTACAAATCAATATCGTAATTAATCTGATGAAATTATATGATATACAGGCATCAGTTGGAATTACCACAACAATATAGAAAAATATCCTTCAGGATCATACGGGTCAGCCAATAGGAATCAGTTTTTCATCCTGTTTTTAAGTAAGCTATTGTGCAATTTCTAAATAAAAAAATTTAATTGCGAAAAGCTAGATATGTTCGTTTAATTAAAAAAGCACTTTCACAAGCAATTATAAAAAAATCTCATCAAAACTGAAAACCCAGATTAATGCAATTGAAACTTATTCCTTTTTTTTCATAAAACTTGAAAAAATCAGTAAGATTGTTATCTCTTTTAAAATCGATTGTGATAAACCACAATGATAATCCTGCACCATAATTATATGAAAAATTTGCATCATAAAGATCATCAAAGCCTATTTCCTTTTGGTTCCTTTTATCGATTGATATTACATAATTTAATGAAACTCCGGCAAAAAGTCTCAATTTTAAAAAATCAAAAAGTTTATACTCATATCCCCCATCTGTTGAGATCTTAATCATGGAATATGAAGGTTCATTATTTATAAATTGTTTTTTGTCATATGGATCTACGTTGAATTTCTGGTAAATCAGTCCGGGGCACATAAAAAAACCGGGTGAACCTAATTTGCCCAATGCACCTATACTATATCCTGGTCTGATGGTGTTTGGTTCATTGTGAACGAGCACATTTAAGGATCCGGCATAAATAATAGCTCCATCCTGCCCCTTTAAGCAAAAGTACAAGAACATTGAAAAAATAAAAATAATAATTGTACGCAAAATATTTTTTTTGCAAGATATGTTTATTTTATTTAATATAATAATTTTGAGAAATTTTTTTTAATTTTTGCAAAATTTTTTTTTTAGTCTTTTTACTTTTTTAATCATAATATTTGGATAAATGCTTAAAACAAATTCAATTTTGAGGGATTTTATAAAAAAACTGTTTTTTTTGATATTATTTTTAATACCTGCGGTCATTCAGGCATATAATGAAAATCCGCGTGAATGCGTGGAAAATCATTTGCGATATACAAGTGAAAGAAATTATGATCCAAAGGCAGCTGCCAGATCTTTTTATGGATTGAACAGGGATGATGGAGTTGATTTGGCCAACAAGCTCAGATTAGCTTACGATGGTATGGGAGTTTTTATCCCGGTTAGCAGGATATCAGACGACCCCGGATACTCTGATACAACATCAAATCAGTCAAAGGTCTTTATTTTACCAGATAGGTTGCCGGAAATATTCATAGAAAAAATCGGATCTAAATGGTATTATTCACCGGATTGTTATGATGAAATTGAAAAAATGTATGATGATGTTTATCCATTTGGTTCTGACCTGTTGTATGACAATGTTCCCAGGTTTGAGAACAGAAAATTCCTTGGCATTTACCTATGGCAATATTTATCTTTTATTATCCTTATTTTTATTGCTGTTCTGATATACTTTATCCTGAATTTTATATTCAAACCATTGCTGGGTTTTATTGCTGATAAAAGCTTTAATTTTCATATGCATTTGCCCCAAAAATATAGTAAAACTGCAAAGGTGGTCAGTTTACTGCTGATATTTTATGCATTTAAATTTGCAACGGCACTCATAAGATTACCAATAAGTGTGACTTCCTTCATAATAACAGCCCTTGATATACTGATAGTTGTGTTGATCGGTATATTAGTTTACAGATTTTTTGATATTATAATTTCATTTATTGATCAGAAGGCGAAATCAACTCCTACGAAACTTGATGATCAGTATATTCCAATATTACAGCAAATAGCAAAGCTGATTATAGCTATTGCTGTTATTTTTAAAATACTTGTATTGCTCAATGTTGATGTCACTGCAATAATTGCAGGATTGTCGATAGGTGGTTTTGCGCTGGCCCTTGCTTCGCAGGATACTGTAAAGAATTTTATAGGATCAGTGATGATTTTTCTCGATAAACCATTTAAAGTGGACGATTGGATCGAAGTAGATAAGTATAGTGGCACAGTGAAGGAAGTAGGATTCAGGTCGACAAGAATAGAGCAGCTTGACACATCGATTATTTCAATACCCAATAATATAATTTCAAACCAGGCATTAGTAAATAAGGGTGAGCGAAATTTAAGGATGTATGAAACCAATTTAGCAATAACATTCGGTACTTCAGGAGATAGCATTGATACTTATCTCCAGGGTCTCAGAAAAATAGCTACAGAGCATCCTAAAATATTTGGAAAATATTATATAAATTTGTCAGGTGTAGGATCTTCATCAATCAATATACTTTTCAGAGTTTATTTCATGACAAGTAATTATGATGAAGAACTTAAACTTAGAGAAGATATTACATTCCTGCTTATAGAGTTGTCTGAGACTTTGGGAATAGGTTTTGCTTTGCCTTCACAAACTCTTTATTATTCCAAGCCCCCAAAAGCACAAAATCAAGAAGGCTCTTCAGTCGAAAACCGTAGAATACTGAAATCGAAGCTCGAAGAATTTTTTAAAAACCGTAATTTTGGATATCATGAAAATGGGGACAATGATGAATAAATTTGAAAATTTGAAAATGGAGTTATGAAGTATGAAGTAGGGGTTATGAATTTGCTAATTTTCAAATTAACTAATTAAATTCAAGAAATATCTTTGCAAGTTCTTCTATTTTAACCGGTGCAATGATTGCTTCCCCAATCTGTTTCAGCATTATAAAATCGATATGGTCTTTATTTTTCTTTTTGTCACCGGTGATTAATTCAAGAACTTTATCTTTGTTAAAATCATATTTGACAGGAAGTCCGGAAGTTTGCAGAGTGCCAGAAATTATTTTTACATCAGATTCATTTAGAAATCCATGATGCTGAGATATTTTTGCGGCAATTACCATTCCAATACTGACAGAAAACCCATGTTTAAGCCCCGTCAGTGTTTCCAGAGGGTGTCCAAAAGTATGACCAAAATTTAGTTTTTTTCTTTCACCGCTTTCATGTTCATCTTTATTGACTATTTCTGTTTTTATGCGTATCTGATTGAATAAAAAGTCCATTATTTCAGCCCTGTTAAATAGGTTGAAATTTTTAATTATTTCATCAAATTTTTCAAAACCTCTTTTATCCGAGATCAAAAGGTGTTTAATTGCTTCAGCAAATCCATTTGTCATTTCTGCTGAAGGCAGAGTTCTTAAAAAATCAGGTTCTATCATTACAAAATCAGGTTGAGTGATTGTGCCGATCATGTTTTTATAATTTTCGTGATTTACACCGTTTTTGCCACCGATCGAAGCATCAATCATAGCTAACAGGCTGGTAGGTATAAAACCAAATTTCAAACCACGCATAAAGGTAGAAGCTACAAAACCTGCAATGTCTGTAACTACACCTCCACCCAATCCTATCAAAACAGTCTTGCGGTCAGCACCATAATTAATCAGTTGATCGTAAATATAAGTGAGTGTTGATGAAGTTTTGTTTTCTTCACCATTGGGAATGACAATCACTCTAAAATTTTCCAGATTATACTCATAGTTCCTGAATAAATTATCATCGGTAATTATCACGATTTCTGAATCGAAATTAAAATTCCATATAGTTTCTGATGACCCTGAAAAGGTAATTTGGGAGTCTCCTGATTTTCCTTTAATTGTTAAGTTTTGCATCAATAATAAAGCTAATTCTGTTTTAAATTTTATAATATTTCAACTTTCAAACTTGAGTCCTCTCTGAAAACTACACGTTATAAAAGTCCCCTTAAGGAGATTTTGGGTAACTTTTGTTTTCCGAGCAGGTTCAAACTTTAAAAAAGAATAAAAATAATAAAAAGTTTGACATTGTGTAACAATTTTCAATTAAGTTCGTATTGACATTTGAATATCAGAAAAAATATGACTGTAGTTGATTATAATAAATGTGTTGACCTGTATTCTGATAGTATCTACAGGTTTGCATTGAAAAGTATCAGGGACGAGGAAACTGCGAGTGACCTTGTACAGGATTCTTTTATGAGGCTATGGCAGCATGTGGAAAAAGTCAATCTTGATACTGCAAAACCTTATTTGTTCAGGATTGCAAATAATCTGCTGATCGACATGTACAGAAAAAATAAATTTACGGACAGAAGTACCCTGGACAGTGAAAAATTTTCATATAATCATGAGTACAGCGATTTGAAAGAGCATCTGGATAAGGCTCTTGACAGTTTGACCCAGGTACAGAAAACAGTTGTGATGTTGAGGGATTATGAGGATTATTCATATGAAGAGATAGGTCAGATAACAGGATTAAGTGAATCGCAGGTTAAGGTATATATTTATCGGGCAAGAAAAAATTTAAAAGATTATTTAATAGAATCAAGGATTGAGTTATGATCAACAGGTTTAATTACGAGATTTGGTTTCTTGATCATTCAGAAGGGAAACTCAATGTGTCGGATGAGGAAATGCTTTTTGAATTCCTTGATTCGAATCCTGATTTGCGTGAAGAGTTTGAAACATTTGAAATTTTCAGGCTTGAAAAAGAGGAATATCTTTTCTCAGGAAAAAATGCGCTTAAAAAACCTATTATTGCTGAAGATATCGAAGGTCTTGATGACTTTGAAATTCTTGCTGTAAAAAAAATAGAAGGAACTATTTCAAAAGAAGAAACCAATATTCTGGATTCCATGCTGGCTGCTTCCGACAAAAGGCAGAAAGAGTTAAGAGCATTTGAACTTACCAGACTGTCAGATGGGGAAAATTTGAAATATAATAAGAAAAGCAAACTTAAAAGAAATTCAGGCATCATAAGCCTGATAAATAAATTTTCTGCGGGTATTGCTGCTGCAATATTACTGCTGGTCTTCTTTACAGCAGTTTTCTATCCATCACCATTTGAACCTGATGATAGCATGGTATATAGCGAAAAAAATGATACTCCAGTATCTGATAAACAAGAAACAATAAATGAAGATTTGCAGAAAATACCTGAAAGTAATTCTAAGTCAATAGCAATAAATAAAAAAAATAAACCGGGCCACCATATTCTAGAAAAAAAATCAGAAATTAAGGAAGTAGAATTTACAAATAATCAGCCAAGACAGGATTATGTCTATGAAGAAACTAAACTGCCTGTTAAAGTACTCGGATTGAATACTGATGTCAGGTTCGATTACAAGAATCCTGAACCAGTGATGTATTATAATTCAATAGCAGCAAATTCGTCTGGTAATATTGATAATAATAATGATAAGTCATCATATAATGTACTAACTCCAAAACAATTTCTTATTAAAAAGGTAAAACAGGGTCTGGAAATAAATGATAATAACTATACAAGTCTGAAACCAATAGACGTAGTTACTTCAGCAATTGATAAAACTAAACTTGCAGAAGTCGATTATAAGAAAGATGACATTTCAGACACCCGCGAATTTGCCCTCAACATTGGATCTTTCAGTTTCTCCAGAAAATGGACAAAAGAATAATTAAATCGGGCTGTAACAATTCCAAACCATAGCCGTAATAATTGTAGAACAAAAAAAAATTGATTAATAACCTTAAATTTTGAACTAATGAAAAAAACACTTTTTTTTATAATTATGTTTTTCGCTTTTTCTTCACTGATAGCACAAAATGAAGGAACGAAAAAAGATACTACCCGCATTAAAATGGGAAACAGGACTATAATTATTGTAGAAGATAAAAAGGTAAACGAAGAGAATAAAGATGTTCAGGTGGAAGAAGAGGTGATAATTGAAAATGAAGAAATCGAAGCACCTGAAGTACCTGAGGCTCCTGAGGCTCCGGAACCACCTGAGGCTCCCGGAGAACTATCTGATGAAGAGATTGAAGTTGAGGTAATGGGTGATGAAAATGGCGATGCTGATAAGGAAATCAGAATCAAGAAAGTCAAAAAGCCTAAGTATCATGCTGATAAATACAGCCGATGGGCAGGATTGAACCTTGGATTTAATCAGCTCAGAGATTTAGATGATTATTCTTCGTTGGAAGGTTCATCAGATATATGGGAAAATAAAATCTGGGGAAGCAGAACATGGAACCTGAATCTTTTTGAATACAGTCTCAGCCTCGTAAAAAGACATTTGCTGCTTACCACTGGAATAGGGTTTGAATTTAGAAATTATAGTTTTAAAAAGGATTTTGACCTTGTTTATAATGGCGATGTAATTGAGCCCGTGCTCTCAGAATTTAATTATAGCAAAAATAAACTTCATGCCAGCTATGTTCAGGTGCCTTTATTGGTGGAAATAAATACTTCATCACGACCCAAAAAAGGATTGTACCTTGGTGCAGGTATTATTGGAGGATATAAAATGAACTCTCATTTGGAACAGGAATATGAATTCGGAGACCAGGAAATTGAGAAGGAAACAGAAGATGATAATGGTTTTAATCTGAATGATTATCAGTTGATGGGCACATTAAGGTTAGGTATTGACAGGATTACTTTTATCGGTAATTTTGATCTTCTGCCGGTATTTGAAAAAGATAAAAGTATAACAGGAGACGGTATTGGAAATATAAGTTTAGGAGTTCAGCTGGTTGGATTTTAATACCTAAAGCTAACCCGGACGATTCGTCTCAATTTTTTCCCGTGAAAAAAGTTAAAGAAAATACATATTTTTGTAAATAGCTCTCACAGGGTTATATCATATCACTTAAAACACCTGAGATGAAGATCACAGGTGTTTTTTTATGCTTTGTAAGCTCCATTGAGATTTATGATAGCATCAAACCTCTGAAATCTCACTTTGTTTGTCTCTAAAATTTCATGCAACTGATGATTGGTTTCATCTTTAATCAGGGTATTTGGATAAAATATGATCACAGATCCTCCCGACTTTGAAAATCCAGATCCAAATGCACCCGATGCAATTGAAGTTTTTCTTATATCATCGAAATAAGGAATAGTTCTGTTGAGTGCTTTCTGGAAATTATTATTTTGCAATGTTTGTAAAAAAATATCCATATCGCTGATCTGCAGACTATTAATTATAGATACAGTGTCAGCAGAAATTTCTTTCGAAATAATAACGGCCTGGTCCACTTTGTCCACATCAAAAATTTCTGATTTAAATATACTTATGAAAATGCCCTTAGGGCAAAATATTTTTTCAATCCTTTTTATTGTGTTTTTATTATATGAAATAATGCCTCCGAAAAGTGAGGTAGCAACTGAGACGGGATTAATTTCAATATTCAGCTCATCAGAAATCTCACAAATCTGATTAAAAATTTTGTTTTTATCGAGATGAACAGATTCTAATTCATTAATGGCTGATACAGAAGCAACTATATTTGCTTCAAGATTGCCTAAGCTATGATCAGCAGGTATTTTATTATATATTTCAAGTAATATGCCCTGGCTGCAATTGTTATTTTTTAAAAATTGGTCACATATTGACTTTATCCTGCTCTTGAATCCTGAATTATTGTTTCGATCACCAGTGAACAATTCAATTGAACAATTA
The DNA here is from genome assembly GCA_050258615.1 of Deltaproteobacteria bacterium. Classification (GTDB taxonomy): domain Bacteria; phylum Bacteroidota; class Bacteroidia; order Chitinophagales; family Saprospiraceae; genus JADJGA01. The sequence continues at coordinate 19,175 of JBLMZC010000039.1, read as the reverse complement.
TTAATTTCTCTATTTGTTCTTGCAACAATTTCATTGGAGGGATTATCAATTGCTATGGCCAGATTTTCAATTCCAAAACTAAAAAAGTTAATTGAACCCGGAGAAATATATTTTATTCCTGTATTGGCCGACATATTGTTAAATTAATTCAGATTAAGGGTTTTAATTATCTGATTGCTGTGATCTTTGGTTTTAACATCTGTAATAACCTCCTCAATGATGCCATTTTGGTCGATAACAAAAGTAGTCCTCATGATACCCATATATTCACGTCCATACATTTTTTTCTTGCCATAAACACCATAGGCTGTTGCGATAGAATGATCAGTATCAGCTATGAGGTCAAATTGAAGATTGTACTTTTCCCTGAATTTGCAGTGACTGTCTGCGCTATCGGGGCTTACCCCAATGATCCTGAAGTTGTTTTTCTTCCAGAAATAAAATTCTGAATTCAGATTTTCTGCTTCTACTGTGCATCCGGATGTAAAATCTTTAGGATAGAAATAAAGGATCAACTTTGAACCTTTAAGGTCAGTGAGTTTGATCTCTTTTTTGTTCTGATCAATTCCGGTAAAATCAGGTGCATTATCTCCTTTCTTTAAATTTGTCATAAGTATTTAATTGTAAATTGTTAATTGTAAATGGTTAATTGTTAATGGTAAGTGGTAATATAGTATTAAAGTAAGATGGAAAGAAAGTTAATATGCTTTTTCATTCAATAACTCAATAATTCAATAACTCAATTACTCAATAATTCAATAACTCAATCATTCAGTAATTCAATCATTCAATAACTCAATCATTCAATAACTCATCATTCAAATCGTAAATCGTAAATCGTACATCGTAAATAACAACCTTCTATTTGCGGAATACTCTCTATACTATTTAATAAAAGTTTTTGTATATTCTGCCACATTACCTCTTGTATCAGTTACAAACAATTTCAGAAAATGTTTACCGGCTGGAAGGTTTTTATTAAAAATGTGTGTGATGCTGTTATATTTCTTGTCGTAGTCAAAAAGTATCCATTCATCATCCAGATAAGCATCTACTTTAAGATGAGGAACTGTTAATCCGGACGAAAAATTATCCCTGATAGCAAATATCATTCTGTCAGTTTTTTTCATGCTGGATTTAATGTTAACAGGCCTTATGGTAGGTTTTATAGTATCTACCAGTATTTTATATGTTCCTTCTTCATTGATTTTTGCTACAAAAAACCCATCCCTGAAAATCCCGCCGATATTTTTCCGTTTTCCGTTGTCGATCCTTACTAAACTCATCTTATCAATATACCGGTTATAGCTGAATGGCTTGAGTGAAATTTCAATTTCTTTTTTAAAAGCTTCCCTGTTTGTAGAGATCTTTACTGAGGGAGAAAATCCTGAGCTGTCGGTCACAGTTACATTCATATATGTTGTTTTGAAAAAAGAATTTTCAGGAATGCTCAATTTGTACCCGTTCGTTTCGATCTGGTACCGGTTTCCATGTGGTATTATATGGTTGTAAATATACTTATTCAATTTTAAGCTGTCTTTATCCATCATGATTTTGAATTTCAGTACAGATTTGTTTTTATCAAAATCTTCTGTTATGATCTCAATGTTTCGGGCATTCACGGTGTCCAGTTCAATCAGGGCATCATCTGATCTGGTAGTATATATATCAAGATCATTGCCGGGAAGCACATGCAACCTGTGGTATTTCACTCCTGAATTCAGATATTCTCTCTGATCGATATGAGCTTTATAATTTGTGTAGTGCATAGAGCTGATATTATTGAAAACATAAGAAAAAACTGTATCACCATCCAATTTTAGTGTAGATTTATAGATTCCGTTCCTGTTAGTGGTGCCGCTGATCTGGTCATAACCCAGGAATGCTAATGCTACAAGTTTTGATCCATACCTGATAGTATCATCCTGAACAGCAAAGGAGTCAGACCTGATTTTTTTTACATTAAATATTTTTGAATTCAATTGGTTGTACTCTTTGTCCACTCCTGAAATCTTGATTTTCTGAATGACCGGAGGAGTAAAATCCATAACATCGATACCAAATAATTTGGGGTTATAGCTGTAGTTAGTGAGAGTGTTAAGGATTTCGAAATGCAGATGAGGTCCTTGTGAAGAACCGGAATTTCCTATAATTCCGATGATTTGTCCCTGAACTACCGGAATTGAGAGATCATTGAGGTCTACTTCAAAAGTACGGTTGGATAACTGGTAGGATCTGACAAACTGATCTATATCTTCGCTGAATCTTTCTAAATGTGCATACAGGCTTGAATAGCCGTTGGGATGGTCTATAACCAGAAGTTTACCATAATTATCAGGTTCTACACTGATTCTCCTTATTATGCCGTCCATCACGGCTACTGTATAATTGTTCTTAAGTGATCGATCAATCTTAAGATCTATCCCATTGTGGAAATGATTTGGTCTCAATTCTCCGTATGATCCGGTGAATTTTAATTCATGAAGTATTGGAGATATGAACTGGGCTTTAATAGTACTGCCAAAAATCAAAATTAATAAAATAAAAAGAAGTTTAAACCTCATAATCTTTTTCACTAAAACCATAAACTTTTCTAGATTTTTTTTAAGAACTTACTCAATAGAATTTCACTTGCCTCATATGGGGAAAGTGAATTTTCCAGAATTTTATTTTTTAACAATGTTATATCCTCACTTGTTCGTGTATTACCGGAAATAGCATCGACTGCATTTTTTAAAAAAATGCTTTGAAACCATTTAATTTTCTGGTTTTTCCTGTTGATTTCATAATATCCATTTTTTAAAGTATGGGCTTTAAACTGGCAAATTATATCCCATAAATCTGAGATACCAGTCTTTTCAATAGCTGATGTAAGATGAATTTTTCGTTGCCATCCGTTTTCCCTTAGTGGCAGAATTTCGAGTATTCCCGAAAAATGGCCATAGGTGTTCAAAGCATTTGCGGTATTATCAGAGTCATACTTATTTATAACAATGATATCTGCGATTTCCATAATACCGCGTTTGATTCCCTGGAGGTCATCACCGCTTCCCGGCTGCATAAGGTAAATAAAAAGATCAGTCATTTCAGCTACCTCAGTTTCGGACTGACCTACTCCGACTGTTTCTATAAATACCGGATCAAAACCGGCAGTTTCAGTGAGCATGAGGGCTTCTCTTGTATATCTGTTTACACCGCCTAGTGTACTTCCAGCAGGCGATGTTCTAACATAAGCATCTTTTTCATTTGAAAGCATTGACATTCTGGTTTTGTCACCGAGAATGCTACCTGAGGTAATGCTGCTTGTCGGATCAACAGTCAAAACAGCAGGTTTTATTTTTTCTCCGGTCAGAAACATACCTAAGGCCTCAAGTAATGTGCTTTTGCCTGCTCCAGGAGACCCGCTTATTCCGATCCTTAGAGTTGGTTTAATATCTTTGGAGAGACAATACTCAATCAGATCACGCGCAATTATTTTATCATCCTTATCTTCACTTTCAATCAGAGTAATAGCCCTGCTCAGTTCAAACCGATCTCCCTCTAAGATTTTTTTATACAGTTCACTCGCTTCAGGCAATCTCCTTTTTGAAATTTTTATATTCGGATTGATTATTGTCATATTGCAATTCTAATATATATCATAACTTTTTTTTTGAAAAAGTATTATTCGGTATTTAATAGAATGAAAGAAAAAAAACCTCAAATGCATCAATTCACGATTTGATACATCCGAGGCTTTTAAAATTATCGCAATGATTTATCTGAGTTATTTCACTTTCACAACTTTGATATTTTGATAACTTTCATCGGTCAATAAACTTATGGTGTATATTCCTGAACTGATACTATTCAATGGCAATGATCTACTAATAGTGTTGTCTTTAGAGACTGTAATATTATCAGAATAAATTTTCTGCCCCATAATATCAAATACTTCAAGTACTCCATTGATATTTTCTTTTGAAAATACAGATATATTCAACAGATCAGAGAAAGGATTTGGATATGCTTGCAAGATCAATCCGTTATCATCTGCAATTACTTCAGGATTATTATTTTCCACTGAAGATACTTCACGCAGACCTGATCTTAAGCTCATACCTACATTACCCATGATGAATAAGTTATCAACGAGCATATTATATGATACCGAATCTGCGGTAAAATGATCCTTCACAAAGATGAGATCTGGACTATAAACCAATGATCCCGGATAATTTCTTTGGGCTAACAGGCTCATTAAATCGACTATATTAAACTTTGGATCGGTAAATCCGAAATTACTGTAAAAACCTTCAGCTCTAGGCCCATCAACACTAAGACATGCAAACTTTTCTGCAGCTTCAAGTGAAATACCATCTGTACTCTTTCTTACAATCGGAGCATCATCAAAACAATTTTGATAGATATTATCGCAGTCATCAGTGATTTCAACACAGTAAGGACCATTCTGATCAAACTGGAATCTGTAACTGTTTACTCCTCCATTTTGATTGGTACCCGAATTGATAGGTTGAGGATACCATTTAAATGTATAATTACCGGTACCACCACTGACCATCATATCGACAAATCCAAACCATTTGATAGTATAATTTCCAGTTGTTTCATTGTAATCTTCAACGCAATGAATTCTTGTGATTGCATCGACTTCAATAGGAACACCAGTAGTTTCTTCAACTGTAAAACATTTAACTGAATAACAATCAGAGCAATTTTTTTCAGTTGGGGTAACAGTCAAGCAATATGTTCCTGCTGAAAGATTGTTCAAATCAGGTGAAATTGCCCCATTGCTCCAACTGTAAGAATAAGACTCACAACCATTTTGACCATTCGAAATATTAATTTTTATTTCTCCATCATTAAATTCCGGACATGCGGCATTTACTATCTCAGCATTGATACTTAGAGAACAAGGATTTCCTTCCACTGTAAAACAGTGATCATAACAAAAACCATCTTCATTTTCTATGTGGAGACAATACTCTTTTCCTAATATTAAATTTTCAAAATCAATAATATTTAAATCACTTTCCGTAATGGTCTTTGTTATTGCATTTCCATTTTCATCTGTTAGTTTTAATGTAAAATCATAGTCATAAATTTCAGGCACATTCATGACTGTAACTTTCAAATTCTTCTTTCCTGGTTCATTCAAAATATCATCAATGGAAAAAATAACATCATCCTCACCAATAGTCAACTCTTTAATTTCAATACAATCAGAAACACTGCAACATCCAAGTTCATATTCGATTTTATAACAATAAATACCAGGTGTTGATACAACTACCTCTTTAAGTCCATTGAATTCATCTATAATTGCTCCATTTGCATCATACCAAAAAATACTATAATGATATTCAGCAATATTAAGGTTTGATAAACTGATCGAACCAGTTCCACCACAATGAATGTCCGAAGTGATGACATCAAGATTTCTAAGTGCATCGCAGCCTGACATCGTTTCTGATCTGGGAACTAAACCTCCATTTTCACAGGCATTTACACATAGGGTTACCCGATCATATAGTGTTGATGCCGGGAAATTGTTCCAGTCAAGTATATTTCCGTTGGAAGCTATACGCGTAGGAATTTCGACAGGAACATCGCCATTTTCATCAGATAAATGATAGACGTCGAGCAATTTATTATTATTCTTGTCTTTTCCGTCAAACTCAAAGTCATACGGACAACCGTTATGTGGCAAAAAATAACCTTCAAAAGTAGATTCCCATTTTTTGCTATCATTTCCGACAGGTATCATATTTTGCCAGATATAAAAAGGAGAAGACTGTGCATTCTTAACTTTCATGTTATCCATTGGTTCACTCGTCTCAACTACAATTTTTATCTTTTTTTTATCCTCATAATAAACCCATTCTGCAGGTATCAACCATGAATTTTTTATATAACCATCATTTTCGGCATTTGTACCCTCAAAGGCATTTCGCTTTAGAGTTGTTAGTAATTTTTCAAATAAAGGTATTGTGGCATCATAAATCTTTATTTCCTTGATATATGGCCAGAAGTTGTCGACTTCAATTTTATTATTTGCATCAGCCCTATTTTGAGCTGCATCAAAAACACTGAAATCAACATCATATTCACCATCATTATATTGAGCATTTTGAGGGATATCAGTTATAGAATTAAAGTTTCCATTTTTTATCCTAGTTTTCCAGATACCTCTATCTATTAATTTATGAGGTGCACAATACTGATCGTCATCTAATCTATGCATTTTTATATAATCATGATTGCCATACAAAATACTATGCTCTGTACCTAATGCAGTATTATATTTATAATTAAAAAATGATTCCCATTCATCTATATAATCGTTTTCTATTTCATCAAATTTAAGCCAATATTTCAAATTATCATTTATCCAATATGCTGCCTCAAAAATACCCAATCCTTCACCTATAGAATTTGTTCCATGTGTAACTTCAGTATCTCTAACATGAATTGTGGGCAATATATTACCGTAAACAGTTATAGGATTTCCATTATAATTGTGTATAGATCCTTGACTATCAGGTCTGTATTTTTTATGTATTTTACATGAATTATAGTGCCAAGCTTGAAGTCCATTTCCAGAATTAAACATTAGACCTGAGTGATTATCCATAGGTTCCAAAATAACATCATTTAGCTCAACATCATAAATATCATTATACCCAGGTGGTCGATTTATATAGTTAGCATGAGGATTGTTTAGTGGATCTACTCTATACCAAGTACAATTGGGTGAAATACAATCACGTATCCACATTTCAAAATGAAGATGAACATCTGTATTATCCGTTACTATTCCTATTTCTTGGCCTTGTGTAATTGCACTAAAAACATTAATGTTAGGTAAAGGGCCTGTTTCATCGCCATATTGGACTTTTCTTAAATTTGTTAGTATATTATTTTGGTCCGTTAATTCATGATGAGTAATAAAAATATTGCTTTCAGAAGCATTATTAAAAACTTTCCCCTCAAGAATTGCCAAAAAAATCTCTCTTCCTATATTTATATCGATTCCACCATGAAACTGGAGATGCTTTTCAGCAAATGTACAGTTTATCTGGTTATAGTCTGGTACCGATGCACTTACTGGCCACACAGGAGATTGCTGAGCTTGTAAATAATTAAGCTGCAAACCTAAAAAAAAACTTGCAATTTTAATTATTTTAGAAAATGATTTCATATTGAAAGTATTTAAATTTATTTCCAATTGTTAAATTCCTATTTTTAAAAAAACCAATATTATCTTTTAACCAAAAATCTGATTGAAATTCCAATGTTTGGGAAACTAAATTGTAGATTGAAATTTGGCTTCCATAGGTATAGAAAATATTATTATTTACTTCATCAATCAAACAATTCCCACCGATATTTAGCTTTTTAATCACCTTCCCATACCTGTCAAATATATAATTTAAATTGTTTGATAAAACCCAATATTTTCCTGTTTCACTAATATAATTATATCCATAGCTATTACTATTATCGCCTGTCAATTTATTGAAATTTCCTTTTCTTTCAAGTTTTCCGTCAATTGAATAGAAATAAAAATCCCCGCTAACACCACTGCTGACTGTCACAAATGTTTCTTCAGCATTGAGATTAACATATGGCATATCAAGTGCATTATCTAATTTGTGTTTAGCTAATAGATTATGGTTACTGTCAAAAAAATAAATTTCCTGCATTCTCCCTCCATGAGGATAACCTACTGGTACAATCAATCGGGTACCAGATTTATTGAAGATGTATCCTGTTGGGCCTCTTCCACTATGTACTGCTTCGGGAGTGCCTTCTATCTCTACATTTTTAGGATCACCATACCATAATTCATCACTACCTTGCATGATGATGGGTCTTAATAAGGGTTTATAAGATGCGAATTTTTGTCTGAGAGAATCCCTTGTCTTTTTTTCTTCTGCATAGTATTTTTCATCGAGAATTCCTTTTAGTTTTATGTGGGGGCATCCTTGTACCTGTCCAGTATTGGGATCGATAGTAAACATTTTTGTATTTTTATTAGGCTTTACTTTATATTTATCCATGTCAGCCAATACCTGTGCATTCCATTTTACAATAGAGTCAGGATGTGGTTTTCTGAAGTCTCTTTCTGATTGAAAAGGAATTTCATGCGCCTGCTTATTATCTGTAATTTCTGCATTATAGGATGTGTCAGATATATTTCCATCTGTTGTCGATATTTTTTTACCCACTCCACATCCATTGCATCCTATAAAGACAAAAATTAAAAACAAAACTTGAATTGATAAAATTGATTTCAAAAGTAGGGTTTTCTTTTGAATTTTTTCTGTTAAGATAGTTTTTCCCATGATAAGATATTTTTCAATAATACTCAGCAAAAACCATGCCAAAAATGACATACATACATACATACATACATACATACATACATACATAAACATATAGTTACATATTAAAACATTTGTGATATATTATAAATGAAAATACTAAGCAATAATGTTTTGTGCCAATTTAAGAAATAGTGTCATCTAAGTTAAATGCACGTGCCGGATTTTTTAACATTGCAAGCAATAGCATCTCATACCCCCACAAAATCCCATATATTGTCGGGATTTATAGTCAGTAATTCAGTATCAGGATAGTTTGAACTAAAAGTAAGTGGGAATCTGACTTTTTCTTTTGTATTCCACTTGATTTCAAAAGCAGTCAATTTACCATTATATTCTTCCAGATAATCGATTTCCTGTTGCTGTGTTGTTCTCCAAAAGTATGATTTACTATATATTTTATTGTAATGAAGGTATTTCATTCTTTCAGAAATCACAAAGTTTTCCCACAAAGCTCCCTGGTCGGTCCTTAGATCAAAGTCATTATAATTTGACAAAATTGCATTCCTGATGCCATTGTCATAAAAATAAATTTTACGACTTTTCTTTATTTCGTTTCTTGAATTTCTGCTGAAAGACCTCAATCTGAATATGATATATGCCCTTTCTAAAATAGAGATATAGTTTTGAATAGTATGCGAATTAGAACCTAATAATTGTGATAATTCACTATACGAAACCTCTGAACCCATTTGCAGAGCCAATGCTTCGAGTAGCGACTCAATAAACTCTGGTTTTCTGATTCCTTCATATGCTAAAATATCTTTGTAGAGATAACTACTTGCAAGATTTCTTAGTATTTCTGTTTCGTTTCCCTGATTGTTTATAACATCAGGATACATGCCAAAAATTAATCTGGTTTTTAAACTGGACTTTTCATTGAGATATCCAAAATGATCTGCCAGTTCTTTTATTGAAAAGGGAAATAACTGATATTCAAATTTTCTGCCTGTCAAAGGTTCATTTATTATATTGCTTAATTCAAATGAAGATGAACCAGAGACAAGGAGTTGTTTGAAATTGAACTGATCTGTAAGTATTTTCAGTGTCAATCCAATATCAGTCACCCTTTGAGCTTCATCAATAATTATAATCTGATTTGTGCCAATAATTCGCTGCAATTCAGAAAAACTTTGCCTTTCCAATGATTTTTTTATTTGCAAATCGTCACAGTTTAGAAACAATACCTTATCCTTTTGAATTTCAGCAATATGCTTCAATAGAGTTGATTTTCCAACTTGTCTGGATCCTAATATAATTATTGCCTTACCTTTTCCAAAGTTTTCAAGAATTGACTTATTCAATAAACGATTTATCATTTGCAATTTTTCAGCAAATATAATATAATTGAATCGTAATTCAAAATTATTATGATATTTATGAATTACGATTCAAATAAATGTGCTTTTTGTGTTTTATGAATGTTTTTGTCGGTACAATTAAATTTCATTTTGTATTTGGTAAATCAGAAAATAATACTTTGATCTATTATTCTTAAAATATCAGCAAATTGTCAAAAAAAAATTGTATAAATTGCATTTTTTTTATTTGAAAAATTTTTAGAAAGCAATTTGAATGGCAATAACTGCTAAAGAGATAGGTGAAATATTGGGAATTGAAGGCCAAATAACTGACGAAAATAAAATTATAAGTTATCTGGTATTTGACACCAGAAAGATAATTTTTCCTGAGAACTCTATATTTTTTGCTCTCAAAGGAGCCCGCAGGGATGGACATGATTTTATAAGTGATGCTTACAATAAGGGTATCAGGTATTTTGTAGTGAATAAAGTTTTTAAACCTCTTGAAAAATACAGGGATGCATGTTTTTATTTGGTTGAAGACCCTCTTTATGCTCTACAAAGTATTGCTAAGTATCACAGGTCAAAATTCAACATTCCTGTTGTTGGAATTACAGGTAGTAATGGTAAGACAATTCTGAAAGAGTGGATTTATTATCTGCTCAGCCCTGAATTCAATGTGACCAAAAGTCCTGGAAGTTATAATTCTCAGATAGGTGTCCCCCTTTCAGTCTGGCAAATTTCAGAAAAATCACAGATAGCATTGATAGAAGCTGGAATCTCTCTCCCAGGTGAAATGGATATTCAGGAGGCTGTTATTAAACCCACTATAGGAATAATAACAAATATTGGTGATGCTCATGATGGTGGATTTATTAGCAGAGAACAGAAACTAAATGAAAAGATCAAACTATTCAGGGATTGCCACAAAATCATTTGTTGTGCCGATGATCAGAATATTATAGAAAAATTACTGCTTACCTATGGGAAGGACAGACTTATCAGCTGGACTTTGCATGACAATCCATTGGCAAATTATTTTGTTGATTCTTTGCCTGAACCGGGAAATGGTCTAAAGATATCAATTAAAATCAATGGAAAGGAAAGTACTATTGGCATTCCTTTCAACGATTTTGTTTCCACACGACTGGCAATGAATGCATATATATCTTCATTAATTTTAGGTGGAAAAGAAGAAATAATCAAAAAAAAGATACAGACTTTATCCTACCCAAGAATGAGGATGGAAATAGAAAGGGGAATTAACAACTGTACTTTGATAAATGATACATATAATTCTGATATTGAAAGTTTTAGAAATGCTTTGAACTATCTGAAAAACCTTAAAAATGATAAGACCAAAACCCTAATATTATCGGATTTCTCATATTCGGAGATCGAAGATAATAACCAATCCATTCTAATACCTCAGATGATACTGGAAACAGGAATCAACAAAGTGATTTTAATCGGTGATAAGATAATGGATATCAGATATTTATTAGCAGATAAAATGCATACAATTTGCTATCGTGATACTGATAAATTTATTTCTGAAATAGAAAATCACCTGTTTTCCAATGAAAATATATTACTTAAAGGGTCACGAAATTTTCAGTTTGAAAGGATATTTGATAAATTATCCGACAGTCTGCATAAAACTCAGTTGATTATCGATTTCGAAGCTCTTGACCATAATATAAATGTTTATAGATCATATTTAAAACCTGCAACCAGGTTAATAGCTGTAGTAAAAGCTTCAGGTTATGGAGCTGGAGCCATAAAACTTGCTGAACATTTTCAGAAAGTAGGTATAGACTACCTTTCTGTTGCATTTTTGGACGAGGCAATTGAACTTCGTAAAGCAGGAATAAATCTGCCAATTATGATTTTTAATCCTGATGTGGATTATATAGAAGAAATGATAAAATACGATCTGGAACCGGTTATTTATAGTTTCAATCAGATAGAAATACTTGAAAAAAAGGAAATTGAGAGTTTCAAATTCCACATCAAGCTGGATACCGGTATGCGGAGACTGGGATTTGACCAAAACGAAATAAAAAAATTGTGTGAATGGACATCCGGAAAGACAGGAAGCAGAATAGTATCAGTATTCTCTCACCTTGCAGCAAGCAATGATCCTTCATTTGATGATTTTACTAAAAATCAGTTCCAGATATTTGAATATATGTACGAGACTATCTGCCAATCTGTAAATTACAGACCCTTGAGGCATATTCTTAATAGTTCGGGTATTGTGCGGTTTCCTGATTATCAATATGATATGGTTCGATTGGGTAGCGGGATGCATGGTGTCGATATCGGCAATCTGATAAGTGAAAAACTGGAACCGGTACATATTCTCAAAACCAGAGTCAGTCAGATCAAGGAATTGGAACCAGGTGAAGGTTTTGGCTATAATCTCAAAGGTAGCGAAAATACTAAGAGAAGGCTGGCAATAATACCGATAGGTTATGCTGATGGTTTATTGCGACAGGCAGGCAATGGAAGATACAAGGTATGGATAAATGGAAATTTCGCCCCTGTGGTTGGAGATGTAAATATGGACATGAGTTTCATAGATATCACAGGAATTGAAGGGGTAAAAGCAGGAGATTATGTTGAGGTTTTTGGTAAAAATGCAAGAATTGCAGACCTGGCCAAAGCAGGCAATACGATCTTCTATGAAATACTTAGCAAAATCTCTGTCAGGATAAAGAGGGTATATTCAGCTTAAGGAGAAAAGCGCAAAACTATTCTTTAATTATTTCTATCTCCCTATCTCACCACCGTCACATCCCCTGTAATTATTGCTGATTTTCCCTCTTCATCCCTGTATTCTATCACATAGACATAGACTCCTGACATGGCTTTTTTGCCCTTGAATGTGCCATCCCAGTTGATGATGCCCGAGGTGGTATATACCTGCTCTCCCCAGCGGTCGAATATCGAACAACTGATCAAATCTATGTCCGAAGGTATTTTTACTTTCCATTGATCATTTTTATCATCTCCGTCGGGTGAGAAAATATTTGGGATGTCAAGATTTATTTTTTCTATTTTCACCCTGAATCTTATCTCATATTCACATCCGCTTTCATGTGTCAGCTTTATAGCAAATTCTGTATTTTTATCTACTGCGATATTTACTTTGCTGCATGTTTCACAATCCACATTTTCTGTTGGTGTCCATGTTATCTGCCAGGCATCCGGCGAAAGTCCAAGGTCGATTGTCAGTGTCTCTATCCTGTTTATCATTGTGTCGTTCGGCACTTTTATAAGCGTTATATCCGGTATCTCCGGTAAAGTCAGGGTATAAGTCCTGTCGCAACCCGGTATTGATGTCAGTGTTACATTTGCCTGTGCTTTGTCCTGGTATGTGGTTTCAGGATTTTTTGATCCATTGTCCCATAGTATCTGCCAGTCCTGACTTGCTGCTATGCTTACAGTCACCTCCCTGCTTTCGCAATCAAGTTCTATTTCAGGATTTTGGGGTTCGGGTAAGAGGCTGATAGTTGTTATGGCTGTGGAGTCGCATGTATTAGTGGCTGTGAAATGTTCCTCAATCTGTGCATCGCTTTTTATCCAATTGCCCGATATCAGTATTGAGTCGCCGGGACAGAGTTTGATGTCGTTTTGTGATATTGACGGTTCGAGCATCCTGATATGTGTATTTACCAGGCTGTCGCAATTCTCCCTTGATGTAAGATGCTGTGTTATGTCATTTTGATCAGTTATAGTATTTCCTTCCATTATGATGGTATCTCCTCTGCATAGCCCGATGGTATCGAAGCTTATTCTGGTTTTGATGAGCGAGATATCGACATTTATCAGGCTGTCGCAGGAGTTGATGTTTGATTTGCGGATAGAGTAATTTCCCTCTTTTGAGAGCCAGCGATCTATTATGAATATGCTGTCTCCCTCGCAGATGCTGCTTGTGATCTGTCCCCGAGGAAGTGGTATTACAGATATATCGAAGGTCTGTATGCTATCGCAGCCTGCCGAAGTGGTAAATGTGTCGGTGAGTATGGCTGCCTGATCGATCCAGTTGCCGAATACCTCTATTGAGTCTCCCTCGCAGATGTTCAGTGATGTTGTATTTTTGATCTGGTTGTTGATAGTGAGCTCAAGAGTGATCGTACTGTCGCAACCTTCGTTATTTATCGTCTGATACGTATATGTTCCGCTTTGCATATATGTAGTGCCATTCCAGGAGTATGAATTGCAGGCAGTTTCTGTCTGCATAATTTCATCGGATCGGTTTACTATGAGATTGAGAGTGATTATGCTGTCGCAGCCTGCTATGGTCTGGGTTTTATACTGATATATTCCAGTGTCGTGATATGTATTCCCTTGCCAGGTGAGGCTGTCGCAGGTGGTTTGGGGTAGTTGGGTTGTTGTACTTATATTGATAGTCAGGTTGAGCACGACAGTGCTGTCGCAGCTACGGGTACTTAATGTGTCGAAAAAGAAAGTACCGCTCTGGTCGTACTCCTTATTGTGCCATAAGTAGCTATCGCAGGCAATATATGCCACTGATGCGGTATCCGGCTTGATGATAGTAAGATTGAGCAATACTGTGCTATCGCAGCCCTGCAAGTTGATTGTATCGTACTGATATATACCGCTTTGGTTATATGTATAGCCTTTCCACTCATAGTTTTTGCATGCTTCATGATATATAGTAGTGCTGTCGGGTTTTAGTATTGTCAGATCGAGGGTGATGATGCTGTCGCAGCCTGCTTTGTTTTGTATGATGTATCTGGCTGTGTCTGTACTTTCGGTGTAGGTCTTGCCATCGAGCCAGGTGTATGAATGGCAGGAGTTGACCTTAGTGGTGTCAGATGTAGGCTGGCACTGGGAAAGCTTGAGGACGAAGGCATTTTCAAAATTAGTTGTTTTTAAAATATAAGTGCCAGGACCGGGGTCAAAATCTCCTGGTTGATAAAATCTACCCGTTAAATACACATTTATATTTTTATCAATAAAGACAGATTGACCTAGATACCAGTACCCTTTTGTGTCTCCAATTCCTATAGCCCAAACAAAATCCCCATTGCTATCTAACTTTGATACGAACATATCTCCGCAGCAATAAGTGGTAATCGGTGATGGTTTCAATGTATAAACACCAGGTCCAGGGTCAAAATCTCCTTCCTGATCAAACTTCCCAGTAGTATAAACATTCCCAAATTTATCTGTAGTAACTGAAAATCCTACATCATCATTAGCACCCCCCATTTGTTTTGCCCAAACAAAATTGCCATTAGCATCCAATTTGGAAATGAATATATCGAGTGTGGTGTTTGAAGTGGTTAAATTGTATATACCAGTATCAGGATCAAAATCAGTACTACTACCGAATTCACCTGTTACATATACATTACCATAATTATCACAACTTATAGCATAGCTATGAAGTCTTGGCCCTACACTAAGACTTATTTTTTTAGCCCATACAAAATTACCATTATTGTCCAATTTTAATACGTAAATGTCACCACCAGAACCATTATACCCGGTAAGATTATAAACACCGGGACCTGGATCAAAATCAACAGTAGAATAAAAACTATCTGTAATCAAAATATTCCCATTTTTATCTGTTGCTATTGAATTCCCGAATGGCGAATAGAAAGATTGTGTATAATTAGTATTGAAATTCTTAGCCCAGATTGTATTACCATTAGTATCCATTTTTAAAACAAAAGTTCTCCCAGTGGAGGCATCCAGATTTAAGAAAGAAGGACCTGGGTCAAAATCTAATATCCCACTAAATAGACCTAAAATATAAATATTTTGATCAATATCAAAACTTAATGAAAAAGCTACATCATACCCACCAGATCCAAAGGTCTTTACCCAAACAAATTGGCCATACGGATCTAATTTGAGTATAAAAAGATCATTTCCTCCGGCAAAGGTAATGTTGTAAACTCCAGGTCCAGGGTCAAAATCCACTGTGTATTCAAAAGCACCGCACACATAAACGTTGCCATCTTTATCCGTTGATATACTATATCCTGCATCCTGATAGGATGAGATTCCAGAAGTAGAATTCCCTCCAAAACTTATGGCCCATAAAAACTTGCCATCTTTATCCAATTTTGTGATATAAGCATCAAATTGTCCATTCGATGACAGATTATAAACACCTGGACCTGGATCAAAATCTACTGTACCTTCGAAGATACCTGTTGTTAATACATTACCCGTTTGGTCAACAGCAACAGAGTAACCAAATACCTTATCCCATCCGTTAAATGCACCTGCCCATTCGAATTTCTGAGAAAAACCAATCCAGGAGTTGAAAACTAATAATAATAAAATGGAAATATATCTGGACATAAAATTTGATTGAAATATTAGAGATAAAATAAGAAAAAATATGAGTGCTATCCACTAAGGGATAACACTCATAAAAACAGAAAATTATAATTTAATCATTTTTACTACAGCAGGTTCTCCCAATCTGTTAGTATATCTGATAAAATAAGAGCCCTTTGGTATAATAAGTTTAACTCTTTGTTCAGCACCATTGAACTCACCTTTCTGAATAAATTTACCTGATAAATCATAAATTTCATATACAGTATGCTCAAGGGTTGATCGAAGTATGACTTCATCTGCACTAAAAGGATTAGGTATCACTAATAGCTCTCCTGGTGTACGGGCATTTATAACAACATCCTTTTTTGGCATTTCTCTTAACTCAATACCTCTTTCAATTTCCTTTTGTCTGTCACAGTCGGGTTTTGGTATGTAAATAAATTTGTAACATGTAGAGTTGCTACAGTTATTACAACCTAAAATTTTATTACAAATTCTAATATATAGATAAATATCTTCATTAAATGGACCTATCTGATGTATTCCATTACTATACTGGCCTATTTGTATATTATTAATTGGAGGACCTGATTGGGTACTATAACTGACACATGCTATTTCAGATGTTGGATCTATTCCATTCAAATCAAGTTGGACATAATATCCTGAATAAGACTGCAATCTTGGATCATATATACATTCCACATCCTGTACATATACTTCAAGTCTGCAATTATCTATACATGGTTTTGGAGGACAGACTGTAAATTTTGATATGCATCCAATAATATTAGGGATACTTAAAGTATAATCCTTACACCCTCCAGAAATTGGCAAAGGAGGATATATGGTATAAACCTGATTATAATTCTTAGGGCCAGTTAAGCTCGGACCATTACTAAAGTACTGTTCTGAAGAATTTTCACTTGGTACTTTAATGGAAAATTGCCAACGATCAGGATAATTGGGATAGCAAGAAATATTACTGATCTCTAAATCATTAAATTCCTCGCAACCGGAGCAATAATCAGGAGCATCGATATATGCTGTTGCATTACATCCTGCCATATAAGCTTCGAGCCACCAGTCTCCTTCCTGTATCAGGAATGGGCCTAATATCAGTTTAATCGTATCTCCTTCATCAGCAGCGAGAGTATGTATGCTGTTTTCATTGGGATATGGATCAACCAGATCTCTGTCAAGTCTCCATCCTATAGTATCAGGATCATAGAGTGATACATAAACATAGTAGTAATCATCCGAAATATTGGGGGTTGTACTATTGTCGTTGCAAGCTCCTACTTTGACATTGATGACTACCCCACAGGTGTCAATGTATTCAGTGCCACAATCGTAACAACAATCTATTACCTCATATAAACTCCTGCATATTTGAAAAGAATCACAAGACATTATATGAATTGTATCTGTCTCATAAGCAAAATAAGCTTCAACTTTTAAATTAATACAATCTTCAATTGAGAAATTCGTAATGGGAAAATCAAAACAAAATGAATTATTATTAAAAACAGAAGGATATTCAATTGAATAGCCTGGAACTTTAACTCTTACTAGTTTATACTGTTTAAAAATTCCATCTTCACAAATACTATTGAATGAATTTAAAAAAGCTGTACCACAAACTTTAGCAGTTGGAATATTTCCATCTCCAGAACAAGAATAATAATCAATTGATTTTATTTTTGTAAAACTACTGCAAGTTGTATCACATGGTTCACAAATACCATCAATAAATGCATAACCCATGTGAGCTCCCTTGCCACAATCAGCAACTGTAATTTCTAAAGTTGCAATACTGTCAACAAATTCTTCAGGAATTGAGAATGTGTGGCAGCTCCAATCTTTTATCTTAACTTTTTCATATCCACAATAGTTATCTTTATAATCCGTAACACATTCAATTTCATTGGCATCATAACATAAATCATCTTCCGGTGCCCTGTCGCATTTTATACTTAGAAATGGTTGTTTATTAACATGGTCATCAGGATTTTCTAATACAACTGCATACCAAACCGTAAAATCTCTATTTTCTTGAGTAACTTTGAACCTTTTTACAAGTTTGTCAATACCTAAGTCTCCATCACAGTAGAACACATGTCCATTTTTACTATTGATTTTTAAGGCTTTATTTCCGAATTTGGTTTGTTGCAATCCGGTTAATGGATCTTTGCCGGAGGATACTATTTCAAACCTCCCTGTAACTGGTGGAATAACAGGAATAAAAGTTATTTCTTGTCCCCCAGAAACAGGATTGCATGTATCACTTCCTCTCCAGCCTTCCATTACTTCTTCATTTACAAAGCATTGGTAATTCTTAAACCCCTCCTCAAATCCACCATTGTAACAAATGAAGGTATCCTGCCCCGCAACCATCGCTGATGGTGGAAAATAGATATTGAGGTATTTCGTCATGTTTTCCTGGATAAATTTGGATTTTGCTTCTTCGGCAAGGTAGGTTTTAAAATCAGCTTCTGACATGGTTTCTCCTTCTTCCTTGATCATAATTTCAGTAGAGTAGCGGTCAGCATTTTTCTCAATATAACTGTCGGTATAGGCTTGCATTCGGTTCTCAAAATCTGATGCAGTCTGGGCTTCTGTAGTAAAGGGCATACTAATCATACATACATACATACATACATACATACATACAGGCGGTAGAAAAACAAATAATTTTTTCATAACTACATTTTTAAAAAAATTAAGAAATAAAATTTTAAAAAAGCCTTACCTTTGCCTATTCTAACATTATCGTTGAGTCTGCTTTGAAGATCAACGATTGGTTAAGGGAGGCTCTGTTTTTTTATTATTAAATCTCCACATTTGGAAATTTGTGATAAAGTTAAAACAAAAAAATTGAATTTTCCGAATGTTTTTTCCAATTTTAACATATTAAAGTATATTGTAATATCTGTTTTGTGGGATTAATGCTCATATTTGAATTATAAATCGGCATTATATTTTGTAATTATATTATTTACAATATTATAATTTGTTTCAATTTTTTGTTATTTTGTAACTATTCAGTCGGTTTTATTTTCAATTACTGTTTTGTCACTATTTTTGCTTTTAATGCAAAAATACCGCCAAAACATTGGAATTCCACATTAAAACTCGGGGTTAAAACCCCGAG
>JBLMZC010000038.1:0-7475 GCA_050258615.1 Deltaproteobacteria bacterium | reverse complement strand
TAAACAGCAAGGGAGTAGCAGGTTACAATACAGTAACAATAGACGACCTTAACACAACAGGAGTATTTACATACAGACTGAAGTCAGACGATTTCGTATCTACAAGGAAAATGGTTAGCATTAAGTAATCAGATTCTTTAGTAAAATATAGATAAATCGGTTTTTGGGATGGCCTCTCTTCAGGAATGAAGGGGGGCTTTTCCGTTTAAAGGGCAGGGAAGTTAATTACGAATGATCAATTACGAATTATCAAAAAGGGTAGAATGGTTAATTGATAATGGATAATTGATAATGGAGAATTAATTCAGTTGTCAGTTGTCAGTTAGTCAGTTGTCGGTTAGTCAGTTAGTTGGTTGTCAGTTAAAAATCAAAATTCGTAATTCGTAATTCATTCCGGTTGTCAGTTGTAAGTTGGTCAGTTGTCAGTTGTCAGTTTTGCAGTTGTCGGTTAATAATCGTAACTCGTAATTCGTAATTCATTCCAGTTGTCAGTTGTCCGTTTATCAGTTGTAAATCATTAATTAAAAATCATAAATCATAAATCTGTGAATATCCGTCGAATCAGTGTTATCCGCGTGCTAATAAATTGAGAATTGATAATGGAGAATTGATAATGGAGAATTAAAATCCTGCAATCCTAAAATCTTATAAATCATAGTTCAGACAGCAATGGAGAATTATTTCAGTTGTCGGTTGTCAGTTAGTCAGTTAAAAATCGTAAATCGTAAATCGTAATTCGTAATTCATTCCGGTTGTCAGTTGTCAGTTAGTCAGTTAATAATCAAAAATTGTAATTCGTAATTCGTTTCGGTTGTCAGTTGTCCGTTGTCCGTTTTTCTGTTAAAAATCGTAAATCGTAAATCGTAATTCGTAATTTATTCCGGTTGTCCGTTGTCGGTTTGTCTGGTAAAAAAGGGAAAACTAAATTTAGCTTTCCCTTTTTATTGATTTGAAGGTCTGGTTTTGCGGTTTTGAAATTGGACTAACTCAGACTTCCAACCATTTTTTCGGGTCTGACCCATTCATCAAATTCAGCTTCGGTCACATAGCCCAGTTCCATTGCAGCAGCTTTTAGAGTCTTTTCTTCAGCATAGGCTTTTTTAGCTATTTCCGCTGCCTTATCATAGCCTATATGAGTGTTGAGTGATGTAACAAGCATCAGTGAGTTATTCAGATGCTCCCTGATCCTGTTATAATTAGGAACCATATCGACAACAAGGTGTTCAGTAAAACTATCGGATGCATCAGCAATAAGTCTTGCAGAAATTAAGAAATTATAGATGATCATGGGCTTGTAAACATTTAATTCGAAATGACCATTCATACCTCCGATACCTATTGCTACATCATTGCCCATGACCTGAGCCATTGCCATTGTCATAGCTTCTGTCTGTGTAGGGTTTACCTTGCCGGGCATGATGGAGGAGCCAGGCTCATTTGAAGGAATGATCAGCTCTCCTATACCACTTCTTGGCCCTGATGCCAGCATCCTGATATCATTGGCTATTTTATACAATGACACTGCTATTGTTTTAAGAGCACCATGTGATTCGACCAACGCATCTTTATTTGCCAGAAGTTCGAATTTATTTTCTCCCGTAATGAAAGGTAATCCGGTGAGTTCTGCAATTTTATCAGCAACCAGTTCAGCATAACCTTTAGGTGTATTCAGTCCCGTTCCAACGGCTGTACCACCCAAAGCAAGTTCAGAGAGATGAGGCAGGGTGTTTTTAATAGCTCGTATGCCATGGTCTATCTGTGATACATACCCGGATAATTCCTGTCCTACTGTGAGAGGAGTGGCATCCATGAAATGAGTACGACCAATTTTTACAACATCCATAAAGGCTTTTGATTTTTTATCCAGTTCATCTCTGAGCATTTCGAGGGCAGGAATAGTCAGCTTTACCAGCATTTTATATGCTGCTATGTGCATTGCAGTAGGAAAAGTATCGTTGGAAGATTGTGATTTATTTACATCGTCATTTGGGTGGATCAACTTAGCTGAATCAGTGAGTTGGCCTCCAAGTAATACATGTGCTCTGTTGGCAATAACTTCATTTACATTCATGTTTGATTGGGTTCCTGATCCTGTTTGCCACACTACAAGCGGAAACTGATCAGAAAGTTTGCCTTCCAGAATTTCATCGCATACTTTCATGATGATATCTCTTTTATTGGCTGGAAGCACACCCAGGTCTGTATTGGCCATAGCTGATGCTTTTTTTAGAATAGCGAATGCCTCAATAATTTCCTCAGGCATTTTCTGACCTCCTATTTTAAAGTTTTCAGATGAACGTTGTGTTTGTGCAGCCCAGTATTTATCAGCGGGGACATCTACATAACCCATACTGTCTTTTTCTTTTCTATATTCCATAATTATTATTTTTAGAGGATTAATATAATAAATTGAACAAAATTTAAAATAAGTCTTTTTGCAATTAAGCAAACTTAATTCCAAAGATACGATAATGGGTTCATTTTAACAATTCACCGTCTAAAAGTGATTTTATTTCTCATGTTTCTAAATTGCAATAATGAAAATAAATTATTTGACGAGTTAATGGATACTATTTATCAGTTCTGTTGTAGGATGATTATTTTTTTTGTGAATTCAGTTTTATCACTCCTGAACCTGAGCAGGTGAGTTCCTTTAATATTATATGGAATTTCAAAGAAAATACTTCTTTGGGAGGAGAGTTTCGTGTAGCACAGAATTTTGCCGGACATATCAACAAGTTCTAATTGTCCTGAAGTTTGAGTATCAAATTCAAGATTTATTCCGTAATCAACTGGGTTGGGATAAATGATGCAATCCTTCACTAAATTAAAATCATTTGACAATTTTATTTCGTCACATTCTTTCTCAGTAAACTTCCAGATGTACTCTTTTTGAGCTGTGCTGTCATGGTATACATAGCATCGAAGGTAGATTGAGTCAATAAAGTCAATACCTGTGTTTGGTTTTCCAAGAAGGTATCCGTTGACTGAAAAAATTCCCTCGATCAGTTTACCAGGTTTTCCAAAGAAAAAATTTGCTTCTGAATCTTTTATGGTTCCAAGGTGGTGTGTATATAGTATTTTTCTGACTTTACCCGCAATAGATTCATATTTGACAGAATCAATTATTGACATGTGATCAGGATTATTTTGGAGTTTATTCAGTGTATCACCTTTTAAAAGCATAAAGTCATAGCAGTCAGTAAAATTCAGGTTTTCAACTTTTACAGTCGTTTTATTGTCACATGTAAACATTTGGAATGATCCAAAAACTCCTGAAGCGTCACCAACATGAACAAATTTTTCTATTTCTGACACTTCGTTTTTACCTGTGATATCTTTGTTGATGATAGTATTTTTTATATAACCATAATCATAATTGTAATACCATTTATCACCTGTATTGCCTGAAAAATCCTTGTAAATGCCTTGCGACTCAAATGCACCTATTGAAGGGTAATTGCTGAAATATCTGTTTTTAAAATCCAGAACGGTAGTATTTGCCCTTTTGCCTTTTCCAGCTGCGGGACTGGCAGGTGACAATTCAAATACATTTTTTTCACTATCAATAAAAAGTGGATTTTTCTGAATAACTGCGTTGTTCTCAGCTATCGGCAATTGCGGATCATTAAAATTATTGTTCTGGTAATTATACCACAGATTATTTGAGAAAATAAATGTTTCTGGTGATGTATCCGGCCCAATATTGACTATCCTGCTTAGATTGTTTCCGAAGTAGATAATATTATTTGAGAATTCATTATTACCGCATGAAACAAATCTGGACGGATCGACCGTCTCCTGAAGGATTCGAAGAACCCAATTCTCAGGTTTAAAGATAGTATTGTTTATTACTCTGACCCTGGTACATCCTACGAAAGCTACAGGAGACCATGAGCCAGTGAAAACATTTGACTGAACCAATATATCTGCTGCTTCGAATTTTGCATCCAGAGGTCTGAAAAAAGCCAGACCCGTGCTTCCACCAAGATTTAAAGCCCTGTTTCCACCATTTACAAATGTGTTTTGCAATATTTCTATAAATTGAGATCCACCTTTTGCCTGGATCCCGCTGCTGCCAAGAGATTCAAATCTGTTACCTGTGATCCTTCCATAATGACAACCTACCATATCTATCCCACTTCCTCCGGCAGAACCACCGGAAAAATTGCAATTTTCAATAACAAAATCGTCAAGACCCGATAGTTTCAACTGATCGTTGTTGCCTGAAGCATTCATATCTCTGAAAGTACAGTTTTGAATGGTTATATGATGTGCTGAACCATAAAGATTTCCACCGTCGTCTATATTAACACCATTGGCACTTTGGTTTTCAAATATAATCCCTGTTATAAAAAGATAGGAACATGAAGATAAATGCCATGCCTCGCTTTGACCTGAATATATAACCTTATTTTCGTCTTCAGCATGAATGATAATTGGATTATCCTGAGATCCGTTCAAATTTACTATGTTTTCCCTGTTATAATAAATTCCATTTTTTATAATGATGATATCACCTGGTTCAGCTATGGCAGCAGCAGACTGTAATGTTTTAAACTGCAGATCAGGATTAACATAAATTGTTTTGGAGTTAATGACTGTAATGCTACAAACGAGAAATACAATTATGAAGGAGAATTTTTTAATATACATGGCAGCTTAATTTTAATATTGACCGTGTTTTATAATAAGGATAAATACTTAAGATGTTTTGTTGAAAAATTCTGTATTTAATAAAACATGAATTTTATATTGTAAAAATAAATAAAAATTATCATTGTATCAAATTTGGGTATTTGCTGATTAAACTTTTTTAAATTCAGAATGTCTAATATTAATTGCTTCAATTATAAATCACATTATGTCTGTTAAACTAAAGACTTTAATTACTGGTATTATCTTTCCCTTGGTGCTTTTTACTGTTTTAATGAACAGAGTGAATGGCCAATCCCTTCCCTCAGAGTATTATTTTTCAACTGATGGAACTATTCTGTATTGTGGAGGAAAACCGGCACAGGGACTGTATGATAAATCTGTGATCAGGAATGTTTATCTGAATTTTTCTCAGCCTGATTATTGGAGTAAGTTGAAAAGTAATTACGAATCTGAGACTAATCTGCTGGCTGACATGATAGTAGATGGACAGAGTTATCCAGGAGTTGGAGTCAGGTTCAGAGGGAATACTTCATATATGATGATTCAGAATTCAGATAAAAAATCCTTCGCGGTTGAAACTGACTTTGTTGACCAGGACCAGACACTAATGGGGTATAAAAACCTTAAGTTCAATAATGCTCATGGCGATGCAAGTTTCATGAGAGAAGTTCTTTATGCCAGAATGGCCGCCAGGTATACACCGGTGCCTAAGACAAATTATATTCACCTTTTTATTAATAATCAGGACTGGGGGATATATCCCAACATTCAGGCTATTGATAAGACAATGCTGGAGCAATGGTTTTTAAGCAATGATGGCGCAAGGTTCCGTGCAACGACTGAAGAGACAGGGATCCCTGGCGGACCAGGTGGACCTCAATGGGGTGATGGTACTGCAGGTATGAACTATCTGGGACCGGATACAACATTGTATAAGAAATATTATTCACTTAAGTCCAGCGATATTGAAGATCCCTGGCAGAAACTGATTAAAGCATGTGAAGAATTGACTAATGTTTCTTCTGCGAATTATGCATCGCTTAATGGATTTATTGATATTGATAAAATATTGTGGTTTCTGGCAATCGAGAATATTTTCACGGATGATGATAGTTATGTTATGAAAGGAAAAATGGATTACATTGTATATTATGAACCTGAAACTGGAAGAACTACTGCCATGGAGTATGATGGAAATTCTTCATTTCAGACCAATGCAGCTGCAAGTTCCAATTGGGGTCCGTTTAAAAATGCTGCGAATAAAAATTATCCGTTGCTTTACAAATTATTGAATATTCCTGAATACAGGCAGAGATATCTTGCTCATTACAGGACCATATTGAAAGAATCTTTTACAACTGAAATTGCAAATTCACTGATTGATGAAACTGATAAACTGATTTCATCACTTGTGGTTGCTGATCCCAAAAAATTATATAGTTACAACCAGTATAGCTCAGGTATAAATGGGTTAAAGACATTTGTTTCAAATCGCAGGAACTTTTTACTCTCAAATAGCGAAGTATCCCAATCAGGACCCGTTATAAGTTCGGTTTCTTTCTTTAATGAAAAAGGAATTCAATATGGTCAGCCTGAAAGTGGTGAGAAAGTGCTTGTTAAAGCTGAAATAAGTTCAGCATCGGGTATTAATAAAGTAAATTTGTATTATTCTTCTGCAATTGCCGGGTTGTTCAAAGTTGGACAGATGTTTGATGACGGAACTCATCATGATGGTAATGCAGGAGATGGTACTTTCGGAGCTGAGATTCCGGGGATGGAAGGAGGCACTTCGGTACGTTTTTACGTTGAGGCCATTGCTGACAACTCTTCATTGTCTGCATCTTATCAACCAGCCGGGGCTGAGCATGATGTGTTTTATTACCAGGTTAAGTTAAATAATGCGTCGAATGGTGTTAAAATAAATGAAATAATGGCAAGCAATACCAAAACTTCTGTTGATGAGAAAGGTGAATATGAGGATTGGGTGGAATTATTCAACACAAATGATCATGAAGTGGACCTCAGTGGATTATATCTTTCTGACAAGAAAACAAATATTAAAAAATGGCAATTTCCGGATGGTACTAAAATTCCTGCTAAAGGATACCTGATAATCTGGGCAGATGAGGACCAGGAAGAGGGTCCGCTTCATGCCAATTTTAAGCTTTCGAAATCAGGAGAGGATGTAGTTTTTGCTGATTCACTGTCAAATATTTTTGACCAGGTAAGTTTTGGAGAACTGCCAGATGACAAATCATATGCAAGAGTACCTAATGGAACTGGAGATTTTAAAATACAGGCTCCAACTTTTAAAGCAAGCAATGATAATACTTCAGATGTTGAACAAGTGTATCAGGATAGAAAATTCTCATTTGATTTATTTCCTGTACCTGCAGACAATGTTTTGAATATCCTGGCAAATAATTATATCCCTGGCAAATTGATGAACATTAGAAATTCAAAAGGGCAAATAGTTCAGAAATTTAAACTAATGAAAATAAATCAAATAGATATTTCAGCATTATCTCCTGGATTGTATTTCCTCAACTGTGAAGGATCAGTCAAAAAATTTATTAAAAACTGATTATCAAATTTGAATTAAATAATGTGAATCAATAGTTGAGAATTATACCAAATTCATTTAAATAATATTCCAATAATTTGGCACTGACACTGACACTTTGGTCAGTACAGGCACTTTGGTCAGTACAGGCACTTTGGTCAGCATTTAATATATAATGCCGACTGAAATTGGGGGAATTGGGGTTCTTAAATCGGATTTGTGCTGACTGCAAATGTCAGTACTATTTTCAATT
>JBLMZC010000037.1:0-5717 GCA_050258615.1 Deltaproteobacteria bacterium | reverse complement strand
GTACAAAGCTTCAAAAATGGTATAAAAAGAGTAATATTGTTATCAGTATAATCAAACTTAGTGTCACTTTGTGTAGTACTTTGTGACACTTTGTGGTACAAATGAAATATGTATTTAACCCCTGATTCGCTTATTATAATAATTCTTAATATGTTGTAATTTGATATACAGTATTATACAAATATACTATTATATATGAAATTTGAAAAAAAACGGCATGGATTTAGATTGATTTGTAGTAGTTAAAAATTTAGCCTTATCTTAAATTTATTTTGCCACAAACTAGTATTATTTGTAATTTTACGATCATAAATTTACATAAATCAAAAAAAATAATTTCAACAAACTTTATAATACTGAAGGTCATGAAAAGCAATAATTTTCTTATAGTTTTTTTAGTTTCAATATCATTAATTAATACTTCTCTCAGTCAGGACAGTATCAGGGACATAACTGTTGGATATTCCCTGAGTTTCCTGAGCTGGAATAAATTTTATAATTCAGATTTGAATTTTAACAAAAATATTTTTCAAGGTATAGCATTTTATCCTATGTCAGATTTAATCATAAAAATTCCTTTAATGAAAAGATCAGAGTTAAATCTGAATCTGGGCCATATTCAAAAAAAGAATGAAACAAAAGCTAAAATACCATACAGTTTGGACTATTTGACTTTTTCTCCCGGTTACGGTATTGATTTTTTCAGAAAGAAGGATTCACAACATTCTTTTGTAGGGCTTGGACCTTATTTTGGTTACCTTTTAGATGCAAAAAAGGGAGATGATCCTATCGTTGATGATAAACTCCGGCAGTGGGATTATGGTATCCAATTTTTGTATACCACATATGATGACAGAAATAGAAATACCTGGGATTTATTGAATTTTTTTGTGTACAAATTCCAGTTAGGATTTGCAGAAGTCCTGTATTTCAGAACCATGTCGTTTACCATGTCTATGTTAGGGTATATTTATTAAATTTTATACAAGGCATAAAAATTTTTCACTTATTGAAAAAACTAAACTATTGTAAATTCATTAATTTTGAAAATTTTATCCTGAATGATGATTATTAAGGAAAAAAGATTGAATTGGTGAAATTCTTAAACAATACCTACCTGAATTATTGTTAATAATCATGTATAACTGTAATAAAATAAAAATGGTATGAATGAAATAATTGTAAAAACAGGAGTTGAAATTGATGGAAAAAATGGTTTTTTCTATCTCGAACATAATAATGACAGGGCGGGAAAAATGACATTTTACTTTTCGGATGAAAAGACTATGGTTATTGATCATGCCGGAGTGGATGATATTTACAATGGTCTTGGATATGGCAAGCGGTTGGTTGCTGAGGCTGTAACTTATGCAAGGGAAAATCAAATAAAAATAGTACCTATATGCCCATTTGTTAAAAAAGTCATGGAAAGGAATCCTGAGTATATGGAAGTACTGGCAATTTAATAATATTCAATTATTTTATAAAAAAATGAAAAATCTAATTTCAATATTGGCTTTTATATTCTTCCTGACTGGCAATCTGTATTCACAAAATACAGAAGTAATAAAATTGAGTGCTCCCGATACAAGCAGGGGTTTGCCTGTTATGTCAGCTTTGTCGAAGAGAGCTTCTGCATCTGTATTCGATGAAAAGGAAATGAACATTAAAGATATTTCAGACCTGCTCTGGGCAGCAAACGGGATCAACAGACCTGAATCAGGAAAAAGAACTGCAGCCTCATCCTACAATGCTCAGGATATTGACTTATACCTGTTTCTTAAATCAGGTGTTTTTTTGTACAATCCAAAAGAATATCAGCTCGAACTGAAAGTCTCAGGAGATCACAGGCATCTGATAGCTACAACTCAGGCATTTGTTAATGATTCAAAGCAAATGATCCTTTTAGTTTCGGATATATCCAGGTTTAAAAAAGGAGAGGAATCTGAAAAATTGCAGTGGGCTGCAATTGATGCCGGGATTGTGGCACAAAACATTATGTTATTTTGTGCTTCTGAAGGATTTCTTTCAAGACCAAGAGTATTTATGGAAAAGGAAAAGATAAGGCAGGTTTTGAATCTCAGCAAAGATCAGCATCCGGTATTGAATATCCCTGTTTCCTACAAGAAATAATTAAATGATATGAAAAATCCCGTTCCTGTTAAAAGGCATGAGGCATTAAAAAACCTGAGTCGTGAACACCATCAGGCCCTGTTGCTCTGCTGGCATATAAAGGAGGGTTTAAAAAAGACGGTTGACCCGCTCAGGATCAGATCGTATGCGGGATTCATATGGGAAACTAATCTGAAACAGCATTTTGAGATTGAAGAAAAATATTTGTTCCCAATACTTGGAAGAAACCATGAGCTCATCAAAAGAGCAATTGATGAGCATCTAAAACTTGAAAGCCTTTTCATTTCTGAAGGTGAAATATTGAAAATTTTAGAGCATATAAAAGAAGAACTTGAAGCTCACATAAGATTTGAAGAAAGGGTTTTGTTCAATCTGTTACAGGAAAAAGCTACGGAAGACCAGCTGAGAGTTCTGGCAGTCAACAGCACCGGATCCGCATGTATAATCTGGGAAGATGAGTTCTGGAAATGAGAAAAGAACTTTCGCTAAAGCTTTAATCCGGAAATTATTTTCAAGCCTAAACCGGTCATTTCTATTTTCGGAATTATACCAGGCTTACATCTTCTCATACCTTAGAAACCTTAGGTCTGTCAGGGCAATATTAAGCCTTAATTTTTTTTCTTACTGAAAAGTTTACTTAATTTATAAAATTACTGTTACAAAAGAGAATTTTACGACACTTTAAGCGCTCTTACATAATAAATCAATTGATAAATTCCAAAAATAACTGCAAAAACAAAAAAAATTATTTGATATTTAAATTATTAATTATATTTTTGCTATATTTAGCGCTTCTATTTAAGAATTGACTTATGTAGGTAGTAATTTTATTATTTTAATAAATTTTGTGATATGAAATACCTTATTATTCTGCTTTGGTTGATATTGGGTATTATATATTTCTGGCTCTGGAACAATGGGAAAAAGAATTGTTGTGATGAAAATGGTCTTGCCATTGAATCCAAAATGCCGGCAGGTATAAATACCGGTGATACCATTAAACTCGAAAAACCTAATTTACCGCTTGCCTTCAACTGGGGTTCACCACTTCCGGTCAAAGGCGATGGTTTTCAGGCTTACAAAGATTCGATCATTGCTGCCCTGAAAGCAGATGAGATCCTTGAAATTACAGGATATTACCGATTAAGTGAAAAGAACACCTCTAAGGAGGAGAACCTTGGAATTGCGCGTGCCAAAGAGATCAGAAAATTATTTCCTGAGATTCCTGATGAAAAGATCAGGCTGCTGAGTACAGTTATTGAAGAAAGACCGGGTGAAAGAAATGAACTCTTTGCGAGTGCAATGTTTAATAACGCCCTGAATCAAAAACAGGTTAAGGAAATTGCAAATACCGCATTGATCTATTTCCCACCAAATTCTGTCAACAAGTTAAATTCAGCAGAGATAGAAAAATACCTGGATGAAGTAGCTGATGTTGTAAAGAAAACAGGTGAAAAAGTTTCACTTTCAGGACATACTGACAACATTGGCCCTGACCAGCCAAATCAGGTACTCGGACAAAACAGGGCAGATATGATAAAAACATACCTTTTGAAAAAAGGAGTGCCTGGAGGTCAGATCATTAGCGAAAGCAAAGGTGAAAAAATGCCTTTTGCACCTAATACGAGTAAGGAAAACAGGGCTAAAAACCGTAGAGTTGAATTAAAAATTATTAAATAAATAAAACCTTTTATCATGATAACATTAATCAGTTTTTGCAACTTACCATGGTGGTGTGTACTTCTGTCATGGTTACTGCCATTTCTTTTAGGATTATTGCTGGGTTGGTTTTTATGGGCAAAATTCAAACAAATGTATGACAATCTTTATAAAGATTATAATGATTTGAAAATCAAATTGACCGGACTTGAAGAGGAATTAAAAAAATGCAAATCTCTTAAAAATGATTACATAAGTGAGATTTCATTGCTCAAGGGAAGGATTAAAGAACTGGAAGCTTTTGAAAAAGAGAATGCCGGAATCTCTAACAAGCAAACTTTGAAATCGGACGTTGATACCGGCAAAGGATTTTCCTCAGGTATTGCAGCTGATAAATTTGCTGCCCTAAAACAAGACAATCTGCAGGTAATCGAGGGAATTGGACCTAAAATGGAGGAACTCCTCAAAAAAAACGGAATAAATACTTTATCTGATCTTGCTTCGAAAAATGCCGACTTTCTGCGTGCTCTCCTTGATAATGAAGGTAATAAGTATTCGATGATAGACCCTACAACCTGGTCAGGTCAGGCACTGCTCGGACGTGATGGAAGATGGGATGACCTGATTGACATGCAGAAAAAACTTGACACCGGCAGAACAAATCAGACATCTGAAGAAACCGACAGCAAGGTTGAAAAAATTCTCGTTAAACTTGGAGTTCTTAAACGATGGGCCCCGGACGACCTAAAAGCAATAGAAGGAATAGGCCCTAAAATTGAGATACTGCTTCACGAAGCCGGAATAAAAACCTGGAAAGTTCTTTCTGAAACACCTGTAGAAAGAATCCAGGAAGTACTGGATAAAGGAGGACCTAAATTCAGCCTTGCTGATCCCGGCACGTGGCCAAAACAGGCTAAACTGGCTGCTGAAGGCAGGTGGGCAGAATTCGAAGAATATATCGAACACCTGAACAAGGGAAAAGAATAACCAGATTTAAAAAAGATTGAATTAAAAAGTCCCTGACAGAAATGTTAGGGATTTTTTTTCGCTTGCCTGAAAAACTCTCTCTATCTTTTGAAGTCTGAGTTATCTATATTTTTCTTCTTCCTCCCCTGCAGCCACTTATTAGCTCTGTAAGTCATATAAGAAGATGCTGATCCAATAATAGCTCCAGCCAGAACATCACTGGGATAATGCACTCCCAGATGCATTCGTGAATATCCTACTGCGCCTGCCCAGATATAGGATGGGGCAATAACATACCATTTTGGAAAAGCCAGGCTAAGGGAAGTTGCAGTAGCAAATGCTGCTTCAGTATGACCTGAAGGGAAAGAGGGTGAACCTCCATCAGAAAGTTTTTCGAGTTCAGGATAAGTTACAAATGGCCTTTCCCTGCTTATGATATATTTCATTGGCTTTGATATAATTGTTGAAACTAATATTGATTGTATCATCACCATGCCCTTACTTTTAATATCCTTATTTTTTCCAATCAACCCGGCTGAATACACTATCAGGGGAGTGGTTATGGTAACTGCATTCACACTGTTGGAAAATAACTGAAAAGTCTGGTCTAAATCCCTGTTTCGACTAAGATTTATTCTTTCTAAAATCTTAATATCAATATTTTGTGCTTGTAGTTTAAATACAAATAATATCAGAACAAAACAAAAAAATAATCTCACAGTATCAGATGAATTTAAAAATAATTACACTCTAAGCTTTTATTTGTTGAAATTATTACAAATTTATATAGATTTTAAATATGAAGTGGATGCCTGGAATTACAAATCCATATATTTTTGTAACTATTCAGTGAATGTTAAAATTGGATAATAATTTCAATAGCTCGGGGTTTTAACCCCGAGTTTTAATGTGGAATTCCAATGTTTTGGCGGTATTTTTGCATTAAAAGCAAAAATAGT
>JBLMZC010000036.1:0-103171 GCA_050258615.1 Deltaproteobacteria bacterium | reverse complement strand
AACCTTGTAGGTAAAATTTTCGTAATTGAAACAGTTATAACTTACTGTTTTACAATCAACAAAAGGGTTGTGAGTTTAATTTCGCACGTCCCGACGGAACTGTCGGGATTGCTACTTTTTGGCGGCACAAAAAGTAGAGAAGTTTTTAGACAAATTAAAAATAAGTGTTTGCAAAATGTGGTTCAAAATTAAACAAATAAATATTACTGCATTTGCTTAAATATCAATAATTTAAAAGAGTCTTAAACATTTATTATCAAACAACTTCCCTTCTAATAACCCAAATTAATCATTAGAGCTAATGATTAATTGACAAAAAAAATCTTTGGAATTGTTTTATCAGTCCAGATGTCTAATTACGCTATTGTGTAATTGGTGTAATTTGACTACTTCCCAGAAAAATATCTTTCCACCAGATCGAAAATATCTTTTTCAAAAGGCATATATGTTGATCCCGGAACAAGGTTGTATCCAGTACCACTTCCGTTGATAATCATCACAAATCCAATTTTTCTTTGAGGGTCGACAAATGCATTACTGATCAGACCATACGCATCTCCCGAATGGCCAATCATGAATTTTGAGCTTTCTAACACCCGTTCAGATACCGGATTCTCCGTTATTCTCTGTAATCCCAGACCCCAGCTACGGAAATATCCTTCATTGTCTGTAGCATTTTTGCCATCGTAATCCCAATGAGATTTGAGCATTGTTTTCAAAGTCTTGTTTTTAACAATCCTGGTTCCGTCATATTTTCCTTTATTGAGAAAAATCATGAAGATTTTAGCAAGATCGGTTCCTGAAATCCGGAGACCTCCCTGAGCTCCGAATCTTAGACCATTGGTTCCTGGTTTAAATGATTCAAGATTTGCGAAAACTGGTTTTTTACCCAAATAATTGTCTGCCTGTGGTATCCAGATATCATCTTTTTTACGGTACAGAACCGATATTTTATCGAAATTGTCAAAATCAAGAACATTATAACTTGCATCGATTCCAAGAGGTATGAAAATATTTTCCCTGCAGTAAACATCAAATCTCAGTCCGGATATTTTTTCAATTAATGTACCAGTAATCCCATAACCAAGATTGGAGTAATTGAAGATTGTGCCAGGTTTATTTTTAAGAAACTGATCGGGAGTGTAATACTTACCTTGGGTATTTATCAATTCACTGATATCAGGAATAGGATTGCTGTTGTAAGATAAACCCAGGAAATTGTCATATGCCTCTCCTTCATTGAGAGAAGAAGTATGTGAAAGCAGCATAGCAGGGGTTAATGCAATATCAGGGAAAAAAGGATTTCTTACTTCGTATCCCAGAATATCTGAAATATCCTGATCCATCGATATTTTGTCCTGTTCCACAAGCTGCATTAAAGCCAGGGAGGTAACTGTTTTTGAAATGCTGGCTATTCTGAATGCTGTTGTATCAGAAACCGGTATTTTCCTGCTGATATCGGCATATCCGAAAGGAAAGATCTCAAGAATATCATCCCGGTTGAAAAGTACCAGTATTCCCCCGGAAAGATCATATTTTTGTCGTATTTTATCCACTTCTGCTTCCAGCGATTGTCCTTTGCATATATTCGTTAAGATAAGAAACATCCAGAAAGCAGCGATTATTTTTTTAATAATTGCAATCATTTTTTATTTCTTCTTTTTCGTAATAAAACTATAAAAACAGTAGCTAAAATGATTAGAAAGGGCCATAAATTAACCAGTCCAATCAAAACCCATAATACGTTGTCCCATCCATTTTTTAAAGCCTGAGAGAATTTCGATGAAAATCCGAATGAAGAATTTGTGCGTTCATAAAAAACTATGGTCAATGTACTATATGAAATTCTGTCATTCAGATATTTGAATCTGCCTTCGATTGATTCGATCTCAGAGCGCAATTCTCCGATCTGTTTTTCAATTTTCAGGATATCATCAACAGTTGTTGCCCTGTTGAGCAATATTTTATATCTGTTTTCAAGTTCCTTTTTTGTTTTTAGCCTGGCTTCAATATCGACATATTCTTCAGTAACATCTGTAGCAATGATATTTTTACTTTCAATCGGCTTGTTTGTTTCTGTAATTTTTTCAAGCAGATCATCAAATTTTTCCGATGGAACGCGGATTGTCATCCGGTTTTCAATCCTGTATTTTTGATCGGTTACATTATCCTGTGAAATGTATCCTTTATAATCATTTACCAATTTATTGATCAGTTTACGGGTCTCATTATTATCGGAAGTCTCAAAACTAATCTCACCTTCCTTAATAATCCTTCGGTCAGAAACCGGAATGTTTTCATCTTTAGCAACACTCTCGCCTGATGCGGAAGCCATATCAGAGGAGACCATAGCTTCGCTTATTGATTCTTTATTGCTGCAGGATATAAACAGGGCCATTGTGACAAAGAGGCAAATATTCAACAAGATTTTCATCATCATATAATAATTTTAAAAAAAGCAATCATTATAATTTATACTCCGGAAATAAACCGGGATCTTTTATATTCTTTTCATGTTCAAGCAACCATTTCTTTCTCCACAATCCACCTGCAAATCCTGTAAGCGAACCGTCAGAACCTATGATCCGGTGACAGGGTACAATTATGTTAATATTATTTTTCCCATTTGCTGAGGCAATTGCGCGTATGGCTTTTAGATCATTCAATTCGATGGCTTGTTGTTTATATGTTCTGGTACTGCCATAAGGGATTTTCATGAGTTCTGTCCATACTTTCTTCTGAAAATCTGTTCCCCGCAGGCAAATTTTCACGGTAAATTTTTTTAGTTCTCCGGCAAAATATTCCTGAATTTCTTTTTTCAGCAGATTAAGATGTTCATCGTCGACTGCATCTGAAACGTAATCCGGGTTATAGGACAAAATAGCAGCACAGGGACTATCGCTGAAAAACAAAGATATAATGCCCCGTGGTTCAGATAAAGCCGTCATCATGCCAAGGGGGGTTTCAAAGCTTAATGATTTATATTTTATACTATCACCGCCAATACCTTTCATAATCAGTTTTATCAGCAAGAAAATGAAAATAAAACATATATCGATATCTGCTTCGGGACTGTCGCACAACCTGTTGGTCCTGGTAATGAACAACTTTTTGAAGCAGAATCAAATTCCTGAGTTCAAAGGTAATAAAATATTCCAACAAATTATTGTTACAAGCCTTATTATATATTTATTTTTTTTGTTTGATATAAAATAATATTGGAAATTCAAAAAAAAAATTACTTTTTTTGTTATATATGCTTGATAATTAAAAAGAAAAGTTTACCTTTGCGCTCCAATTTAAAACAAAAAAAAATTATTAATTATGTTTGCAATAGTTGAAATAAACGGTCAACAGTTCAAAGTGACTAAAGATCAGGAGATTTTTGTCCACCGTTTACAAAACGAAGAGGGTACAAAGGTGTCATTTGACAATGTACTCCTGGTCAGTGATGACACAAAAACACAGATAGGCAGCCCAAATTTAAAGGCGAAAGTTGAAACTACGGTATTGGAACATCTGAAGGGAGACAAAGTAATTGTTTTCAAGAAGAAAAGAAGAAAAGGTTACAGGGTTAAGAATGGTCACAGACAATATCTGACCAAACTGAAAATCGATTCAATTGTATTTTAATCACCTCAAAAATCGATAAAAATGGCACATAAAAAGGGAGTAGGAAGTTCAAATAACGGCAGGGACAGTAAAAGTAAAAGATTGGGAATTAAACTCTTTGGTGGTGAATTGGCTTTATCCGGCAATATTATTTTAAAACAAAGAGGTACAAAATTTCATCCTGGTGACAATGTATATTTAAGCAGGGATTTTTCAATTCATGCCGGAGCTGACGGATTTGTAAAATACGATGTCAGGAAAAATAACCGTACATATGTCAGTATAGATCCTATCACTGACGAAATGATAGCTGCAGCTTTGGCTGAAGAAGAATAGTAGAATTAATATTATAAATTTTTTTATGATCCCTGTGTCCGGTTTGCGGATTGGCAGGGTATGGTTTAACCAAGTAAATTTTAAAAAATGGCAGTAAAAATCAGATTGGCCCGGAGAGGTAGGGCTAAAAAACCTTTTTACCATATAGTGGTAGCTGATTCCAGATCTCCAAGAGATGGAAGATTTATTGAAAAAATAGGGATTTACAACCCACTTACAGTTCCGGCAACAATAGAAATCGACCGCGACAAAGCTTATGACTGGCTAATGAAAGGAGCTCAGCCAACAGATACAGCAAGAGCAATTCTCAGATATAAGGGAGTTCTCTATAAGAAACATCTTCAGAAAGGAGTAAAAAAGGGAGCTTTTTCACAGGAAGAAGCTGACAGGCTTTTCAACGATTACATCAGACAGAAAGATGAAAAGATCAACAAAAAAGTTGAAAAAGTCAGACAGGAAAAAGAATCTTTAATCAGAAAAAATTCAGGACTTGATGTTCCGGTCAAAGTTCAGAAAGTAGAAGTCAGAAAGGAAGAAGAGTAATATAAAAGTCCTTAAATAAGTTTTTTTATTTTTCAATACCTGATAAAGCCTTTGTTGTTTTATCAGGTATTGTATTAAAATCAAATAAGTATTCAAAAAATTAAAATGGAAGAATTATCAAAAAACTATATGTCAAGTCTTCAAAACCTTAAAGAAGATATTCAAAGTTCTGAACTTCTTGAACAATACCTTGAAACAGAAGATGAAGAGACCTATAAAGAGCTTGTTGCAGTATTTGAGCCGGATATTGATGACCTGCACAACGAAGTAGCTGCGCAAAATCCCCTGCAACAGGTGGCATTCGAAAGAGAAATCCTCGATCCGGGTTTTGAGGGTTTGTTTCTTCCACGAATTCTTGGATATTCTGTTCTGAGAGGTGAGCTGGACGAACAATATAAATATCGCTTTCCGCAGGATCATTTCCGGGATATTGTACTCGCTATTGCTGAGTCAGCAAATTATGACAGTATCCAGACAAGGATTGGCCAGACACTGCAGATAGGATTTGCTCTGAGTACAGATATATGGGTTACTGATCTTATGAATAAGATATCCAATAAAAATGTTAAAAAATTCCTTCAAAACCAGAGAAATCCAAAACTCCATGATCAACAGGAAAGGCAGGTCGCTTTTGAAAGATATAAAAGACAATTTGAAAAATTCAATTATAAAACAACAGTTTTTCCGGCTGATCTGTCTGAATTAAAAAGACATGGCAATGTATTAAAGGATTTTTTACTTTACAGGTCGGTAGCCGGATTTGATAACAGCACTCTTATTCCGCATATTGACAAGTTTTTAAACAGGAAAGAATTTTATTTTGAACCTGAATTCATAAGAATTGCACTTGTTTTGGGAATGTATTATCAGCCGGACGAAGACAATGCAAAAAAGCTGAAAGAAGTATTCAATATTCTGAGAAAAGAAAAAAGCAATTTTGGAGCTGATTTCTTTGCATATTTCCTCCAATTTGTTGATGATAAGGCCAACTTTATTATTGATGCAGTAGGAAACCTTTCGAAATTCATTGACAAATCAATTTCAGATGAGTTAAGTAAATTTTTCGGACTGATGGAAATAGTATATACCAGGGGTTATGTAGCTGCAGAAACCATCGATGCAGTAAGGAAATATTACAATGAACATGAATGGTTATCCAATCAGAACCGATGTCTCAGGCATTCCCTGAATAACAGGTTTTCAAAGTTTTTCAATACCCTTTCTGAAAAAGATTATCCTGAATTTTTTGAAATGTTCAAGACATTTGCAATTTATATGGAAATTTTTTCCAACGAAAAATTCAATCAGAGTATTAAGTACACTAGTATGAATTTTGTCAACAGGTTACTGAAATACTATGTGGATAAACGGGGACGAGACTATCAGGATATTAAGAAATTTGTTATGAATTCCTTTGTGGATCTCAAATTTTATAAAGAAAAGGAACTCAGTGAGATTTTCAAGTCGAGAAGAAAGAAAAAAGAATCCAAATAGAAAAAGGACTGGTAATGAACCATAGAATATATTCCTTTGATGAATTAAGACAGCTTTTTGTCCAGTATTCAAGAAAAAATGTAATCAAATCCGAACCTGAAGGATTATATGGTCCGGTGAATTACATTATGGGTCTTCAGGGTAAAAGAATCAGGCCAGTAATATGTCTTATGGTAGCTAACATTTATATCAAGAATCCTGAAGCAGCATTGCCATTGGCTTATTCGATTGAAATGTTCCATAATTTCACTCTGGTTCATGATGATATAATGGATAAAGCAGATGTGAGACGATCACACCCGACTGTGCATGTAAAATTTGGTCATAACAGCGCAATTTTGAGCGGGGACCTGATGATGATCAAATCATATGAGCACCTCATCAATTGTTGTACTGATCAGGATTTAAAGTTCAGATTGCTTGAATTATTTACTGAAACGGCAATCAAGGTATGTGAGGGACAACAATATGATATGGAGTTTGAGACATCAGAAGGGGTTAATCTGGAAGATTATATGAAGATGATCGAACTTAAGACTGCAGTTCTCCTGGGAGGAGCATTCAAATCCGGGGCTTTGATAGGCAGGAGCAGTAAAAAAGATGCAAATAATTTTTATGATTACGGATTAAATCTCGGTCTGGCATTTCAGATACAGGATGATTATCTCGATGTTTATGGTGATCCTGATGTATTCGGCAAAAAGAAAGGAGGTGATATAATACAAAAGAAAAAAACATTTCTTTACCTTAAAGCACTGGAACTGACCGATGACAAATTAAAACTTGAACAACTTTATAACTCCTCTGCTATTTCGGGTAGCGATAAAGTAATGAAAATACTGAAAATATATGACTCTCTTAATTTAAGGGAAATTACCGAAAATACGATTAAGGAACTAACCTCAAAAGCTGAATTGCATCTTAACAATATAGCAGCACCGGGTAAAAACCTTGATGTAATAAGACAACTTCAGAAAAAACTAATGGAAAGAAAAAGCTGATCAGATCAGATTTGACCAGGCTTCTTCTGCTATTCTGCTACTTGCAGTCTCAAGGGCATAGCTTCCTGCTACTGCATCCTTTATAAGATTGATATTTGATTCATGTTTCATAATATTCTGAATATTGAGCAGATGACGCATGAACTCAGGCAAATCCGAAATTCCTGTTTCCTTCGGAGCTATATTGATTGAATGTACTCCCGCTATTGCACCTGCCATAGAAATAATGGTGGCAACCACAAGATCATTATTTTCACTGTCTGTATATGCATCATGATTAATGCCGAGAATTATCTTATCGCCAGAATTCTCTATCTTCAAAATCTTGAGATAATTTGCCCATACAATCTTAAATGCCCTGAGCATTGCTATATCGGACAGAAAATTTTCAGTCATAAAAAAGTGAACCTTCCATCTTTTCATCATTCCTGCAATAATATCTTTAGGAAGCTCAGAATCTCTGATAAAATCCGATATATTATTGAATGTTTCTGTCAGATATTGTGCAGGAAAGTACGATAATTCCCTCTCTGTTCGGAAAAAAAACCTAAGCTCCGGAAAGTTTAAAATTAAATACCGATACAGTTCAAGCATTTCCTCAGGACGATCGTCCGGTATTCTCAGATTGAATTTCAGTTTTTTATGGTTATAATTTCTGGAAATGCAGTAATCTTTAAGGTGTTCCATGAACAGAATTGTGTCCATCCCGTTGCGGGTATTAAGCAAAATATCGTATTTATCAAGTTCAACTCCTTTAAAAACAGATTCAAAATCAATATTGCTTTCGCTGGCATAAATCATGAAACTCTCAAGCCCAAATCTTACGTGCTGCTTAAAATAACCGTTGATGATATCATTGGATACCAGGCTGTAGTCAATACCCGTGAGCCAGTTATTGTCTTTGGCATGGCTGAAAATCGGATTATAATCACGTTTCAGGTCTTCATAATGAGCAAATGGCTCTCCATAGACCTTATCATCAAGTTTCCAGATAAAATCATCAAGAGAACCTGATTTAAGAGAACCGGCAATAAGTTTCAGCCACTCATCCTTTGTGTGGTCAGGAAAATTCAAATCTAGTGGTTTCATCAGGTTTTTATTGTCTTTTTACAGATTTATTTCAAAACAAATCAATAATAATACTAATCAAAAATCAATCTTAATCCTGCTGTCCACTGAAAAAATTCCATTTTCATTTGCAATCAGCGGATTAATATCGATTTCTGAAATTTCAGGTATATCTGTGAGTAATTCAGATAGTGATAACAATATACTTGCGAATCTATCGATATCAATACCGGTTTTACCTCTTGCTCCGTTTAAAATCGGATATGATTTGAGGTTTCTGATCATGTATAGTATTTCATCAAACCCGGCCGGACTAAGTGTGGACTGAACATCCTTTAGTATCTCAAGATAAATACCACCCATTCCAAACATCAGAACGTGCCCGGCTGTGTCATCCCTTTTTGCCCCGGCAAAGAGCTCAATTCCACTGAGCATAGGCTGAATAAGGCAAGCGGTCACTGAGGGAATATCCATTAATTTTTTAAAAGCAGAAAAAGCAGATTCCCTGGAATCAATACCGAGAATTACTCCACCCATATCGCTTTTGTGAAGAGGGCCGATTGCTTTAAAAACGACAGGAAAAGGTATTTCACCTAAAATTTTATCAAGGTCATCCCCTTTATTTACGATATATTCCGGTACACTGGCTATTCCTGCATGATTCAACAGTGCTCCGGCATCCCCGGGGTCTAAATATTTGTCTTTATTGCCGGTAATTATTCGTTTAATATTATCAGGAAGAGCCGTAACCTCCCTTTCAGTAAAATGGAACAAGGGATACTGGTTATATACCTTAGCCATAGCCTTTGCAAGGCTTACCTCATCAGAAAAAAAGAGATTATTATTATTAACGAAATCAACCGTAGCTTTTTCTGTATTGATCAAGGATGGGAGTACCGGGTATACAGGTTTAGGTGATTTTTTGATTTTCTCCGATAAAACATCGTAAACAGGAGCAACATCAAACAGT
Organism: Deltaproteobacteria bacterium; assembly: GCA_050258615.1. Taxonomy (GTDB): domain Bacteria; phylum Bacteroidota; class Bacteroidia; order Chitinophagales; family Saprospiraceae; genus JADJGA01. The sequence goes on along the minus strand of JBLMZC010000036.1, from coordinate 94,147 downwards.
CCCGGGCTACCAAAAATAACTATTATTTCATCTATATTGTCAAAGTATTCATTGCAATAGTCAATGATCAGGCCAAGTTGTTCTGCAGTACCGGTTGCAAGAAAATCAACAGGATTTGCCACGGATGATCCCTGAAATAATTTTGAAAGCAGGTATTCTGCTTTTTCACCTTTAATTTCCGGGACAGACATACCGTTTTTTTCAAGAGCATCGGCTGCCATAACACCTGAACCTCCTGCATGAGTTATAACTGCAACATTTTTGCCTTTTGGTTTACCATAATAGAGAACTCCTGCAACAGCTATCATCTCTTCCCTGCTGTCACATTGAATGACACCAGCTTTTTTAAAAATGGAATTTACTACCACTTCAGTGCTTGCCATTGCTCCTGTATGCGATGAAGCAGCCCTCATGCCGGCATCCGTCAGTCCGGATTTGATACCAACTATATCGCAACCCTTAGATTTAAGGCTCCTGCAATGTTTAATAAATTTTCCAGGATCAGATATCTGTTCAATATAGATCATCAATACATTTGAACTAATTCCCGGGACGAAACTGTCATCATGGTATTCCAAAAGATCTTCTATTTTAACAAGAGCAGCATTTCCTACCGAATAGATACCGGAGACCTGAAGTCCTTTCTTCAATCCGGCCTCCATAGTAAAAACCGCAACAGATCCTGAACTTGAGAAAAAATCAATTCCCGCAGGATTAAATTCAGGAACAGGAAGAGTAAAAACCCCTTTATAGTATTGATTAATAATTCCGATACAATTTGGGCCGAGTATTGTCAAATGATTGATTTTTGCAAAATCTTTAATCTCATCTTCAAGCATTTTGCCATTTTCATCAAGTTCAGCAAAACCTGCAGAAATAATAATAAAAGCTTCTACCCCCCTTGATGAAAGTGATTTAATGGCGTGAATACAATTTTTAGCAGGAATGGCCAATATTGCCAGGTCTGCCACTGGCACGGAATCAGGATCCGGATATGATTTGATGCCCTGTACGAAATCGTTGCCCGGATTGACTACTGATAAATTCTTAAATCCACCAATTATAAGATTTTCAAGTATTTTACCTCCCGGTTTGCTTTTATTTTCAGAACCACCAACTATAATTATACTCTCCGGTCTGAATAATTTTGAGCTGATCATGTTTTTATTTTAAAGTACGAAAGTAGTTATTTTCATTCGAAAAATACAGTATATTAGAATCATAATTAAAAAATTAAATAAATTTGCGAATATTAAATTTTAAATTTTATTGACATGAGAATCTTAATCAATTTTTTCTTTTTTATTGGTTTATTAATATTTGTTTCATGCAAATCAGAAGCAAATAAATCTGATGCAAATGCCCTCATCCCTGAACCAAAATGGGAGGATTATAAAGGAGAATATACAAAAAAGGCTGATTATTTTGTTCAGGATGCTGCTTTAGCACTTAAAACAAAGTTGACAGAAGCAATGAAGAAAGGAGGAGTTGAGAATGCTATAAATGTATGTAATGAAGTTGCTCAGAAAATGATGGATTCCATTTCAGCTCAAAATGGAGTACAAATAAAGAGGACGGCTTTAAATTTCAGAAACCAAAAAAATGCCCCTGATAAATATGATATCGAAATGTTGAATAATTTTATCAAACTTAAATCAGAAGGGAGAGAGTTGGTTTCTGACGGTATTGAACTGGAAAACAGGCAAGTTAAGCTTTATGTTCCTATTTTAACTCAGAAATTATGTCTTGAGTGCCATGGAACACCAGTACAGGATATCAAACCTGAGGTTTCGAAATTGATAGCAAAACTTTATCCTGCAGATAAAGCCACAGGTTTTAAAGAGGGTGATCTTAGGGGGGCATGGGTAATACAGATGGAAAAATAAATTGATATAAAAAAGCCCCAATAAAGGGGCTTTTTTTGTTTACTGTTTTATGAATTTCCTGTTTATAGTGTCTTCACCATCAATATATTTTGCAATATATTGTCCTGAGGGTAGTTCTGAAACATCAATACGTAAAACATCTATTCCAGATGCCAGAACATAACTCTGCATAAATTGACCATCGATATTGTATATGTGCAGCCTTCCGTTTTCAACCGGTTTTTCAAATTCGATCTTAACATTATTGAAAGCTAAATTCGGTATAATGTCGAAGTTTCTCTGATTGGATCCGAAATAAACAGATTTGACAGGGAAAGTCTCTTTTCTTCCATCAAAATCTACCTGAGTCAATCGATAATAATTTATCCCTGCCTTTGGATTTTCGTGTATAAACGTATATTCTTTTATATCATGAGTTGTACCACCAGCTTTTACTGTTCCTATTTCATTCCACTCATTTGCATCCCGGCTCCATTCGATTAGGAAGTGAGAGTTGTTGATTTCGGAGGAGGTGGACCATATTATATTAGTGATATTTCCTTTTGCCTGCACCTTATAATTAACAAGAATAACAGGCATTGAATTAACAGCCCTTGGGGTTGGGGTAGCAACAAACCAAGAACCTCTTTGAATAGATTGGGTTGTACTCTGGGTATTTAAATTTTCATTGATCTGTTCTGTCTGGTTAAGTCCTGATAATAAACCCGAATCATCTGCGTCGTCTGTATCATATACCAAAGCATCAATAAGATTTGTCGAAGTAACTGGAGTTCCATTAGGGAAATCTGAAGCATTTGCAAAATAAAGTGCAACTGCATCTGCACCATTTTGTAATAAATCGTTAGTAAATATTATATCAGGATTGCCTGGTGCACCAGCATTTCCTAAAATAAAATAACCATTACCGTCAAGTGTTTTTCCATCAAGATCTGTAGAATAATAAGAAATATCTCCATTTCCGTTAAAAAATACAATAGTTAAACCAGTTAAATCAAAATTAGGTGTGCCAAATAATTCAATAAATTCCTGAGTATCTGTACCTGTTTGATCTGCATCTAATTCATTGATCCTCACATCTGAAGCAGTAGGCATATTCATAATACTAAACTGATTACTAATAACATCCCAGTCAAAAGCTCCATCTCTTTCTGCAGTGAGAGTAAGTCCATTCCCCATGGCAGTATGTATAAGTGTACTAAAAGTAGCTAAGCCGTTTATTGCTGCACTTACCACAGGACTACTAGCTAAAGTTCCTGTTGAAGTAATTGAAACAGATGATGAAAAATCAAGATCACGATTTCCATTTACATCAGTGGATTGAACAGTTACAGGAGGAGTCATCACCACATTCACATTTGTATTACTGGGCTGTTGTACAAATCTCAATTCTGTTGCGACAACATCAATGAGCATATCATTTGAGGTGGCTCCAACTATTGTTGTGGCAAATTGAGAACCAGATGCGTCTGCTGTAAAGCCGTGTAAAGTAGCAGGAATATTAAACTCCAGGACAGAATTATCGACCAAACCGGAAGTTTTGAGATAAATGTATAACGATACTGTTTCAGCATCACTGTTTGCAATATCTAAATTGCCACTGGATATTGGAAAAACAATCGAGCTAGCTGTAATAACCGGAGTTCCCGTTGTAACAAAAGTAGTGCCTCCGTCTTTTGACAACTTTGCTCCTGCTATAGTATTAGCCCAGTTTGCTGTATTATTTGTTCCTGGTTTAATGGTTACCAATGTTACTATTGTAGGTAACTCATCAGATGTGCCATAGTCATATACATCAAAATCAAAAACTCTTACAGATTCAGGATCAGTATCAAATAAAGAAGAAATTATAACAGGATCTGGCTGTAAGGCTAAAGCAGGACCGTTCACTTCAGAGTCAGAATCATTTGATGAAGATGTTGGAGATACATCACCATATACTATAATATCATTTCCTGTACCATCTCCAGGACCCCAACTGCCTCCTGCTGCTTCTGCTGAGTATGCATAAATTCGATATGTTACTGCAATCGATTGGTTTGATTGAGTAAAAGAAAAAGTATAATTTTGAGTGGTAGTAACATCAGAAATAGTATGAACTCCTCCTAAATTAGCAGAATATCCATCCAAACTATATCTTACTACAAAATTAACAGGTCCTGTACCAGACCTTTGATGTTGTAAATAAATAGAACTAACAGAAAACTGATATCCGCTTTGAGGGGAAATTGTAAATTGTACATAGTCATTTAAATCCACAGATGAAAGAGTTGTCCAGCCTGTTGAATTGAATCGATCAGCATTCGAATTAGCAGAAACCCCGGAACCTCTGGAAATAGTCGACGAATTGAGGTTGGCATTATTTGAATTTGATAGTGCGGAAGCTTCATTACCTGCAAGTCCGGCAAAATCAAATGTAAGAATTTGTGCAGAAAGAGAAATTGTGAGTAAGCAAAGTATAAACAATAAAAATATCCTTTTCATTTCAGTTTGGTTTTTAAATTAAGTAATAGAGGAATATAGCTGGTTTGTGGCTTATATTCCTGATTTCATCATAATGCTGCAAAGTTATAATAATTGGGATGAAGAAAAAAATCTAAATATTAATAAATTGTATAGACTTCAAAATTTAACATATTGAAAGGTATAATTAAGTGTATATAATTAAAAATGAATTGTTTATAAATAACGCTGTTTTATATGTATTTTGTCGGAAAACATTAGTTTCGATGATATTCTTAAAATGAACACAATTGGAATTCCTTAAATTAAACCCATATCTGATCAACAATATATAAGAGAAAAAAATTTGTCTATATTTGCAACGATAAAAAATTGTTTTTTTTATTTAATTCTGGTGATGTTTGAAAATATTGCGACTATATCATTGATCGGATTTTTGATCGGTTTTGCATTTTCAATACCTATAGCCGGACCATTCAGTATAATGCTTACAGCGAATGCACTGAAAGGTAATATGCGCTTTTGTCTGCGTGCAAATACTGGTGCATCGCTTGTAGTGTTTTTATATGTATTTGCCGGTGTATATGGTTTGACCAGGCTTTTCGTACATTATTATCCGTATATTCCATATATTTTAATTGCCGGCTCATTGTTTCTGTTTTATGCTGGCTGTAAAATCACCAGAACAAATATCACTATCGGATTAATTGATAAAGAAAGAATTGCATCAAGGAAAAATAGAAAACCAAATGGATTCTGGACGGGGTTTTTTATAAATTTTTTTAATCCTTCACTTTTTGCAGGTTGGCTGACATCATCGTTTATTGCAATTTCATTTATCGCTTCTCTCGGTTATGATACTGGCGGAATTGATTCCATGATACAGGAGAATTTGTCGGAAGTGAATAAAATAGGACAATCAGATATAAAAAATTTAAACGAAACTGACTTTCAAATTGCCGAAATAGGCGAAAAGTCAAACAGTATTGTAAATAAAATAAAGGGAAAAGAATTTCCCAGATGGTATCCTTTGCTTATAAGTTTAAGCTATGCATTTTTCCTCTCGCTTGGCAGCATAATCTGGTTTACATTCCTTACAAGGATGTTGGTCAGATACAGGAAAAGCATCAAATTACAATTTTTGAATAAAATAGTCAATTCTATGGGTTATTTGCTAGTTATCATAGGATTGGTATTGCTATATTCCGGTGTATCGGGTTTGCTTTAAGAATGCAAAAGCAGCAAGCATTAATTTCTAAAGCTTCGTTTTTACTCAAATAAGATGTTTGATATAAATCCTTCTTCTTTTGTGGTTGATGTGGTGGAAATCCCCCCATTGGGATGACATACGCGTATTTGTCTCGAGTTCAGGGTTTGATTCAGCAAACTTATACCCGTTTTTGTTATAATTGACAATCAAATCGGAAAAAACAATAGAATTGACCCCCTTGTTCTGATAATCAGGATGAACAGCCATCAGGTAGAGGTCTACAAGATCATTTTTATAAATTGCCCTAAGCATATAGAACCATCCGAAAGGTAAAAGTCTGCCTTTGGCTTTTTGCAAAGCCCTGGTGAAACTTGGCATTGTAATGCCCAATGCGACTACATCATCATTTTCATTTACGACAATGGAAAGAGTATCAAGACGGAAAAAACTAAAATACAACTTAATGTAAAACGAAATCTGTTTATCATTAAGACTGGTAAAACCGTAAAGATGACTGTAACAAATATTTAGTAAATCAAAGATCTTATGTGCATAATTATCTACAATCTCTTTTCTTGATTTAAACTTTTTAGATGTAAGTTTATACTTCTTTTTAATTATTTCGCTTATCCTCATATAGTTTTCAGGTACCCCATCCGGAATAGTGACCAGATATTCCTTGTAATCTATGTCCTTGACAAATCCTATTTTCTCAAGATGAAGGGGATAATAAGGATAATTATAAATAGTAGCCAGGGTACCCATCCTGTCAAATCCTTCAACAAGAAGCCCTTCATGATCAAAATCTGTAAAACCCAAAGGACCATGAACTGCGGTCATTCCTTTTGACTTTGCCCAATTTTCAATGGCTTCAAAGAGTGCATTACTCACTTCTTTATCATCAATAAAATCGACCCAGCCGAAACGGGCATATTTCTGATTCCAGGTTTCATTTGCTACCGGATTAATAATTCCGGCAATTCGACCAGCAATTTTGTCATTTTTATAAGCCAGAAAATATGCGTAATCGCAAAACTCCAGTGCTGGATTGCTTCCTTTTTTCAGATTGAGCAGGTCATCCATCATCAAAGGAGGAGCAGCAAATTCACAGTTTTTATATAAATTTATTCCAAACCAGATAAATTTTTTCAATTCTTTGGTAGTTTTTACTTCTCTGATAGTTATAGACATAATCGTAAAGTTTAAAATTCTGATTATTGCAAATACAAAAGTACAATTTTTTTCAAAAATTTCTTTTTTCAAATTACATAGAAAAAATAAAATAATGTAATACAATTACTAAAGTGAAAAAGTCTAAATGCAAATACTGAAAATGTGGATAGCACAACATAGCAAAAAAAAAAGACCTGATAAGCAAATTATCATTTTATTGTAAGCTATTGTATAATAAGACAAAAGATAGAAAGTGGCAAATATTTTAGTAAGGTAAATCAGGGAAACAAAAAAAAAATAAAAAAAAGTATATTTTTTTGCAGCACATAAAAAATAACATGCATCATTATAACTGAGTTTTGGTAATAGCAATATATAAAGAAGTTTTTTAATAGAGTCTATGTCGTTATTTAACAGAGGCGTTGTCATCGGGCGCCTCTTTAAAATTACAGTTCCTCCTCAAATTCTTCCTCTGCAGTAGTTCCTGGTTTAATTTCAACAGCCTGATTAAATGCATCGCAATTTATTTCCATGCCGGGGCCTCCCTCCGGAATCAGAAAACTTACATTTTTATTGTAATCTACTCCTGCGGTATTTTCGAGATATTGCATAAATTTTTCGTATATTGGTCTTGCCATGTAAGAACCCTGTCCGTAAATGAGACTTCGGAATTTTATCCACTGTTCATCACCACCAACCCATGTTCCAACTACGAGCTGAGGAGTAATTCCCATATACCATCCATCGCGGTAATCGTTTGTAGTACCGGATTTACCCCCCATTGGAGTAGCCATTTTGGCTTGGGATACTTTTCCTGCATATCTGAGGAGGCTAAGCATTATATAATTAAAATTTTCAGGCAATGCTTTTTGTTTTTCCTGCACGTATCTGTAAATAACTTTTCCGTTTCTGTCTTCTATCCGGGTTACAAAAACAGGAGCATTGTAATAGCCGTTGTTGGCAAAGACTGAATAAGCACCAGTCATCTGCATTACGGATAGGTCAGCTGACCCAAGGCAGATTGATGGCTGTCGCGGAATATCATTAATATCGATACCGAAGTTTTCAACAAAATGCCTGACTATATCTACATTGCCCAATTCTTTCATAAGGTAAACAGAGACAGAATTTTTTGATTCATACAGTGCATCGTATAGCGTAAAATACTGTCCTGAAAACTTATCGGCGTTTTCTGGAGACCAGGTGCTGATAAGCCCAAAATCACCCTCCCCGGGTGTGATGGAATACTGTATATCCTGTACTTTCATACAGGGATTTATACCTTTATTGAGAATAGCTGTTGAGTAAATAAACGGTTTAAAAGTTGATCCAACTTGTCTTTTGGAATTTATATGGTCATACATAAAATATTTAAAATTCACACCTCCAACCCAGGCTTTAATGTAACCGTTTGCAGGGTCTAAAGCCAGCATACCTGTTTGCAGGAAATTCCTGTGGTACTTGATTGAATCAATCGGTGTCATGAAAGCTTCTTTTTCACCAGATTCGCTGTAATCAAAAACTTTCATTTTGGTTTTAGTATTGAAAGATTTTTTTACAATATTATTGAGTTTAATTTGTCTTGCTTTTAATGTGGGCCAAAAATTACTTGTAAGTATATCCATGTAGACACGAGCCTGGTTGGTGGTTATCTGGTTGTCATCTCTTAGTTTTTCCAGATAATCGCTATTCTTTTCCTGTTCGAGCATCCTGTCCATATCAATATCGAGTATCCTGGCTTCAGGAAAATGATCAGTAATAGTATCTATTACGGACCCCATTATGTTTTCTCTGAGATTGCTAAATCTGTTTGATTCTTTTATAAATCTATTTAGGGTTTCGTTTCTGATGACCAATTGTTTTTTATCAGCACCGGTTTTCCAGATATCAGTATTTTTCCAAACCACGTCAAAAACTTTCTGAAGTTCTTTCATTCTTTCATTTACGGCTTTTTCAGCAAGAATCTGATAATTAAGATCAATGGTTGTATATATTTTTAAACCATCCAGGTCTACGTTATACTTTGTGCCGTCAGGTTTTCTATATTTCGGATCTTCGAGCAATTGTGAAACCCATTTGATCAGTTCAGTTCTGAAGTAAGGTGCCGGGCCTTTAAATGAAGTTAACGAAGAAAAATTAGAAGCATCAACCCTTTTTTTAATTAGAAGTCCGTATTTACCCTCTTCAATATATCCATACTTTTTCATTTGAAAGAGCACCACATCCCTTCTTTGCTTAGCTTTTTCAGGGTTTTTTATTGGATTGTATTTTACCGGCCATTTTAACATACCGATAAGAACTGCCGCTTCATCAGCAGAAAGTTCTTTCTGAGATTTGCCGAAATAGGTTCTTGCAGCCGATTCTATTCCATGAGAATTATAGAGGAAATCGAATTTATTCAGATACATTGCCAGGATCTCCTCTTTTGTATACCTTTTTTCAAGTTCAAGGGCAATCAACCATTCCTGAATCTTTTGCCATATTCTGACAAAACTGTTGGCTGGCTTATCGGTAAAAAATAATTTGGCAAGTTGTTGGGTAATAGTTGAAGCCCCACCCTTTTTTCCAAGATAGAATAATGCTCTTACGGTACTCCTTGCATCAATACCACTGTGCCCGAAAAACCTTATATCCTCAGTTGAAATCAGTGCATTGACAATATGTGGATTCAAATCTTCATAATTGGTCCATACTCTGTTGTATCTGAAGTGTTTGCCTATCTCTTTATTATTTATATCATAAATTATGGTTGATAATTCATACTTCGGATTATCGAGTTCACTGATATCGGGTAAACGTGATAACTTTACCACAACAAATAGCAGCAGGACGAAAAGTAAAAAAGCTATGCTGAAAATCCAAAGCCAGTTTGTGTAATAAACTGCTGTATATGCGGTAACGCTATTTTTTGATTTATTTTTTTGTGACATAATTATATACCATCTAATGGTTAATCAGGAAAGTAGTCAAAGCTTTGGGTTTTCTTTTAAAAAGGATTTTTGTTTTTTTCCAGGTGGCTTTAAAAAATTCTGAATTTCTGTAATTTTCAAGATCTGTTTCATTTTCCCACTCACTCAGGGTTAAAAAACGGCAAATATTATTTTTTTCCTGAACCAGTTTCAGGGATATGCATCCATTAAAATTTGATATTTTATCAAAATTGAAGTTAAAAATGTGAAGGAAATCCTGAACACACTCTTCCTTAAATTCCATCTCAACGATCCTGATAATCATTTTTAAAAAAAATTACTGACTGAGAGTTTTAAACAAAATAACTAAAGTCATTATTGTAGAGATCTGTGCTACAGAATCATTGATGATTTTGTTCCAGTCTATTTCCTTTTCTTCTTTTTCTTCTTTCGTCTTAATTTTTTTATAAATTACCTTTATTGTGGAACCATTTTTTACTTTAGGATAAACTTTAAAAATTCCTAAATCTATGGTTTTCCTAATCTCACCATTCGGATATTCTACTAAAATATCCTGTTTACTTGCCAAATCATTAACTCCTCCGGCATAATTATCGATATAAAACATTGCCCTTTTTCCCTTATGGAACGGCACATTAATACCATTCTCGTTGTAAGCAATTTCGGCTTTATATACCTCAAAAACCTTTGTTGCGCCCTGAATAGTAACAAAATCTCTCATTTTTGGTATTATGAGCAAATCCTCATCCTTTAAAATATAATTATAACGGGATTTGTAGCTATTCATTGCATCTTCCAGCCGCATAACTATATATCCTATACTGTCCTTACTCCGGTATAGTGTAGCACCACCAGGAAATGCTTCATCTGTAAAGCCACCTGCCCTGTTTATTATTTCTGAGACTCTCTCATTTTTTGAGGTCAGCGTATAATACCCTGGATATTTAACCTCTCCCATCAAATTTACAACTTTCTGCATTTCAAACTCCGGAATATATCTGACAAAGACATTGTCATAAGGTTCCAAAACAAATAAATCTAAGTTTTCGTTATCTGTAATAATGTCTTTATTCATATCAATTTTGGCCACGACTATCTTTGTTGGATTATTATTTTGAATTACAATGCGTGAAATTTCTATATTGCTGGTTGATGCGGCAAGTTTAAATCCTCCAGCAAGAGTAACAAGATCGAGTAGACTCATTTTTTTGCCATATTGATATTCTCCGGGAGAATTCACTGCTCCTGAAATTGAAACAGTGGTTTTTTCATTGAATAAATTTTGAGGTAATACTTCAAGTTTATCAAAAGGTTCCAATGTGATATTTTCAGGGGATTCAGCATTAGATGTAATTTTTTTAAGATTAACCCTTATATATTGTTTTTCAAAATCTTTAAGCGGGTCTTTTCGGTGTATAAAAGCTATATCAGAGGCATTTCTGCTAAGACCACCAGCAAGCACAATAGCTTCAGATACCTTAATAGACTGCACAGAACCATAAAGATAAGTTTTTGAAGTATCGCGGACAGCTCCGGTAATTTCAATAAATGCTTCATCAGCAAATCTGCGTTTGCTCCAAATGGTGATTCTATCTTCGTTCTCAATATTCAGGTCATAAAAAGGATTACCTTTTTTTGCCAAAATTGTATCGAGATTAATTTTAATGTATTTGCTCGTTCCATCGTCATTTTTTCTGATTAAAAAAGCAAAATCCATTTTTGATTCAGGTAAAAGTCCTGCAGATTTCAAAGCATCAGAAATTTTAAGTTTGTTTTTATTTTCAAAACGCCCCGGATTATAAACTGCACCATTGACGAAATAAAAATTTTCAGCTTCCACGCCAATGCTTCTAACTCTTACAACATCCCCGTTCAAAAGTTCAAAATCATTTAGTTTCCCTTTTGGATCGAACAGTTCCACATCGATAAATATCTTTTTATTATCTACAAATCTCTCAATCTGGAATTTATTTTTAATAGCATCATGGCTATACCCTCCGGCATAGTTGAGCAATTCGTTTATACCCTCTTTTTGAATAAGTTCAAAAGCAAATGGTCTTTTTACAGAGCCTTCAATTTTTACAATTTTTTCAGCAACAGGTACATGAATTACGTCATCATTATCCAGAAAGAAATTTTCGCTTACTGTAGGACTTGTCAGATAATGGTATAGATCAAAAATCTTAAAGTCTCCTCTGGCCCTTATCAATTTAATATTTCTTACTGAAGCTATACCAGTAACTCCGGAAGAATATCTCACCCCTTCGAATACACTGTTAGTAGCATCCATGCTGAAAGATCCGGGCTTAAGAACTTCTCCGTAAACAGACACTTTAATATTTCTTGAGGACTGAAGGGCTATATTAATCTCTCCTTTATTGAATATAAGATACCTTGAAAGCACCTGTTCAATTTTTGTTCTTGCTGTACTAAAAGTTAATCCGTTCAGAAAAACTCTTTTTTTCAGATCGGATTTATCAAATTTGATATAACCATCTTTTTCAATAACATAGCTGTTGTCAAGTTGTGAATAGTTGGACCATACTGAAATTGATATTTTATCACCAGGTCCAAGAATATAGTTTTCATTTACTTTCAGCAGGTCAGTTTTTTCTTTGGGCGCTAAATTAAAAAGCTCATGACCATATACTTTTGATAAACTTTTGATTTCTTCGGCTTCTATCTTAACTTCTTCGATTTTGTTTTTGACCTCTTCCTTTTTTTCTGGTCTGACCTCTTCAACAACTTCTGGCTTTATCTCTTTTTTTGTTTCAGCTTTTTTTTGTGCTTCAAGATCCTCTATTATTTTTTGAATCTGCACTATCTGATCAGGAGTAGCCTTATCCAGGTTGTCCGGGTTGATATTATTTTTTATAAGAGCATCTCTAACTTCATTCTCCTCCAGACCTCGTTTTTGCAGCTCAGATCTGACTTTTGCTTCCATGATCTTGTTATCCTGAGAATATACCCGATTATTAAGAATCAATAATAAAATAATGGAGATAGTAAGTTTTATATAATTTCCCATATTTCTAAAAAAATTATTTGATTGTAATTAGACGATTGAAAAAGTGACTTTATCTATAATTAATGTTTATTTTTTATAGTGTTTGTTGTAATAGGAGAGATATTCACCGCTGGTAACACCCTTTAGCCATTCTTTATTATTAAGATACCAATCAATAGTCAGTTCTATTCCGGATTCAAAATCGATTTCAGGTCTCCACCCCAATTCGGTTTGCAATTTTGTGGAATCAATAGCATATCTGCGGTCATGCCCCGGTCTGTCCTTAATATATTCAATAAGTTTTCTGGATGACCCGGGGTTATTTAATTTCCTGTCAATTATGTCACAAATCAATGTGACAATTTCAATATTCATTTTTTCATTATCTCCTCCAATGTTGTAAGTACTGCCAGCAGTACCCGTATGCAAAATCAGGTCAATGGCATTAACATGATCACCTACGTATAACCAGTCACGGATATTTTTCCCATCACCATAAACCGGCAGATTTTTTTTGTTTAAAACATTATTAATAATTAGTGGGATTAATTTCTCGGGAAATTGATATGGTCCATAATTATTGGAACAGTTTGAAATGATTACTGGCAAGCCATATGTGTGATAATATGCTCTGACAAAATGATCAGAGCCGGCTTTAGAGGCAGAATAGGGTGATCTGGGATCATAAGAAGTGGATTCCACGAATTTACCCTCTTCACCCAGACTACCATAAACTTCATCAGTTGACACATGGTAAAACAAATTATCTGTTTGTCCTTTCCAGAATTTTTTGGCTACATTTAGAAGATTAATCGTTCCAATTACATTTGTATTAACAAATTCCATTGGATCTTCGATCGATCTGTCAACATGAGATTCTGCAGCCAGATGAATAATATATTTAAACTGATTTTCTTCAAAAAGACTATTTAGAAAAATGGAATCCTTAATATCAGCTTTAATAAACTGATAATTATTCTCGTTTTCAGTGTCTTTCAAATTTTCGAGATTCCCGGCATAAGTGAGTTTGTCAACGTTTATTATTCGGTATTTGTGCTTATACTTTGAGACAAAATGTCTCACCAAATGAGAGCCAATAAACCCCGCACCACCTGTTATCAATATTGAATCCATCATTTAAAAGAAATTTCCTGCAAAAATACAAAATATTTAAGTATTTATACATTAGTATAAAATGCAATAATAAATTTAAATTAAATAATTATTAACTCCACAATATAAAATTTTATTATTTTCGTTGTTAAAATATACTTTAAGTTTTTCCTGTAATATGAAAATGATCATCACAATATTTTATTTATTTTGTTTTTTAACGGTGTTAAACGGACAGTCAGATGACTCAATAAGGATAAAATACGATGATCCGGGTATTATTAATATTTTTTCATACGGTATTGATGTGCCCGGAGGAGATATGAAACAATCATTTGGATATAATTTTCGATTTGGTATTTCACCAAGTTATTATTTTTCGAATTCCAACATATCTGCAGGTATTTCATTTGATTACATTTTTGGCTATAAGGTAAGGATTAATCCGGTATCAAATTTGCTGACTGAAGATGGTCAATTGATAAATTCGAATTCAGGTTCTGCATCACTCAATTTGAGTGAAAGGGGAATAGTGGCAGGACTATATATCAGTAAAGTGTTTCAATACAACAGAGAGAAACCAAGAACAGGAATACGAATTGATTTAGGGCCTTATTTTTTGTGTCACTGGATACACTACAATGATGAATCAGGTACTATACCTCAGCTGAGCGGTGATTACAAGAAAGGGTATGACAGGTTTACAGGTGGATTTGCATTTAAAGAATTTATCGGATTCCAACACCTTTCTCAGAGAAGCAAGATAAGTTTCACTGCAGGATTTGAATTCTTTCAGGGATTTACAAAAAGTTACAGACATTTTAATTATTCTGATGCATCAGTTGATAATAAAAAAAAGAATGACTTTATGTCTGGCATTAAGGTCGGATGGATACTTCCTTTATATATCATTAAGAACCCGGAAGAAATATATTATTGAAAATGATTTTATTATATAATTTTTTTATAATTCTCTTCGGTTATTTGATTAAGTTCTATTCATTGTTTAATCCCAAGGCACAATTATGGATTCAGGGAAGAAAACAACAGATATTACCAGATCTTTCAAATAATAAAGTTATCTGGATGCATTGTTCTTCGCTAGGGGAGTTTGAACAGGGAAGGCCGGTTTTTGAACGACTAAAAAGGGAATTAAAAAATTACAAGTTTGTTTTGAGTTTTTTTTCTCCTTCCGGCTTTGAAAGATTGAAAGGCAATCAGGAAATTTCAGACTTTTTAGTTTATTTACCACTTGATATTCCTGTCAAAGTGCAGGATTTTCTAAATTATATCAATCCTGAAATTGCGATTTTTGTCAAGTACGATTTTTGGTTTAATTTCATTAAACAGATCAATGACAGGAAAATAAAATTGATATTTATTTCAGTGCTTATCAATAAAAATCATAAACTCCTCGCGTTTTACAACAGGTTCTTGCTAAAGGAGCTGAAAAGATGTTCTTTTATTTTTACCCAGGATGAAGAGAGTTTAAATATTTTGAAAGAAAGGGGTTTTAAACGTATAGCAATTGCAGGTGATACACGCATTGATCGTGTTATGGAAATATCATCATGTGAATTTGATGATCCGGTCATTAAAAGATTTTCCGGTGAAACAAAAAGTGTTTTGATTTGTGGCAGCACATGGGAAAAAGACATTGAATTGTTAAGTTTGCTCCAAAATGATCTGACCAAAGAGTATAAGTTGATAATAGTACCCCATGAAATATCAAGACATCATACTGACCTCATTGTGAAAAAATTCAGCAAAGCAAAAGTCTCTTATTATTCCAATGCAGAGAAAATGGATACCGATACTGAAATTCTAATAATTGACCGTATCGGTATTTTATCGAGAATATACCGGTATGCAAAAATTGTTTATATAGGAGGAGGCTTTGGAAAAGGAATTCACAATACACTTGAACCCGCTTCTTATTCAGTTCCGGTTATTTTTGGACCTCGTTATCACAAATTTGTTGAAGCGGCTACTTTAGTAGAAAGGAAGGCATTTTTCAGTGTAAAAGATCATACACAGTTTAAGCACGTATTGACTTACCTAAAGGATAAGAAAAATTATAGTGTTGCTAAAAAGGAAATACAGATTTTTTTTGAACATAATAAGAATGCTTCGGTTAAAATAATTGATTACATAGAAAAACTTTGTGATGCTACACAAACCCCTATTTGAGCTCAAGGAATTTAACATAATCATAATTGGAGATCTGATGCTGGACAGATATCTTTATGGAAATATTGCAAGGATTTCACCGGAAGCCCCTGTTCCTGTGCTGGAAAAAGTTAAAGTAGAAAACAAACCCGGAGGAGCTGCAAATGTTGCATTAAATATAAAAAGCCTCGGTTCTAATCCGTATTTGTTTGGAATAACAGGTGATGATAATGCCGGGAATATTCTCAATGAAATACTTTCCAGCGACGGGATAGAAACAGATAATATTATCAGGATTCATGGGCGACCAACTACTCTAAAAACACGCATTATGGCCTCGGGTCAGCATTTGTTGCGAATAGATGACGAAATTTGCGACGAAATAGATGATGAAATTCAGCAAGCGGTAAAAGTTAAATTTGACACCCTGATTCAGAAGGTAAAAATAGCAGCTGTAATTTTTCAGGATTACAATAAAGGATTTCTAACTGAAAAACTTATTAACTATATTATAAATCGATGTAGTTTGAACGGAATTTTTACTGGAGTTGATCCCAAATTCAACAATTTCCTAAGTTATAAAAATGTGAATTTCTTCAAACCTAACCTGAAGGAAATAAGTGCAGTACTGAATTTAAATATATTGCCGGAAAAAGAAAAACTTGATATAGCCGCTGCTAAACTTCATCAGGAGCTGAGTTTTGATAATCTTTTTATTACGCTTGGAGAAAAAGGAATTTATTATTATAACCACACAAATTCTGACGTAATACCAACTAAAAAGAAAAATATTGTAGATGTCAGCGGAGCAGGAGATGTGGTTATATCTGCAGCGACATTGTTTTTTCTACTTGACATGAGCATAGAAAAAATAGCTGAAATATCAAATATTGCCGGAGGTCTGGCCTGCGATTCTCTTGGAGTAGCTACCGTAACAAAGGCACAACTTATGGAAGCTGTGATTTAAAATATTTGAATACGTAAATTGAAATCAAAATGGAAATCAGAAAAATAATAGAAGAAAGCATATCTGTCAAACAAAGAATATTGCAAAATGGTCAATTGTTAGAGAATCTGGAAAATATTACTCAGGTTATTATTAATGTGTTCCACAACGGAGGTAAAGTTCTTTTTTGCGGAAACGGTGGCAGTGCTGCCGATGCTCAGCATCTTGCAGCAGAGTTTTCAGGCCGGTTTTATTTTGACAGGGAACCGTTATTCAGCGAAGCACTTCATGTCAATACATCTTATCTGACAGCCGTGGCAAATGATTACGGGTATGAATTTGTATATTCAAGACTTGTAAGAGCGAAAGGTAATCACGGAGATGTTTTAATAGGATTATCAACTTCAGGCAACTCAGAGAACATTATAAATGCTTTCATTGAAGCACAGAATAAAGGTATGATCACAATTTCCATGACCGGAGAGAGCGGTGGAAAAATTAAAAACTACTCCGATTATATAATAAAAGTGCCCTCCGGTGATACACCCAGAATTCAGGAATCTCATATTATGATAGGGCATATTATCTGTGAACTGGTTGAGAAAACCCTTTTTGATAAAAACTAAGATTTGAAGGCATGGAAAAACAGGATTTACGAATATTTTCCTTTTCTGAACTTGAGAATATAGTCAGGTCATTTGGAGAGCCCGGTTTCAGGGCTAAACAATTAAATGAGTGGATATGGCAAAAAGGAGTACTTGATATTGACAAAATGACCAATCTCTCAAAGAAACTCAGAGATGAGCTTAACCAGGTCTATACAATAAAAAAATTTAAATCTTCACACATACAAAAAAGCGAAGATGGAACAATCAAAACCGGTTGGCAACTCCATGATGGATCGGTTATTGAATCGGTCCTGATACCGCTTGAGAATGAAAACCGGTATACCTTATGTGTATCATCGCAGGTGGGATGCAGCCTGAACTGTACATTTTGTGCAACAGGAAAACTCAAATTAAAACGAAATCTGCATGATTATGAAATTGTAGAACAATTCATAAATGCAAATATCATGTCAAATGAAGAATATGGACACAATCTGACAAATATTGTATACATGGGAATGGGAGAACCATTATTGAATTATACAAATGTGGTAAGCAGTATTGAAAAAATTACCAGCCCGGAAGGATTTGGATATTCAACCAGAAGGATTACAATCAGCACTTCAGGAATAATAAAAGGAATTGAGAAATTAATAGAAGACGACATAAAAGTTAACCTGGCTCTTTCACTTCATGCTGCAGATGATGAAAAACGAACCAGGATCATGTCCATAAATAAATCCAATAAAATATCGGACCTGGTCGAAGTTTTAACGAAATATTATGACCAGAGCAAGGCAAAGATCAGTTTTGAATATATTCTTTTCAAAGATTTCAATGATGGAATGCAGGATGTGAAAAATCTGGTAAATCTTACAAAAAAATTTCCTGTTACAATCAATATCATTGAATACAATTATGTAGACGGAGTTCCATATTCAAAAACAACAGAGGAAAGGATCAATACATTTGCAAAACATTTGGTAGATAATGGGGTGATGGCAACTGTAAGAAGAAGCAGAGGTAAGGATATTGATGCAGCATGCGGTCAACTGGCCAATAAAATCAAAAATTAAACTACCTGTACCTGATCCCTTCGTAACATTTGTTATTTAAATCCGTTAATATTTTAATTCCTTAATTAAGATGTCATGATTAGATTTATACAATTTATCTTTGTTTTTTTCCCAATTTTCCTTTTTTCCCAGACTTTTACCATCAGCGGCTATGTTGAGGATTTAGAATCGGGAGAAAAACTAATTTCAGCTTATGTATATGATACAAAAAGTGGCAAAGGAGCTGTAACTAACACGTATGGATTTTATAGTCTGACATTGCCCAGGGACAGTGTATTACTAAATATTTCCTATATAGGTTATACTCCTGTATTGCAAAGGATTTTTCTGAACAAAAACCTGGTTGCCAACTTCAGACTTACAAGTTCAGTATTGCTCAAAGAGATCGAAATAACAGGGAAAAAGCTTGAAAAGATTGAAGAAAGAACGCAAATGAGCCGCGTTGAAGTTCCGATAGAACATATCAAATCCATGCCGGCTCTTTTTGGAGAGGTGGATGTGTTGAAAGCTTTGCAACTCCTGCCGGGAGTCCAGGCAGGAACAGAAGGAACAAGCGGATTGTATGTGAGGGGTGGAAGTCCGGATCAAAACCTGGTACTGCTCGATAATGTTCCTGTTTATCATGTGTCTCATCTTATGGGAATTTTCTCAGTTTTTAATGCGGATGCCCTGAAAAATGTTAGTCTTACAAAAGGTGGATTTCCGGCCAGATATGGAGGCAGACTTTCGTCTGTGATCGATATAAATATGAAAGATGGGAATATGAAAGAATATCACGGTTCGGGATCAATAAGCAATCTGGCTTCAAAATTGATGATTGAAGGCCCAATAATTAAGGATAAAGCTTCATTCATTGTCAGTGGCAGGCGTTCTTATGCCGATCTATTCCTGAAACCATTTCTTGGAATAGGGTTGAGCGAAGGGGAAAAGGTTGGCCTAAGTCTGTACTTTTATGATATAAACGCAAAAGCAAATTATAAGATCAACGATAAAAACCGTCTATACCTTAGTTTTTATTCAGGAAAAGATATTTTTGGCACAAAGTTTTCAGATAATAGTGATAGTTTTTATGGTGGGATTTTCTGGGGAAATATTATTGGAGCCCTGAGATGGAATTGTCAGTTATCACCTAAGCTTTTTCTCAATACCACAGCCACACTCAGTGATTTTAAATCGGGAGTAGAAAGTGAATTTTCATATAAGGAATCGAATCTGACCCAATCATTTTCTGCAAAATATAACAGCGGAATTAAAGACTATGGGCTGAAACTTGATTTCGATTATATACCGGTCCCTTCACATTATATAAAATTCGGAATAAATTATATAAATCATACATACAATCCTGGTGCAATAGGGTTGAAAGCAAAACTTGAAGAATACGAACTCGATACATTGATTGGATATAACAAAAGTAGTTCCAATGAATTCAATTGTTATGCTGAAGATGATTTTTCATTTGGAAACTTCAAAACCAATCTGGGGATTCATTTGTCTGGTTTTAGCATAGAAAATGAATTCTATAGTTCGTTGCAGCCACGCATTGGTATAAGATATCTTCTGGATGGTGGATATTCAATAAAAGGATCTTATTCCACTATGAAACAATATATAAATCTTCTTACCAGCGAAGCACTTACAACTCCTTTTGACCTGTGGGTGCCGAGTACGGAAAAAATTAAACCCCAGTTTTCCTGGCAGGCTGCAGCAGGGATGGCAAAAACCTTTAAAAATGACTTTGAACTGAGCATAGAGGCTTATTATAAAAAAATGCAGAATGTGTTATCTTATAATCCGGGTGAAAGTTTTTTTGAAGGAGGATTTGGAGAGACTGACTGGGAAAGTAAAGTAACGCAGGGAAACGGAGAAACATATGGACTTGAATTTTTGCTACAGAAAAATACAGGAGTATTCACCGGATGGATTGCATATACTCTGGCATGGAACTGGCGACAGTTTCCAAATATCAATGCAGGAGAAAAATTTCCGTTTAAATACGACAGAAGACATGATTTTGCCATTGTTGGCACATATAAAATTTCAGAAAGGGTTACACTTTCAGCCAACTGGATATATAGTACCGGTAACGCTATAACTCTGGCTACATTCAAATATCCACATATTAATACAGGAGGGAGTAATTGGCTTGATTATTTTGAAATTGAAAATATTGGACAAAAAAACAGTTTCAGGATGTCCGATACTCACAGACTCGATGTTTCAATCGAATTTCATAAAAAGAAAAAACGATGGGAAAGAACCTGGGTTTTGGGAGTTTATAATGCTTATTCGCACAAGAATCCTTTTTTCATATATCCAGACAGAGACTTCAATACAGATAAAACTATTTTTAAAGAAGTGAGTCTGTTGCCTTTTTTGCCTTCCATTACATATCAGTTCAAATTTTAACCTTTTAAAAATCGCAGTATGAAAATTAATTCGTTTACTTTGATAATTTTATCTTTTATCCTTTTTTCATCGTGTGAAGATGTGTTTACTTCGATCAAGGAAATTGAAATCCCTGACCACGAAAACAAACTTGCGGTATTTGCAGAATTATCAGATGATAAAGGTGTTTTTTCGGTTTCATATTCAAAAATTATCACTGATAACCAAAGTTATATTCCTCAGGATGCGGAAATAACAGTACTCGAAAATGGGAGTCCTTTCTTCAAATTCAGCTTTAAGGGTTATGACAAAAAGAGTTTTGATTCAATTAATCTGTCAAAGAAAATAAAAGAAGGTAATGAATATGAACTGATAGTTGAAAATGATAAATATGGTAAAGCCACAGCTAAGCAAATAGTTCCGTTAAAACCCGATTTTTATAACTTAAAATATAAAAAGGATGGTTATTTGAATAATGATGGTTATAAATCTGATTTATTCAGTTTTGACTTGAATGATGATCCGAATAATGAAAACTATTATCTGATTGAACTTAGTGGAATATATGATAATAATATTTTTGAAAATAGGCTTTATGCTGATTCTGAAGATCCATCTTTGAAAAATTTCTATTTTTATAACAGAAGCGGATTGATCGTTTCTGATAAAAACTTTGATGGTAGCCAGATTAAAATATTGACTTACTTTATTGGTTATGAATCCCTGAGCAAAATAAAATTAAGGTTATACTCCATTACAAAAGACTATTACCATTTTCTTCTTTCATATGATCAATATTCAGATTCAAAAGATAATCCTTTTGCAGAACCGGTCAATATACATAGCAATATCCAAAATGGATATGGCATGTTCCAGGTAAGCAGTTATAAAGAATCTGTTCTGGATATAGAATGAATTAATTGTTTGAAAGCAGCATAAAGAGCTATTTCGCCTGGCTGATCATTACTCAACTTTGACAACCGGTAGCATGATCCTGAACGTAGTGCCTTCATTGATTTTGGACCTTAGAACGAATATCTTGCCTTTGTGGTAGTCTTCAATTATTCTTTTAGCAAGAGAAAGACCAAGGCCCCAGCCTCTTTTTTTAGTAGAAAAACCCGGCTTAAAAACAGTATTGAATTTACCGGAAGGTATTCCTTTTCCAGTATCACTGATGTCAATGAATAAATATTTTGGGGTTTTGCCTGTACAAATCTTTATTGTTCCTTTTTCTCCCATCGAGTCCAATGCATTGCGCAGCAGATTTTCGACTACCCAGGAAAAAAGATGGTCATTAATATTGACAAAAAAATCATTATTGATCGTTTCGTCAAAAACATAAAGGATGTTTTTGGGTGATCTTTTCTTAATATATTCTATGCTTTCCAATAAAACACCGTTGATCTGTTTAACTTCCAATACTGGCCGTGAGCCTATTTTTGAGAATCTGTCAGCTATCAGGTCAAGTTTTTTTACATCATTTTCCAGTTCGCTTACTGCATCTGCCTGATCGTCGGTGAGTAGAGTCATGTTTTTGAGATATTCCGTCCATCCGATAATGCCGCTGATTGGAGTGCCAAGCTGGTGTGCTGTTTCTTTTGCCATACCGGCCCAAACCCTGTTCTGTTCAGCACGTTTAACTGAATTAAAAATTGAATAACCGAAAAAAATGAAAATAGCCACCAGTGCTACCTGAATAAATGGAAAGATGGTGATCAGTCTGTACAGGTCGCTATGCTTATAATATATCTTGGGAAATACATTATTTATATTCAAATTCTTTGTAGTATCGAGGGTTGGCATCAAAGGCTGAATACCGGATTCTTTAATTTCAATCAATTTTTGAGATAAAAAAACCTGGTTTGAATCTTTTCCGATACCCCAGTTATAACCCTGAAGACTATCGGTGCCATCGTCGAGAATTATCGGATTTCTTACATTTTCAAGAATGAACAATTCAAGATTATAGTCTTTCTGAAAATGCAGGTTGCCATTGCCCTGTAAATACGAGGTGTCAGCAAAACCAAAGTTTATGGATTTTAAGGATTTATCATAAAACTGTATATATTTTCTTTCATTTTCAGCCATTTTCTCAGAAAGGTAATTTGTATAGATCATTGTGAAAACAACAATTACCAATCCGATAATCATCAGGAATATTTTCCACCATGATTTTTGTCTGTACAATTCCATAAGCCTGTTAAAAGTCAACAAAAATAACAATTTGTAATTTATATTATTGTTTTTGTATGCTTATTTAATAAATATACTTGCAATTTGGGGATTAATTTGTTTTTTTGCTTTCAAATAAAATTATTAAATAGTGTTTTTGATTATGAAGCAGTTTTTTCTGATGATGCTGTTATTATTACTACTGTCCTGTTCAACAAGTAAAAGCAGGACTTTAAAATCCACAGTTTCAGAGATTATTACCGATGAAACACCGGAAAGTGAGGTTTCGGAACAAAAACAACTTAATCACCAATTGACATTTTACTACGGAGGCACTTTAAGCGAAGTCATTGAAAGAGCTGAAGAAGAAAAGAAGCTTGTATTTGTTGATTTCACTGCTGCCTGGTGTGCCCCCTGCAAGCTCATGGAAGAAGAGGTATATACCCATAGGTCAGTGTATGAATTATATAACCTGAATTTTATTAACTACAGAATAGATGTTGATAAAGATAACGGGCCCAACATCGCTTTTTTATATGAAGTGAAAACTTTGCCAACATTGTTATTTCTGGATTCTAGGGGAAGAGTTGTTCACCGATATACAGGGAGCCTTGGAATATCAGGAATGATAGATCTTGCAAATGAGATTATATTGAAAGACACTATGAAATAATTAAAAGTTACGATAAAATACCGCTATTTACTTTGAATCGCTTTTCGGAAAAAGTAACATAATACTTATTTAATTATCAGAGAAGGAGGATTATTTGATACCGGTAAAGAAACATTAAATATTTTTTTGAAAATAAAATTCATCCAGCAAAAATACAGTTATATTTGCCAATATTTTTCAGATACCAACTGAAATAGCTGGAATTATTAGATTTAAATTTAAAGTATGAAAATAAGCAAGGATGCTAATAAGCTAAGGAAATTAATTGAAAAAGCCATTGATGATCAAAAAATTACACGAGAAGAGTATGATAAAATACTGCAAATGGCTTTTGAAGATGGTCATGTTGATGCACAGGAGCAGGCCTTACTGGCTGAACTTCAGGATATGATTGAAAACAAAATGGTCAGGTTTGTGAAAAGTTAAATTACATGTTAACTATTTTCGATTTTTTCAAAACAGGATTTTATAAATGATAATAATTCTAACTCCTTTGAGCTACGAATGATACATAGAAAATCAGAATGTTTAAGGCATTATAATGCCTTAAACAGCTCATGGTGTCCCACAAAAATCAGAGATTTTCAAATAACTCATTTTTGCTTCTCCTGACTTTTTTTGCTTTTACCAGGTAATCTTTTTCCTCGTCACGGTATCCGATTGCCATTAAAACAACACTTTTAAGTCCTTTTTCATTCAAACCGAAAACTTCATCAGCAATTTTATTATTGAATCCTTCCATCGGGGTAGCATCGACTTTTTCAAGAGCAGCTGCAGCAAGGCCAAATCCCAGAGCTATATATGCCTGACGGGCAGCCCAGATATGCTGTTCCTCCCTGGAATTGGACACCGAAAATCCTGTGATCATTTTTCTGAAATCAGCAAGAGAAGACAATTCCTGGTTTCGGGTCTCAGATATATTCTTCAGATAATTATCGATTTTTTCATCAGTGATACTATCCCAGTAACAAAACACAAGCATGGCACTGCTTTCCATAACCTGGGGCTGCTGACATGCTTTTGCAAGCATTGCTTTTCCTTCGGGACTTTCAACCACAAGTATTTTTATTGGTTGCAGCCCTAAAGATGTTGGAGCTAACTGAATAGCTTTCAATATATTATCCAGTTTTTCCGCAGGTACTTTTTGTCCGTTCATCCTCTTGGTTGCATAACGCCATTGTAAGTTTTCTAAGTAATTCATAATGTAATTTATATTTTAGCTTTTATAACAAAGTGAGTAATAAATAGTTGGCTTTAATATTCTAAAAATCAGATGCTATTTCGCCCTTTTGAACCTGTATCCAAAATTGAATTCAAGAAATTCAGCAAGCATAAAATTTATAGCACGGATATTTATTCCAGCTGAAAAGTTTTTATAAAATTCATATCTTATGCCTAACCTTTGATAGGTTTGTTTAAAATCACCATAATTAAGATGTTTTGTATAAATACCAAAACCACTCACGAGAGATAACCTGTCTATTATGAATTCCGGTTGTACTATTAAACCAACAGTTAGATTATTGAAATTCCTTGGCCCCATTGTTCCATCTGGAAGAGCTGTTAATCCCATCCAGTAATTTAAATCTGAACCAAACCCGAGTCGAAACGCGTTGGAAAACTGTTTAAAATAAATAATGCTCATACCCGCTACTGCAAAATAGTTGGTATCTAATTCATGTTCATTTAACTGATGGTCACCATATCCCAGCATCAAATACAAATCATCATATCGTTTTAGTCTTCCAGGAGGTTTTACAGAGTTTGCATCAGGGCGTTTAGAAAAATGATATTTAAGTTCTAAGGATGGTGAATAAATATTAAATCCCCTGTTCGGTCGATCAAATCCTCCATTTGAAAAATGAGTAAAACTCAATCCGGCTCCAAGGTCAAAATTTTTTGTCATATGACATAAAGCATAAATACCGGCATTGGAATGTACCGTTAGTCCTCCACCGATGACAAGATTTTTGGGGTTTAGTAACGGATCATATTTTTTCCAGTTCCAGGTTATGCCAAACTGAAATTCTGAAAACAGTTCGAATTTATTAAAACGAAAAACCGGAATTCCCAACACCCCATAATGAGATACTGGAAGCCCAACTTCTTCTATATTAAAAAAATTTCCTAAAGAAGAACCGAATCCATAATATGGCATCCTGTAAACTTTTTGCCAATCTGTATAACCCGGATTTTGAAATAAAGCCTTAATAGTGACTGATTGAAAATTAGAAATTGGTTTACCAGATAAATTGTCACCTTTGACAAAATCTGTTGTGGGGATTACATTACCATAAGAATAGTTTGCTGAGACACTAAAGAACTGTGTTTTTTTTATCTTGGCAGGTTCAATTTGCGCAACACAAATAATTACAAGAAAATTTAATAAAATTATCAATAAGAGTTTCATGGGTATCTTTAATACAGACTAACGATTTCCTTCAATTGTTTATTATTTAATTTTATACCAGGGGATTGATAAAAGAATAAGCATATAAAGTGAAAAATTACATTTATTTAGGGTGTGTTCTTTGAAAAACAATAAAATTATACCATTTACAGTTATTCTTTAGTCCAATTACATAACAGTAATGACACTGATACTGACACTTTGGTCAGTACAGGCACTGACACTTCGGTCAGCACAAGCACTTCGGTCAGCATTTAAAATATAATGCTGAAGCAATAGTTGTTTAGGCCAACTTTGTCGGACTATTACAGATATGCTTTCAGTATTAAATATATTTCCCTTTTCCAGCATTCTCTTTGACTCTGAATATCACAATTTTCTTTATCAGATCATAAGGAATTGGTTTATCAATTGGAAACTGTACAGATCCTTTGCCCTGTTTATATGCCGATAATTCTGAGGCAAACTGTTCGTGACCACTTGGAGTAGCATAAAATCCTATATGATTTTTAAAGGCTGCAAAATACACTAATGGTTTGCCTGTGGTTTTATATGCAGGCATACCATAAGCTATGCTTTCAACTGCCAGCGGAGCATTTTCTCTGATCAGAACACGTATTTTACCGAGGATATCCTGAACCTCAGCAGGGAATCCCTCAATGTATTTATCTACTTCATTCATGTTTTTTATTCTTTTTATCAATATTGCGGACTTCTCATCAGATTTCACAGCCTCAAAACCAAATTTCTGATACAATCTCATTGCAAAATTCTGTTTATCTACACTTAAAGAAACCTGGCCATATTCAAGTAGATTCAATTTCTTTAACATTGCTTTCAATAATTTTGTTCCTATTCCTTTTTTCCTGTAATTTTCAACTACTGACATACTTAATTCCGGTGTTTTTGAATCTACAAAACCAAACCCCTTTTTCTCTTCAGAAAATATTCTGGTCCAGATTGCTCCGATCAGTTCTCCGTTCAATTCAGCGACCAAACAATGATCAGTATCTTTTCCGAAATTCTTAATGTAACCGGACAACTCCGGAAGTTTGATTATTTCTTTATCAGGTTTTTCCTGACCTTCGGGTATAAATATCGCATCATACAAAAAATTATCGAGATGGGATAATTCATCATTTTTTAATTCCCGTATAACTACTTTTAAATCCACAGATTATATTCTTTACCAATTGTTAATTTTTCATGTGCATTTCATATTAGGTTCATTATCGGTTTTGATCCTACATTTCAGTTCCAATAGTTATAGGAATCAGTATTCCTTGTTTTAATAAAGACACTTAAGCATAAATATTTATATCATTAGATTGCTTATAGAGCATCCTTTCTTCCAGCAGTTTCTTCGTACTTGTATATCCAAGTTCAAATATTTCCCGTCCTTTTTCTACCTCAAAAGTACTATAATTTCCCATATCAACAGGTTCGATAAGAAAATCACAGATCTCTTTATCGGGCAGAATGTTTGCCTTTAACATAAAATGATATGATCGAGTTGCAACGTTTATTACCGATAGTTTATATTCATCGGCAACGAGCGGACTTGCATTTACACCGATTATTTTATCACAATCTTCGCGTATTACAGAAACCGGGAAGTTTTTCAATACTCCACCATCCACATAATTAATTCCATCGATATTTTTTGGTGTAAATAATACAGGAATACTGCATGATGCTATTACAGGACCGATTAAATCCCCTGATTCGAATATTTTAAGTTCTCCCTTATCCAGATTTGTAGCCACAATCTTTAAAGGTATTTTTAAGTCTTCAAAAGACTTTGCACGGAGATTGCGTTTCATGAAATTCTCAAATGCTTCAATGCTAAAAATACCTCCATCGGGGA
The DNA here is from genome assembly GCA_050258615.1 of Deltaproteobacteria bacterium. Lineage (GTDB taxonomy): Bacteria > Bacteroidota > Bacteroidia > Chitinophagales > Saprospiraceae > JADJGA01. The sequence goes on along the minus strand of JBLMZC010000036.1, from coordinate 66,059 downwards.
TACGAAGTTTTGTCATTTGTCTGAAACGCATATCTTCAAAAAGGCTGCCAATTTCATCTGGAGAATATCCATCTGCATAAAGCGCTCCTACTACCGCACCTGCACTCACTCCCGATATTAACTCAGGCTTTATATCGTGTTCTTCAAGGGCTTTTAGCACCCCTGCATGGCACAATCCTTTTATGCCACCGCCACTTAGGGCCAATCCAAGTTTGAATGGCCTGGGTTTGAATAATCTATTTACAGTCATAGTATTTGTGTTTTGACCAAATAAATAATTTGCTGATTACTAAATTAAGCTAAATAAATAAATTTTATAAAAAATGACCCGAATTTGCTTTAAAACTTAGCCAAACTGTGCTTCCAGGTTTCAAACCGAGACGTTGCAGTGAATATTCTGATATCCTGGTTGTCATTATAATACCTATGTCTGTTTTAACTTCAACACCGGTTTTTGTTCTGTAAATTTCTGTAACAATGCCCTTAAAATTATTCACTGCGCTTGAATCAATTTTCTCTGTTGACAGAGTAACAGAGTCTGAGGGTATCATGAGATATCCTGCAGTATCGTTAATTTCAGAAGTAGTTATGAAAATTTTCAATCCGGAAGTTTCAAAGGTAGTTAATCCCGGTATTTCTGATGAACCAGAAATTTTACCTCTGAAAAAATTATTTACACCAATAAAATCAGCGACAAATTTTGAAGCGGGTTTGTTGAAGATATCCATGGGATCTCCGGACTGAATGATCTTTCCTTCCTCAATTATTGCTATTTTATTTGCCAGTGCCAGAGCTTCTTCATAATCGTGTGTAACCTGTATGATAGTCTGGTTATTCTGATTAAGTTTTCTTAGCAGAGTCATCAATCCCATTTTTAGCTGGACATCAAGAGAAGAAAATGGTTCGTCGAGTAAAAGAATATCGGGATCAGTAGCGAGAGTCCGGGCTATGCTGACTCTTTGCATCTCTCCACCCGAAAGATTTGTCGTATTGCGGTCGAGAATATGAGTTATACCAGTCTCTTCAGCCAGGTAATTAATTTTATTTTGTATCTGATTTTTAGAATATTTTCTTATTTTCAAAGGATAAGATATATTTTCAATTACTGTCAAATGTGGAAATAGCGATGGCTTTTGATATACGATACCAAAATTTCTTTTTTGTGGAGGTAAATTAGTTATGTTCTTATCATTTAAAAATAAATTTCCCGCATCCGGATTGATTATGCCACTTATTATTTCCAGAATTGTTGTTTTTCCTGAACCCGACTGACCTATAAGAAAATAATAATCTCCTTTACTGATCGAAAGGTCAACATCAGAGAGACTAAAAACTCCTGATTTTTTATTTATTTTTTCCAGTTTCAGCATTTTGTGATGTTCCGGATACAAATTTCATTATTATAAAAACAAACAGACAGATTGCAATAAACAGTGCTGTTACAGGCTTAGCATATTCCAGACCGAAAGAATTAAATCTCTCGTAGATCATTACAGGTGTGATCATTGGGTGATAGGCAATAATTATCACTGCACCAAATTCGCTCAATCCACGTCCCCACATCATTATCAGCCCGGTTACAATATTTCTCCATGCCAATGGAAGAGAAATTGTAAAAAACACCCGGGTTTTTGATGCACCAAGTGTATAAGCTACATTTTCAAACCGGACAGGAACTCCGGAAAAACCATCAATTGCAGCATTTATCAGGTAAGGCAAACTTACAAAAGCCATAGCAATAACTATTCCTGCAGTGTTATTAACAAAGTTGAAACCTAAAAAATCGGCTGTCTTACCAACTACTGTATCTCTTGAAATTACTCCAAGTAAAGCAATTCCTGCTGCTGAATGCGGAATTATCACCGGTATATTAATGATTCCCAGGACAAGTTTTTTAAAAATAAAATTCCTTCTTGCCAGAATATATGCCAGTGGAATTGCTCCGGCAGAAAAAATAGCAGTAGCTGCAAAGGAGGCAAAAATAGTAAGAAAGATACTTTGTTGAATTTCTGATTCAGCTGCTGCCTCAAATATTCTTACTGGACTGGTACTAATAAATATTCCTGCAAGGGGAGCAATTATAAAAATAAGCAATGCCCCTGAAAGGATAATAAAAACCAGACTTAATTTATCATTGACCCTGTACATTATAAATAAGGAAAGAATCTATTCTAAATATCCGTATTGACGCACCCAAAAACTATTTATTTTTCCATCAGTCTCAACTGATTTCTTTGTCCAGTTTTTATATTTGTCAAATTCATAATGATATACATTTTTTTTAACTAATGTTTTATCAGATCTGTAAATTGTTTCATTTATCAGATTATTATCAGCATCATATTCATATACTGTTTCTTCATCAATTTTTCCATCATTGTTATAGACTTTGCTCAAAGTTTTATTATTATTTTTATCATAGCTGAATTTGTTAATTTTCTGAAGTTTTCCGTCTCCATCGAAGATCTTATCTTCTTTTACATTTCCATTTTTATAAAACTTTGATTTAATCATTTTGCCGGGTTTGCCATCTTTATCAACACTTTTGTCGAGTATTGGATTTCCTTTTTTATCGAATTGATAAGTTACTTTTATAATAATATTGCCATCTGGATCAAGACCTGTTTTTTCAGTCCTTCTGTTCATATTGTCGTAAGAGTAATTGTAAATCTTATCAAGTTTATCTCCCGGCAGGTATTTTTTATCAACTGTTCTGTTTCCCTGTTCATTGAAAATATTTACAAAATAGTGTACCATTGATGTGGAATTATCTTTATCAATTTTATAAAAATTTTCCTTAATTGTACCAATTTTACCATTCAGATTCCATTTTTTAAGATCACTTTTTTGAGCTGCAATGATCACTGGTATAAAAAAGGCAATCGCATAAATTATTAATTTTTTTTTCATGATCAAGTTTTTAATTTTTTTGTTGTTTTTTTGCAAAATGTTTTAATTCTTTCGGTATTTTATCGTAGCTGGAAGAAAAATCAGGTATCACTGATTCCTGGCCAAGTTTTTTTAATATCCGCATTCCCTTTTCTTTTGATAACATAAACTTTACAAATTTAATAGCTTCTTTTTTGTTTGGAGCATTTTTGGGTATTGTTATTCCATAAATCATTGGTTCTCCTTGCTGAACTATTTTTTCGCCCGGGGACTTACCTGTTATTTCTACTGAAACTGTTTTATAAAGCTTATTAAATTCGGCTTTTTTCAGGTTTATCTCATCAGGAAGAAGAATATATTTAAGTTTGTGTTGTTCTGCAACAGAGCGGTAAAGGAAAATATAATCCAGATTGCCGGTTTCGAGCAAAGCAAGAAGATCTGTTTCTTTAGGCCGGATATTATTAATGTCTTTTTTAAGAAGTATATCTGCCAATCCTTTTTGTTTATAGAATTTTTCGGCCAGTTTAGCCACTAATACTGTTCTGTAGCCACAGGGATCTGAATCAGGATCAGAACGACCTATTCTGACAGACCTGTCTGTCAGAATACTGTACCAGTTGTTTTTATTTATTTCTTTATTCTTTTTTGACTTTTCAGTATAAACAATAGCCATTTCATTTGAAGCAAACCTTATATTCCAATCTGCATGGTCCGGGATCAGAAATTTATCAATAACCAGGTAATCGGCTGATGCCATAACATCGCAAGCTTTTTTGAGGTCAGATATTTTTCTTGCACACTCCACACTACCGGCAGCTTCCATCATGATATTAACCGAGGGGTTTTCTTTTTTAAAAGCAGCAGCTATTTCTTTCATGGGTACAGACAGGCTTCCAGCATGAAATATTATAAGATTGTTGGAAATGTGGTTATACCTCTCTTTCTCAATGTAGGGCCATTTATGAATAATTGGATTAAATATAGCAAGCGTTACCAGAAATAAAATGATATTCATTGAAAGCTATTTTTTATTTTTTTTTTGAAACAAGCCCCCTGTTCCTTAGTAATGCATCAACATCGGGTTTTTTGCCGCGGAAATTGATATAAAGGTCCATTGCATCGAGAATTCCTCCTCTGGCCAGAATCTCATATCTTAATTTATTGGCAAGTTCAGGATCAAAAATATTGTTTTTTTCAAGGAATGCCTCAAATGCATCGCTGTCTAGCTGTTCTGCCCAGATATACATGTAATATCCAGCAGTATAGCCTCCTGACATTGTATGCGAAAAATAGGTGCTTTTATATCTTGGAGCAATTTGAGGGATCAACCCATATTTGTTCATTACTGATGACTCAAATTTTACAATATCAAAATCAGGCTGAACAGAACTCATTTTATGATATTCCATGTCGAGTAATGAGGCAGCAAGATATTCTGTTGTTGCAAAACCCTGCCCATATTGCTCTTTTCTGATGAGCTTTTCAACCAGGTCCTTTGGAATAATCTTGCCTGTTTTATAATGCTTTGAATATACTTTGAGAACTTCAGGATGAAATGCCCAATGCTCCATTATTTGTGATGGGAACTCGATAAAATCACGCTGTGGACTGCTTGTGCCTCCAAATTTAGTATCTTTGAACAGGTTGTGAAGAGCATGACCAAATTCATGAAAAAACGTATTTACTTCGTCAGAAGTCAGCAAGGCAGGTTTATCAACTCCCGCACGGCTAAAATTGCATGCAATAGTCACAACCGGGCTGATCTTTTTGTTTTGGTCATAACTCTGTGACCTGTAACTTCCGCACCATGCTCCCCCGCTTTTTTGCCCGGGTCTGGGATGCATATCCATATAAAGAAGGCCCAGATGGCTTCCGTCCTTATCCGTACATTCCCATGCAGTAGCCTCTGAGTGTGGTACAGGCAAATCATTTAGCTGCCTGAACCTGATGCCATATAATTTATCACACACATAAAAAATTCCTTCCCTTACATTATTAAGTGAGAAATATTGCTTAACTTCTTCTTCATCAATATTGAATTTTTTTCCAGCAGCTTTTGCTGAATAATATCTCCAGTCAGCCTGGGTTGCCGGCAAGCTTACTTTATCTTTTTTCATCATGGCTTCAATGTCAGCCAGTTCATTTTTAGCGATTTCAAGGGATGGAGACCAGAGTTTATTGAGGAATTCCATAACAATATCAGGATTTTTTGACATTCTCTCTTCTATGGCAAACTGTGCAAAATTTTCATATCCCATAAGCTGAGCTCGTTCAAGTCGCAGTGTTATGATCTTTTTTATTATTTCCTTATTGTCTTTATCATTATTGTTATTGCATCTGTTCAGGTATGCATTCAGGATTTCTATTCTTAAATCACGATTTTGAGCGGTTTCGAGAAATGGCATGATACTTGGATTATCCAGTCCAAAGTGCCATTCATTTTCCTTTCCTGCCTTAACAGCCCGCTTCTTGGCTTCTTCGAGCACTTCCTCTGAAACTCCTTTCAGAAGATTAATATCTTTCACATTTAATACAAAGTCAGCAGTTTCAGCCAACAGATTCTGACCGAATTTAAGCTGAAGAGCAGAAAGCTCTGAGTTTATCTTTCGCAATTTTGCCTGTTTTTCAGCCGGCAGATCGGCTCCTCCACGGATAAAACCCTTGTATGTATTATCAAGCAGCCTCTTTTCCTCTTCATTCAGATTCAGTTTGTCCCGCTTTTGATATACAGCTTTTACTCTTTCAAAAAGCAATGGATTGAGGTTTATATCATCACTGTGTTTGCTCCTGATAGGGGAAAGGTCTCTGGCTATCTGCTGAAGTTCAGGAGAATTTGCAACGCTGGACAAACCACCAAACACAGGTGCTATTTTTCTCAGTAATGCTCCCTTCTGATCCAATGCAACTATGGTGTTAAAGAAATCAGGCTCATCCTGATTCCTGATTATCGACCATACATCAGCCATATCTTCTGCAAAAGCCGCCTGAAAGGCAGGCATGAAGTGTTCGGGTTTCACCTGTTCAAACGGTGGAACCCCATAAGGAGTTTTCCATTCCTGGAAAAATGGATTATTTTGAGAAATGAGCTGCATAAATCCTGATATTGAGAATGTGATAAATAAAATATACTTCATGATATATTTTTTTAATGATAAATTATAAAATAAAAAAGCAATTTCAATTTTTCGTATTTGTAATTTGTTGATATATAATATTTCTACACAAATAACACAAAAAACTAGCCAAATTTACGATTTATATATAATAGCAGATAAAATTAATTACTGAATTTTTATAATTTATTGTTTTTAATGAAATTCTTTTTGAAGATAGATTTAATAACAGAATTGCTTTATAAGTTAAGTCAACATAAAACATTAACAAAGGGATTGTTAAAGAAAACTTAATGAGTATTAATCTAAAGTTAAAGATCGGAAAAATCAAAGTGCTGTTGTAACAATTAAGATAAATTTGCAGTATAAATATTAACAATTATTAACAATTTAAATTTTTAGATATGAAATACACTATGATTTTGCTGATAGCTGTTTTTTCCTTTTCATCATGTGAGAAATACAGGGATTGTGTGCTGCCGGTTGCAGGATTGTATGAAGCTCAGATTAAGGGAATAACCGGGCCATTTACAATGGGGGTGACTATAGATTATGGAGATGATATTGAAATTGATGCTCAATGGCTTAAAGACCTCTGGTATGTGGTAGAAGCAGATACCGACGGATGTGCTGATTACTACAATGAGAATTACGAACCACTTAAAATTTATATTCACGAACAGAGTATAGGTGATGGAAAAAGAATTTCCGGAGAGGGATATTTCTATGATTATTCAATGCAAATAGACTATACCATTACAGAAGGCAAAAATAAATACCACTATACATTGATAGCTACGAAAAAATGATAGCTGATTAAAATGATTGATTTCACTTTTTAATAAGGCGGGATGGTAATGGAGAATTGACAATTGATAATTGAGAAACTTGTCCGTATGGATGGAAAATTTGTTTCGGTTGTCAGTTGTCGGTTTGTCGGTTAAAGTCGAAAATAAAAATCCGTGAAAATCCGTCATTTCCGTGTCATCCGCGTGCTAAATAAAGGTAATAAGGTTAAATGGTGAGAGGGTAATGGAGAATTGATAATGGAGAATTGATAATTGATAATTGATAATTGAGAAACTTGTCCGTATGGATGGAAAATTTGTATCGGTTGTCGGTTGTCTGTTAAAAAAAATCGTAAATCGTAAATCGTAATTCGTAATTTGTTTCGGTTTTCAGTTGTCGGTTAAAAAGAGAAAATCGTAAATCGTAAATCGTAATTCGTAAATTGTATCGGTTGTCTGTTAAAAAAAATCGTAAATCGTAATTCGTAAATTGTATCGGTTGTCAGTTGTCGGTTAAAAAGAGAAAATCGTAAATCGTAAATCGTAATTCGTAAATTGTATCGGTTGTCGGTTAAAAAAAATCGTAAATCGTAATTCGTAATTTGTATTGGTTGTCAGTTGTCGGTTGTCTGTTAAAAAAAATCGTAAATCGTAAATCGTAATTCGTAATTTGTTTCGGTTATCGGTTGACAGTTTGATGGTTAAAATTGTAAAACTTGTCCGGATTCATAATAAATCCGTGAAAATCTTTCAGGTTCCGTATCATCTGCGCACGAAAATAATGAACTTGGACAACACTGATGCAACGGACATTTACAGATCAAAAAAATTAAATAAAAAATAGTGAAATATACCTGAAAATCCGTCAAATCAACGGCATGAATTACGGATTAGGTTGATTTTTTTTACACTTTTAAACATTTTTGCCTTCTCTCCCGCAAATTTCATAAAAAATATACAATTTACAATTTTATATTATCTTCACCCGATTTTAAAAAGTTTTAGTTTTTTATAGTTTTTATTTAACCAAAAAACAGAAAAATGATAAACAAAGACTCGGGATCCGGGCTAAAAACCCCCCTGGACATGTTTTACCACTGGGAAAAGCATACGCCTGATGCAATTTACCTTAGACAACCTTTCGGAAAAGAATGGGTCAATATAAGTTACAGGGAAGCCGGCATTATTGCACGTAAAATGGTGGCAGCCATGCGTGGTTTGGGCATGAAAAAAGGTGATAAGGCCGGAATTTTGTCGAAAAACTGCTATCACTGGGTCCTCGCTGATATTTCAATAATGATGGGCGGATTTGTTTCAGTGCCACTTTATGCCACACTCGAAGGGGAATCACTAATTCAGGTTATAAAGAACAGCGGGATGAAACTCATTTTTATCGGAAAACTTGAGAAATGGTCTGATGAAACCCACCCGGTACCCGACGAAATAAATATAATAACAACCCCCCACTACAAAGGCAATGCTATCATTACACGCGGAATCGACTGGGATGATCTTCTCAGCGTAAATCAGCCGGTTAAAGACCCTCATATTCCATCTCCGGACGAATTGTGGAGCATTATGTACAGTTCAGGAACCACAGGAACACCAAAAGGTATAATGCATACTTACAGGAATCCTGCTACGGTTATTCAAATTGAGGAAATGTACAATTTCATAGGAATTTTCAAAGTGCAACATCAAAAGTATTTCTCTTTTCTCCCGCTTAATCATGTCGGAGAAAGGATCGGGACTGAGATCAACTGCCTTGCAACAGGTGGAATGATGTCATTTGGAGAATCTATTCAGAGTTTTATGACCAACCTGCAGGAGACACAGCCCACTTTGTTTTTTGCAGTGCCGCGTATCTGGACAAAATTTTATGAAGGTGTAAACAATATTTTGCCGGTAAAAACCCTGTATTTTTTACTTTTAATTCCATTTTTAGGCTCATTCCTGCGTAAAAAGATCAGAAAAGGACTTGGACTTTTGCACGTAAGGACAGCAGCTACAGGAGCCGCCATAACCCCTGCATATTTGAAAAAGTTTTATAAGAAACTGGGAATACACCTTGTTGAAGCATATGGTATGACTGAAGTATGTGGTGGTATTACCTATGGAGTTGATCCTGATACTCCTCATGATTCTGTAGGCAGGGTTTTCCCCGGTTGTGAAGTAAAAATCGATCCTTCATCCGGTGAAATACTTCTAAGGGCACCTTTTGTTATGACAGGTTATTATAATGAACCCGAGCTTACTCAAAAGGTCCTGAAAGATGGATGGATGCACAGCGGTGATCGTGGTGAAATGGATGAAAACGGGTTTCTGAAAGTGACAGGCAGGATAAATGACGCATTTAAAACCAATAAGGGAGAATATATCGTGCCAAACAAAATGGAAGATGAGATCGGGAAAAATGAAAATGCAGCATTTGTGTGTGTTTGTGGTCTGACTTCACCTCAACCCCTTGCTTTGGTCGGTCTGTCCGAAATTGCTCAAAACAAGCCACCAAAGGATATCGAGCATTCATTGCTCAATACCCTTGCAAAAGTCAACTTGCATGCACTCAAACATGAAGTCATATCAACTATTGTCATCATTAAAGAACCCTGGACTGAAAGTTCGGGCATGATAACACCTACGATGAAAGTGAAAAGGAATGTAGTGGATGAAAAATTTAAACATAAATATCTGAACTGGCACAACAGCCCCCTGACCATTATCTGGGAGTAATGGAAAATGGCAGACAAGCTTATTGAAATTAAAAAAACCAGTGCATTATGGGTGTTCTTTGTGATTCTAAAAACCTGTTTGTGGCAAATTACTGTTCAATTACCCACAATATCAGGCTATGAGGTAAAATAAATTCCGGCTGAGAAAACAATGACAATTGAAAACTTGTTGTTGAAATATTAAATATATTAATTAAAAAAATGCTTCACCTGAGACAGACAAAATGCTTCAAACAGATTTAATTAACTGATCATTGTTTGAGTACTGTATTTTGGAAAGGCTGGGAAAAATGGTATAATCTGAAAAACTAATAACTATGATACAAAGATGGCAGACAGTATTTCTTTTTTTTGCATTCCTGGCTTTTGCCGCATTGTTTAAATTCCCATTTGCAGGAAGTGAAATGCAGAGTGCAGGATTTCTTGCAGACAAACAATATGATGTTTTCGATAATGTTTTCCTTTTAGTTTTAACATCTTTAGGGGGGTTGATCGCAATCTCAGCAATATTTTTATTTAAAAACAGGATATTGCAGCTTAGATTTTCCAATTTAAGCATTATAATTAATGTTCTGATACTGGTGGTAGCTGTGGTTTTGTTCTACAACGAAGCTAAAAACATGATTGATAATAATGGTGAGATATTTGATTCAGCAGGACTATATATGCCTTTTGCAGGTATTCTGTCGGGAATACTGGCCTCGGTTTTCATCAGGAAAGATGAAAAAATAGTGCGAAATATGGACAGGCTGCGGTAAAAAATTTTACCAGTACCGGGTTTTAAACGGATAACGTATCTTATATTTATTTTCAACTTCCGACCTCAATAATTCCCGTAATTCATCGATGTTTTCCCGTTCTTTTGCTGATATCAGCATGATCTTGTCTCCGTAAGTATTTTTAAGGTTGGAAATAAATTTTTCCATGAGCTCGTCCTCGGTTTCCTTATCAAGCAATTCATCAAAAGAATTTTTTCTGAACTGATCTATTTTATTGAAGATGTGTATTATGGTCTTGTCATGTGCACCCAGATCCCTTAAAGTCAGATTAACGGTACTGATCTGATCTTCATATCCTGGATGCGAAACATCAATAACATGAAGAAGTATATCTGATTCCTGCACCTCTGAAAGAGTGGATCTGAAGCTTTCGATAAGATGGTGAGGAAGTTTTCTGATGAATCCAACGGTATCAGACATCAGGAAAGGCATACTTCCTATCACCATTTTCCTGACCGTTGTATCAAGGGTAGCAAACAATTTGTCCTCGATGAAAACTTCGGATTTGGTAAGCAGGTTCATCAGTGTGGATTTACCTACATTGGTATATCCGACCAGTGCTACTCTTATTAGTTCATCTCTGCGTTTGCGTTGGGTTTTATCCTGTTGCTCTATTTGAGCCAGGTCTTCCTTAAGTTTTCTTATCTTGTTCTTGACTATCCTTCTGTCTGTTTCGATCTCCTGCTCCCCTGGACCCCTCATACCTATGCCTCCACGTTGTCTTTCGAGGTGGGTCCACAGTCCTCGTAACCTGGGCAGCAGATACTGAAGCTGTGCCAGTTCGACCTGTACCTTAGCTTCTGCCTTCTGGGCTCTTTTTGCAAATATATCGAGTATAAGTGTGCTGCGGTCTATGATTTTCACACCCAGGTATTCTTCGAGCAATGAAGTTTGCTTACCTGACAGGTCGTCATCAAAAATTGCCATTCCGATATCGGTATGATTTTCGATGTAGTTTTTTATCTCTTCTATTTTTCCTGTTCCAACAAAGTATTTAGAGTCGGGCTGATCCAGTTTTTGCGTAAATATTTTAACAGTTTCAGCACCTGCTGTCTGTGCCAGAAATTCGAGTTCATCCATATAGGCCTGTTCATCGTTGGATGAATTTTTGAGAAAAACCCCTATAAGAATGGCTTTTTCAAGCTCTTTTCTGAGAGTTTTCTTATTGTCTTTTTTTTCTATCATTATTCTTTATTGTATTTCACAACAAATCAGGAATCATTTGTTTCCAAAAAGACCTGCCAATAAAAGCTACTTCATGTCCCATTTTTCATTCGATTTTTCCTATTTCAAAATATAGACTTATTAAGCCACAATTCAGGATTCAGTTTCGTTTTCAGATGCCAGATTTCAAAATGGAATTCTCCTTTATTGCTGATCTTTCCCAGGGGTTGATTCTTTGTTATTTTATCACCTTTTGATATATTGACAGTTTCGAGTTTGGAATATACGCTGTAGTATTCCCCGTGTTTCAGTATTACCATCCAGTTATAACCGTCAATATACATCAGCCCTGCAACTTCACCGTTGTAGATGGCCCTTACTGTTTCATTTGGATTGCTGATCAGGTCAATACCGCTGTTATTGATATAAACACCCAAAATACCAGGGTGCTGATGTTTTCCGAATCGCATTGAAATATAACCATTCGTAACTGGCCATGTGAGTTTTGATTTCATTTGTGAAAAACTTTCTGATGCTGCAGGTTGCACCTCTGTGGGTTCATTTACGTCTATTTTCCTCAATCCTTCAATTATAATTTCCTCAATGCTTTTATTCAGTTCTTCGCGCTGTCTCTTCTGGGAATTGAGCTGAGCTGTGTATTTTTTTTCATTAGCGCTCATCTCTTTGAGCAGGCCGGATTTCAATTCAGATTCTTCTTTTATTTTTTGAAGGTTTTCACTTTCAGCAGAAATTAAATTTTCTTTATCTGCTTTATCCTTTTCAATTGAATTTATCTGCTTCCTGATACCATCCTCTTCTTTTTTCAGGTCATTTACCGATTTCAATATGTAAGCATTGTATTGTTTCAGGTATCTTTTCCTGTCGAGATAGTCTTCCCATCCCTGCGATGAAAAGAGAAAAATATATTTGTTTCGCGCAAGGGTACTAAGATACATAGACCTTATGAGTTTGTTTTGTTTTCCTTTCAGAAGGTCTATTTTTTGCTTCAGTATATTCAGGGTTTTTGCATTTTCCTCTATCCTGACATTCAGCTGAGATATCTGCATTTTAAGGTTTATAAGCATTTTCTCCCTGTTTCTAATCTGATTCTGTAGAGAATTATAGTATTCTACTGTATTTTCCCTTTCAATCACATTTTTTTTCAGAATGGAAGTAATGAATTCTATTTTGTCAATTATTTGAAGTCTTTCTTTTTCAAGCTGGGCCCTGTTCTGTGAAAACCCGATAAAACAGCTAAAAATTAAATAAATGATAACGCTAAATCTTCTCATAACCGGAAGGAATTTCAAACTTGATCTTATGTTCTTTATTGATAACAAAATCATTTAATTTAATTTCTATTACCTGATTTGAAGCTGATCTGTCAGAAAAACTGTATATTCTCGTATATGGAACGGTTATAAGTCCGGTTTTACGAAAATCTGAAAAATTCGCTTCTATCGATTTATCAGAATTATCAAATATCCTTGCAAAAATAATTAAAAAATTCCTGTCTATGGTCAGGGAGCTGCTATAATTATTTCCGCTGGTCAGAATTTGATAGTTTATCTCAGAAGATTTGCGGTTAATAATTTTATGTTGATACAGTATATTGTTTCCTGCAATGAAATGCTGAATATCATTGAATTGAAATGGAATACCGTAAGAATTTGCAAAGGTGGCTGTAGATCCTGTGCTGATAGTACGGTTGATACGGTCAATAATAAAAAATGAATCAGGACGGATCATGGCACGTGCTATTTCTAATCCAAATTTTTTCAGCACTACCCAGACATATTCATCTTTTTTCATTCGTATTTCTGCATTTCCATCCACATTCATAGCGTCATTCTTCAGATTTACATCACAATTATATTTCAGATATTCAAAATCCAGATTATTCTCATTTATTCTTCGCATGAGAGCTTCATCATCAAGCCTGGCGGGATCAGATGTTATGGTTTTTACTGAACTGCAACTCAAAATAAAAAGGGAAAAAAACGTTAAAAAGGCTAAAAACAGAGTTTTTTTCATCATCAAAACAATTTTTATCATTTAACTATGAATACACTGAAAATGTTGTAAAAGCAGTAAATGATATCCTGTTATTAATCAACTTAAACCTGTACCGGAATCTGCCCTGACAAAAAATCACTAATTCCGAAGATGACTTTATCATCCCATAGTATCCTGTAATGTCCCTTGCCTTCGGTTGGAAACAGTAAGGAATTTTGATTGAGTGATGCAATTTTCTCTACATTTTTAAATGGGAGCACCGTATCATTTTTATCATGAACAAGAAGCAGGCCATTGAATTTGGAATCACGGAGCTGTTTCGATACATGCATATCATCAAAACTACGATTAAATCGCTTTTCGGTCATGTGACACATTATCTTCAGTGCTTTTAATGATAAACCAATCCTTAAGGCATAATCATAAAAAATATCATACAACTTGTCGGGTGATGTCACAAAAACTATTTTATCGACTTTAATACCTGTTTTTTTCAGGGCAAAACTTATGGCTCCAGATCCGAAAGAGTGAGTTACAACTGAGATTTCTCCATCTTTACTCAATCTTTTGAGCACCTCAGCCAGTATTTCTGACACATAAAGCATATTGGTTGTCTTTTGTACAGAGATGCCATGAGCAGGAACATTATAAAGAAGCACATTAAAACCCATGTCCCCCAGTTTTGTAGCTATTCCACCCATGCTACCCGGGTTTGAATCCCATCCATGTATCATTAATACATTCTGGCCGGCCTTGTCACCGTACTGATAGAAAATGATATCTTCACCCGAAAACGGCATTCTTATTATTTCACATCTATCAAGAAATTCCTTTTCCCTTTCCCTGAGCTTTTGAAAATGGGGTCTCTGAAACAGATCCATGGCCTGTCTGGCTGCCGATGATGGTGAAACCGCAGACAGGGTTTTAAATTTTAAACGGATAAATTTTAAGATAAGATTCATGTTACTATATGTAAACAATGAACCTAACAAAAATAAAGTGTATTAGTTTGCATCTTTCACATATAAAAATTGAAACTTTTCACAAATACGCAGGTATAGGTATGGAAAATGTATCATCCTGGGTTGGCACAAATTTTCAGTGCAGAAATTATAAAATATTAAACCTCAGATTTCAGTTAAACCGGGGTAAGGATTAATTATCATAATTTTGTTTTTTCTTCAGCAATTCAATAAAAATAATAACATTTTTTTAATTTTGTAAGCTTATAATTTACTGGATAATAAAAAGGAGCTGATCACTTAAAAAAATGACTACAAAAGAGTTTAAGGAAGATTATTATCAGACAATACCTGAAGAACCAGGTATCTATAAATTTATCGGCGATGATGATATAATTCTTTATGTGGGCAAGGCAAAGGACCTGAAAAAAAGACTCAGCTCATATTTTCAGAAAAACCCTTCGGTTTTCAAAGTAAAACTACTTGTAAGAAACTCAACCCGGATAGAATTTACTGTAGTTCACAGTGAACATGATGCATTACTGCTTGAAAATAATTTGATAAAGAAACATCAGCCCAGATATAATGTAATGCTTAAAGACGGTAAATCATACGTTTATCTGCGCATCAGAAAGGAGAATTTTCCAAGGGTAGAATTCACGAGAAAAGTTGTGCGGGACGGTTCGGTATATTTCGGACCATTCACCTCGAAATACAAGGTAAATATTTTACTCGACCTTATCAAGAGGCTTTTCAAGATAAGGACATGCAGTCTTAGCCTGACAGAAAAAAACATAAATTCGGGAAAATTTAAAGTGTGTCTCGAATTTCATATTAAAAACTGTCTGGGTCCATGTGTAGGGCTTCAATCCGAAAACGAATACACTGAGATGATCGATCAGGTAAAAAATGTGCTGAAAGGACATTTTAAATCAGTCAAAGATTATATACTCGATAAAATGAATTTTTATGCTGAGAACCTCGAATTCGAAAAAGCTCAGGAGTACAAGGAGAAACTGCTGGCTTTTGAGGATTACCAGGCAAAATCAACGGTAGTTAGTCCAGCAATAAAGGATCTGGATGTGTTCAGTATTGAAAGCGATGAAGATTGCTTTTATGTCAATTTCCTTAAAGTGGTCAATGGCAGCATCATTACTGCAGAAACAGTTAAAATGGATAAAAACCTGGATGACGACAGGGAATCAGCATTGAGATATGCAATTTCGCATATGCGTGAAAAATACAACAGCATTTCACCTGAGATAATTCTGCCATTCAGGCTGACAACAACTCTGGATAACGTGACTGTAACAGTTCCAAGAAAGGGAGATAAATTTCAGTTACTCGAAATGTCGGAAAAAAATGTACGGTATTTTATCATTCAGAACAAGGCAGTTAAAGAGGAAAGCCATCGGGTTAAACCGGCAGAAAGGATATTGAACACCTTGAAAACGGATCTTAAAATGGATAAAATACCGTTTTATATTGAATGTTTCGACAATTCCAACCTGCATGGTACCAATCCGGTATCAAGCTGTGTTGTATTTAAAAATGCTAAACCATCTAAAAAAGACTACAGACATTTCAACATTAAGACTGTGGAAGGAATTAACGACTTCGCTTCGATGGAAGAAGTAGTTTTTCGCAGGTATAAAAGACTGATCGAAGAGGAAAAACAACTTCCGCAACTCGTGATCATCGATGGTGGTAAGGGACAGCTAGGATCAGCTATCAGAAGCATTGACAAACTCGGTCTCAGAAATGAGATTTGTGTAATCGGTATAGCCAAACGACTCGAAGAAATATATTTTCCTGACGATCCTATACCCTTGTATATCAATAAAAAATCAGAATCCCTGAAACTGATACAACAACTAAGAAATGAAGCACACAGGTTTGCAATTTCCTTTCACCGCGATCAGCGTTCCAGGAAATTCATCAGCACCAGACTCAGTGAAATACCTGGTGTAGGAGAAAAATCAGTAGCAAAACTGCTCAGGCATTTTAAATCAGTAGAAAAAATCAAGTCCGCATCATATGAAGATCTGGTAATAATAGCCGGGAAAGCCATTGCAGGCAAAGTTTACAGGTATATTCACGAAGGAAATATGGAATAAGATTGTCCTGACATCGGATCACTTACAAACTGATTGCTGTATAAAAATATCCATTCAGGACAATCCCATTCCAATAAACTGCATCATTTCGTGCTGCCGGAATTATCTTTATCCGACAGTTTAAATATAACCGGAAGAGTCAGAAATACGGGTACTTTTTTTCCTTTGTTTTTCCCCGGTGTCCACTTCTCAGGCATATTGTTCATACTTTCAAGAATTCTTCTGACTTCATCACCACAACCATAATTAATATCTTTGAGAATCTCAATATTCTCAATCTTCCCTTTCTTTGAAATGGTAAATCTCGAAACAACCTGTCCCTCAATTGAATTTTCCCGGGCACTTTTCGGATATTTAAGATTTTCACCAATATACTTCACAAGATTTTCAAATGAGCATTTTTCCTTTTCAGCTTTTGTTTTCTGGTTTTCGCAACCAGGAAATAAGGGCATTTCATCTACTGAGTCAAATGCAGCAGCTTTCTTTGAATTATTAGCACTTTTATCGGGTTTTATCGCATTTTGCGACTGTAAACTATTTGTGAAAAACACCATGATTGCTACAAAAACAATAGCAAGCAAGTATTTCCATTGATTAGGTTTTTTTGAACTGTACATCATTTCAATACGATTTTTAATAAGTGAATTAAAAAAATTGTTTGTGATCTGAAATTGCATTCCGGACTGCAACTGACTGATCAGTATTTCGGTGTAGGTTTTTCGTGGAAAAACTTCAATTACTTTATTGTCGGCAGCAAATTCATGGTTTTCCTTTAAATAGTTTGAAAACAAATAAATTAATGGATTGAACCAGAAAGCTATCTTTAAAATTTCTAAAAGTATTATGTCAAAACTGTGTTTCTGATTAACATGAACCAGTTCGTGCCCTATTATTCTTTCATCAGTTTGTCCTTCTTTCAGAAAAATAATACTGAAAAAAGAAAATGGCAAATTCCCAGCCCTGACTATTGTATATTTGTCATAATACTCTTTCCTGCTGTTTGAATAAAGTTTTATTATTTTGAAAATGGATGTCATGAAACGAATCAATAAAAATGCCATAACTGAAAAATATACCACAAGTACAATGGTCCTGTTGCTTAAATAGATTTCATCAAACTCTCCTGTAAAAAAACCAATGGTCACATCTGGTAACTGTATTCTGAAAATTCCTGAGGAATTGTCATCATGAAAAAATTGAAACCAGCTGTTTAACACCGGCAGTACCAGGCCCATTATTAAAGCTATCAACAAAAAGATCCTGTTGTATGTAAAATTCTTTTCATTCCTGAGGATGAACCCGTAAAACAAGGCTGCAAAAGCCCAGATAAAAGCCGAATAAATAACTAATTGAGTCATCATGATTTTTTATCATTTTCAAGCTTGTTTATTAATTGCCTTAATTCTGCGATATCTACATTTTCTTCCTTTACAAGAAATGAAACCAGAGACTTTGGTGATCCTTCAAAATATTTTTTAATCACCTCATTTACAGTCATTTTTGAATAATCTTCCTTCCTGATGGTTGCATAATACTGATAAGTTTTCCCATAGGCTATGTGATCCAGAAATCCTTTCCTTTCCAGTATCCTCACAATAGAAGAAATAGAAGAATGAGGGGGTTTCGGATCCGGCATCCGTTCTATCAATTCACTTACAATTGCTGGCCCGTTTGCCCAGAACATCTGCATTATTTCTTCTTCAGCTTTTGTCAGTTTTTTCATAATTCCTAAATATAACTAATAAATAAATTACATAACGTATGTTTACGTTATAACGCTGCCTGCTTGAAAAAAGTTTCTGAAATTATTTTTTTTTAATAAGAAAAATGAGGAACGAGATTCAAAGATTTTAAATCATTTAGATCTTCTAATCAGTAGTATCTTCGATTCAGACAATATTTTGACTCTCCATTTTATTTCTCTTCAACTTTTTTGGTTGGATAAAATTTTTTAGTCAGCACCGAAGAATTAAATTGCAATCCCGAAACTCCGGTCTGGATAGGACAGTCCTTACTACTTTCATTTATTAAGCAATTTTATTGCTAAAATCATATAAAATTAAAATATATTATAGGCAAATAGCATTCAATAACTATAAAATTTTGAGTTACGGGGGAAAGTTATTTTTCTGTTTGGAATATTTCAACATACTATATTTCAGGAATGTGTTTTATTGTCAATAAATATGAAAGATTCTCAGAATAAATTTGTCTTTTTCAAAAAAAATAGTATATTTTAGCAGAAAATATATTTAGCTTTTATGAAATCAAATCCTCTGTATGTGTTTTTTGCATTGCTGTTTTGCTTCAGCGCATGCAGGAATCCTGAAATCCAGGAACATACAAATGAAACAAAAAGTAAAAGTAGCAGTGACACGATTATTTTGTCAGGTGCTTTCGCTTTAATGCCTGTAGCTATTAACTGGGCAATTGAATTTCAAAAAATGCATCCGGGTGTCAAAGTAAAGGTTTTCACAAAAGGAACCGGAGCAGGCATTAAAGATCTGATTGATAAAAAAGCCACTCTGGCAATGATCTCAAGAGATGCTTCGCCTGCAGAAAACAATGGTGTTTTATGGAAGTTATCTGTCGCAAGGGACGGAGTTGGCCTGATAATCAATCCTAAAAATCCCTGGTTGAAAGATATTCTTACAAGAGGATTTACCCAGGCAGAGCTGGTACATATATTCACATCCGGTCAGACTTTGAAGTGGAACGATTTCTTAAAAACAGCAGGATCAAAACCCATTAATCTATACAGCAGGTCAGACAACAGTGGGGCAGCTGAAGTATGGGCAAATTTCCTTTTATGCACTCAGACTGATCTGAGCGGCAAAGGGTGCGAAGGTGATCCTGAAATGATCAAAAAGGTATCTGAAGACATTTATGGGATGGGATTTTGCAATCTGAATTTTGCTTTTGATGATAAATCACGGGAAAGAATTCCTGCAATTCAGATAGTCCCGATTGACCTGAACAACAATGGTAAAGTTGACAAGAAAGAGGAAATTGCCGGTAACCTGCTTGATTTTGAACGCAATGTATGGACAGGAAGATATCCAAAGTGCCTCTGCAGATATTTGTATCTCGCAACATTAAAAAAACCTGAAGACCCAAATGTTATCGAATTTTTAAAATTCACTCAGACTAAAGGACAGGAAATTGTGGTGAGCAGCGGTCTTTGTAAACTGAATAGTTATGAAATCGAAAATAATCAATTACTGCTGAAAAATAGTAATATTCTTTATTGAACCTGACCGGCTATAAGGTTTTTATCATAGAAAAATATCCTGCATAATATTTTTTCATATATTTATGCGAAATTTCATTTATTCATCTCAAATTATTTATTTATGGAAGAGAGAAAGTATAAATATTTCCCCCTGGGTTTTTTTGGTGAAGGTTCCAGGTATTTTGGTATATGGGTTGTAAATATCATACTAACAATCCTTACATTAGGCCTTTATTATCCATGGGCCAAGGTTGCTAACAGGAAATATCTCTGGAATTCAACTGCTATCGGTGAAGACAGGTTTGTTTTTCATGGTACGGGTAATGAGATATTCAAGGGCTTCGTCATTGCATATCTTATAATAGTTGTTACCATTATTATGTCAGCTTTTTCTCCCGGTCTGATATTTATATTTTATTTATGCCTGCTTATGATAATGCCATTTGCAATATTTGGAGCGTGGCGTTACCGGGTTTCAAGGACTTCCTGGAGAGGGATATATTTTTCCTTTAATGGTAATATGAGGGAATTTTTCAGTCTTTTTATAGTACATTTTTTGTTGATGCTTGTCACATTAGGAATTTATGGTCCATGGTTCAGGGTAAAGATAGAGAAGTATCTTATTTCGCATACCAAATTCGGTCAGTATGAATTTGATTTTGAAGGAGAAGGTGCTGATCTTTTTGTTATTAACCTTGTGGGAACCATTTTGACAATAATCACACTTTACATATACCTTCCATGGTTTATTAAAAACAGGTTTAAATTTACTATTGACAATACTGTTATCTATCATGGCGATAAGAAATCCAGCCTGAGAACTAATCTTGACGGAGGAGATCTTTTCGGTACATTGCTGCTAAATGCCATTATAACTACCCTTACTCTTGGTCTGGCAACTCCATGGGCAATTATGCGTACTTCAAAAATCTTCCTTGAATCAGTACATATACCTGCTGATGTTGATCTTGATGCACTTGAACAAAACGCAGATGGATTTAATGATGCCACAGGTGACAGCCTGATAGATGTGCTTGATGTAGGACTAGATTTCTAAAATATGGAGACTGCATTATCAGGAAAATATCTCGATGGTCTGAGTTCAAAACCGGTGGAGGTCAGAATTCAGCTCTACAGGGACCATATCGAGATTATTGACGAAGAAGAAATTATCCTGGAATCCTGGAAAATAACAGATATTAAAAACATAGATTTTACCGGTTCCAAAAGTGTACATTTGACATACGGATCATTTCCTGAAAAAAATCTTATAATCGAAGGTGAGCTTGCTTTTGATACTATCAGGGCCTTATATCCCGAACTTAACAGGGACAATATTTATTTTCAGTTGCTGAAAGGAAATAAATTCAAGATCATGATTTATGGCCTGGTCAGCCTGGTCGGAGTACTGCTGTTATATCTTTTTGTAGTTGCACCCTGGATAGCAGTAAAAGTTGTAAATATTATTCCAAAGAACCAGGAAATTGTGATGGGAAATAAAATGTTCGAGTCTATAAGTAAATTTTCCTCGGTTGATGATGAAATATCAGCAAGTTTAAACGATTTTTTTAATGAAACCGGATTTAAAAGCGAATATCCGGTTGAACTGGTTTTTATCGATGAACCATTGGTAAATGCCTATGCGGTTCCTGGAGGAAAAATTATAGTTTATGATGGCCTGTTGAAAAAAATGGATGACTGGAAACAACTTGCAGGATTGATGGCTCATGAACTTGCCCATGTTGAGAAAAGACATTCATTAAAATCCCTGAGCAGGTCCCTTAGCATCTATATTGCTGTTTCAGTAATAACAACCGATCTAAGCGGAGCCAGTACAGTTCTCATAGATAATGCCTTTAAACTTAATGAGTTATCGCACAGCAGGTCATTCGAAAAGGAAGCCGATAATACCGGGTTCGATTTTATGATTGAAAACGGGATTGATCCCATTGGGATGATAGAATTGTTTGAGGAACTGGAAAAAGAGGAAAAGTTAATAGTCAACGACAAAAGCAAAAAAATTCTCAGATACATCAGCACTCATCCTCTTACTGAAGACAGGATAAAAAGCCTGAAAGAACGGATAAAAGGAGTTGATAAGAGTTCATTCACAGAAAACGGGCAGGCAATTGCAATTTTCAAAGAGATAAAAAAGATGGCTGATCAGTAAAATATTTTTGTGATAGCTATTCCTTGTTGCTTATTAAAACCGCGCATAGCATTAATCAGCTGAAATTTACTAAATCTACTGATGTCATCGGGTTTTAGCGGCATTTCCATTATTTTTCCTTCACTCAGCAACCTTTGCCTGCATGTTCCCCTCAGCAAAGGAGTAGATGGTGTGATCCATTGTTTGCCATCGAAGAATACTATATTAGAAAATGAAGTATCGGATAAAAACCCTTTGCTTATGATCAATATATCATCTGCATTCCCTCTTCTATCCAGGAGTTTTTCCAGATCAGTCCTGTCGGCATATTTATGTTTATACTCAATTGAGTCATCATGCAGCAGCCTGAGACAGTTTATTTTTTTGGATCTGTAAGCTGAAAACTCAGTTTCATATGAATTCAAATCATAGATCAGACGGCATTTTACCGTTCCGTAACGGTATTTATCAGGTACTTTGATCGCTAAGCTTATGATAATTTTATTTATACAGCCAAATACTTCCCTTACAGACTCATCCATCCGGGATTGATGCCATGAAAGATTCTGAGGAATACCATCCTGTATTCTTATGGTTTCAACCAAGAGGCACATTGACTTTATTTATCATTTCAAGATATTCGGAGTCGGGGTTGCTGAGTGCGGTAATTCCGCCTCCGCTCCGGAAATAGTATTTTGATCCAATTTTTTCCACATACCTGATATTTACCGCGCAATCCAGGTTTTTCCCATCAAAAATACCGAATATCCCGGTGTAATAACCTCTTTTTTGTTTTTCAGCATTCTTAATTATTTCCATAGTTTTCTTCTTGGGTGCGCCACTTATGCTTCCTGCAGGCAAAAGTCTGCTAAGAATATAACCAGTGACAGATGGCCAGTCAGAATCCAGATCACCCTCAATTTCAGAGCTCACCTGAAGCAGTTCTCTTTCATGGCTTACTATCCTGTCAATATACCTGAATTTTGTCACTCTCACGTTCTCAGCTACCTGTGACAGATCATTTCTGATAAGGTCAACAATAGTATTGTGTTCGTAAATTTCCTTTTTGTCGGTCATTATTTTCATCTCCGCATTTTCTACTGATGCATCTATAGTGCCTTTCATCGGATAAGACCGGATCTTACCATTATTGATACTTATAAAGCATTCAGGAGAAAACAAGGTAAACTGATCTTTGTAAAGCAGCTTATATGGAGCTTTTGCCACATTGAAAATAGCATCAAGAGATGGATTTCTTTCAATCTGTGTAGGAAAAGTAAGATTTGTCAGATAAGAATCTCCGTGCAGAATATGACGGATAACCAGATCAAATGATTCAAAATATTTAGTGCGGCTGATGGGTTTCAGGTTTAACTGAAAATCATGATCAATATTTTTGCTGTATTTCCAGTTAGTCGTTCCTTTAATATCAAAATAAACACCTTTTTTTTCAGCTTCATCAAGTTTAAAAACAAGAGGTTTTCTGAATTCATAATCAATGACAAAGATGAATTTTTCTGATCTCTTCCCCAAATCGTTCAATTCTGCGATAAATTCCTTTTTTTTCATCTTATCACCGATAAAAAGTTTGAGAAGATGGTTTTCCCGTACGGAGTAATGTGGGATTCGGGATGAAACTGCACACCAAATATCATTTCGTCATTATTTTCTACTGCCATGATCTGTCCGTCCTCGCTTAAACCCGTTATTTTGAGCTCATAATTTACTTTTTCATTCCTTGCCGACCAGCTGTGATAAAGTCCTGCTTCGAAACTACCTGGAATATTCCTGAATAGTTTTGACTCACTGACAACAGTTATTTTTTTTGACTGACCGTGGACCACCTGATCAAGATTGTAAAGGCTGTAATTAAAATGACAGCAAATAGCCTGATGACCGAGACAAATGCCCAGGATCGGTATTTTTCCGCCATATTCTGACAATATTTCTGACATAACAGGAAAATCTCCGGGCAATCCGGGTCCGGGAGAAAAAATTATAGCCTTATATTTTGCTGCTGTTTTATAATTAAGAGACCTGCTGTTCTTAACATCAGGTTTATTCCCTGTAATGCTTCTCAGGGATTCAAGGATATTGAAGGTAAATGAATCATTATTATCAACGATGAGCAATCTGTGATCCATCTATCAATGCGGTAAAGTTATTAGTTTGATTTATATAAATGCAGGACAGGGAAACAGGAGGTTTTTCAATAAAGACGTTGTTTAATAGAATCTATAAAAGTATTATCGACGGTTTGACGCTTAATCTGGTTTTTGAGCAGTTTTCGCAGATTTTTTTCCTGATTAAGCATCTGACTTAATTCCGGATCTTCATGAACAGTTTTAATAAAAACTCTGGATTCGTTTTCATTCATCGCATTATCCAGGTATTCATTTATTTTGCCAATGTAATACAATGGGTCATGTTTCTTATTCATGATAATTCATTTAGTATTTTTTTATTCTTCTTCATTTTTTTGACCTCTAATATCCTTATACCCAAGTGCTGCAGCATAGTTTTTCAGCAATTCCTTTAATGCATTTCTTGCTCTGAAAAGCCTGGAACGCACAGTGCCCAGGGGCACGTCAAGGATAACAGCCATTTCTTTGTACGAAAATTCTTCAATATCAGCAAGCATTATGACCGTTCTGAATTCGTCAGGCAATGCATTCATAGCCTGCGATACTTCATCGCCCATGAAACTATCTATCTCCTCTTCCTTAAGGTCAAGGTATCTGTTTTCATAATTATCATCATCATTATGATAATGAATCACTTCTGCAAAATCGACTTTGTCAGGTTGTCTGCCTTTTTTCCTGTATTCGTTGATATATGCATTCTTCAGTATCTTAAACAACCAGGCCTTGGAATTAGTTCCCTTGCCGTACATTTCTATGAATCTGAATGCCTTTAGAAAAGTATCCTGAACCAGGTCGTTGGTATCTTCCTCATCATAGGTAAGATAATAGGCAAATGTCTTAAGTGCTTCAGCATGTGGCAGAAACTCCCTTTCAAAAATCTCTATTTTTTTTTCATTTGTCATTTGTGATCCTGCAGAAGCCCGGGTCAGGATTTGAAAATTTGTGCAAACATAACAAAAAAAACCACAATTTGCAGTATTCAACTGTGCAATATATTGAAGTTGTTTAAAAATTCAACTTAGGGACAGTGCGATCCCGATAACGATCGGGAGTTTGAGCTGGAGAATGCAGGAAATTTTACCGAAACCTTGTAGGTAAAATTTGCGTAATTGAAAACGTTATAACATGCTGTTTTACAAGTAACAAAAGGTTTGCGAGTTTAATTTCGCACGAGTTTTTTGCTACTTTTTGGCGGCACAAAAAGTAGAGAAATTAATAGAACAAATAAAATTAGTTTTTGCGAAATGGGGTTCAAAATTAAACAAACAAATTATAGTGTATTTACTTAGATGTCAATATTTTACAAATGTATTAAAACGTTTATTTTCAAACAACTTTATTACTGCAATGAAAAAAAATCAATCTTAATGTACTTAAATCCCCTGCTGACACATTTGAGGATAATTAAATACAAAAGCCAGTATTAAATGAATTTTACTTAAAAAAATGAGGATAAAAATTTAATATTTAACAGTTATATTTAACAATTTTCATAAAAAAATAATCAAATAAACACGACAATTAAAATTAGCTATATATTAGCAATTATTTTATATAAAATATCTGTATATGAGTTTACGCAAGGTTCAGCATATCGCTGTTTCAGGTAATATCGGGGCTGGGAAAACCACCCTGTCAGGACTTCTCGGTAAGCATTACGGATGGAAGGTACTTTATGAGGATACGATGATCAACCCTTATCTGGCACAGTTCTATGAGGATATGGCAAGGTGGTCATTCAACCTCCAGATTTATTTTTTAAACAGCCGTTTTCAGCAGGTAAATGAGATAAGAGAAGGGGATACTACCGTGATTCAGGACCGTACGATATACGAAGATGCCAGAATATTTGCCCCCAACCTTTATGAAATGGGATTTATGGAAAAGCGGGATTTTGATAATTACAGCTCCCTGTTTGATTTGATGGCACGATTTGTAAAAGCACCTGACCTGCTTATATATCTGAAATCTGATGTAGGAACACTGGTAGATCATATACAGGAAAGAGGAAGATCCTATGAAGGAAAGATCAATATTGATTACCTGACAAAGCTAAATGAAAAATACAATAAATGGATCGAAAGCTATGATAAGGGAAATTTACTCGTTATTGATATAAACGGCAAAGATTTCCTTAAAAACCGTGAAGACCTGGGTGAAGTGATAGAAAAGATAGATGCTACCCTCTTTGGCCTGTTTTCATTCTGATCATAAACTTTCTGAAATATTTGAACCCTGATCCAAAAATATTAAAGACCACATATTCCAGAAGGATTTTCCTGTCAAGGAGCATCAGGGCAGGGCTATTGCTCAGTCTGCCTCTATACGATTCCTGCGGTGTAAAACGGGAGTTGCATACTTTGTCGGATATGAACCGGGAAATACTTCTTGATGTGCTCAATTACCTCTGGCCCGAAGAAGGAGGAAATCCGTCAGTCGGAAATACGGGGATGTATGATTTTTTTCTTTGGGT
The DNA here is from genome assembly GCA_050258615.1 of Deltaproteobacteria bacterium. Taxonomy (GTDB): domain Bacteria; phylum Bacteroidota; class Bacteroidia; order Chitinophagales; family Saprospiraceae; genus JADJGA01. The sequence continues at coordinate 39,504 of JBLMZC010000036.1, read as the reverse complement.
ACTCTCAGATCCGGATTATGATATTGAAGAAAAGGATTACCTGCTTAAAGGTATTGCATGGGTCGATGAAACAGCCATAGAAGATAGCGGAAAGCATTTCAATAAACTCTCTAAAACAAGCAGGAATGAATTGCTGGAAAAGGTAAAAGATCTGGACTGGGGGGATTCCTGGTATTCTAAGATTATAAATACGATTTTTGAAGCACTTTTTGCCGACCCTATTTACGGATCAAATACCGGGGGGATCACTTACAAATGGCTTGATCATAACCCCGGATTTCCCAGGCCGGATGATACCAACAAATACCAGGCACTGCTCAAAAGAAAGGAAAATACAGAAACGATCAAAAATATTGAACAGCTTGCCAAAAAATGAGGATTAATAAATTGCCCATGATTTAAATCATGGGCAATGATGAATTTAATTCTCTATTTTTAAATCATGCAATTCCAGAAACTCTTCATATTCTCTCTGAAATGTGCGTTTTTGGTGATGTTTCTTCTGATTGCTGATATATTTATGCACTCTGTCAACAGCGGATTCGCTGACTGAGAAAGCAGCATAGCCTGTTTGCCATGAAAACTTTTCATCAATTAAGTTCTCTTGATTGATGAAGTGAGAACTGCTTCCTTTTATTTGCTTGATAATCTCGGTTATGGATTTTTGAGGATTCAACAAAAACAGGCAATGAATATGGTCGGGCATTCAGTTAATAATACCTACGGGACATTTGATTTCTTTTAATTGGTTGGAAATATAAGAGAATATCTGATTTTCAACTTCTGTTTTTATCAGTGGCAGACGCTCTTTGGTTGACCATACGGCATGTATCCAGATTTTGTTGTATGAATGAGACATAAAACTATTGATTTATTTAATAATAATAATAATTTATTAAACCGTTAAAAACGGTTTCTGTTTGTTTTTATATCAATTGCCCATGATTTAAATCATGGGCAAGAATGAAATCAAACCTATTGTCAATGGATTTATCCATATTTTCAATTATTGAAATGGTACATTATTTTTTTAATTGCCCATGATTTAAATCATGGGCAAGAATGAAAACAATCCTGTTTACAAAGGATTTCTCCATATTTTGAATTATTGAAATGGTACATTATTTTTTTAATTGCCCATGATTAAAATCATGGGCAAGAATGAAAACAATACTATTGTCAATGGATTTATCCATTTTTAAATTATTGATAATAAATCAAAAAACATTAAAATCTCAAAAATATTTTTGTGTCGGTTTAACACCATTTATTGGTATTATTTCATGACTAAATGTTATACCGACATGAAATTGAAAATAGTACTGACATTTGCAGTCAGCACAGGTACTGACATTTGCAGTCAGCACAGGTACTGACATTTGCAGTCAGCACAAATCCGATTTAAGAACCCCAATTCCCCCAATTTCAGTCGGCATTATATTTTAAATGCTGACCAAAGTGCTTGTGATGACCGAAGTGTCAGTGCCTGTACTGACCAAGGTGCCTGTACTGACCAAAGTGTCAGTGTCAGTGTCAGTGTCACGATGCTGACCGAAGTGTCAGCACCAAATTATTGGAATATTATATAAATGAATTTGGTATAACTCTTATACCGGTTTTCTAAATATCAATTATGAGATACCTTAGCAATATCCTCAGCTATTGCATAAAGATCATCATTGGACATACCTGCTGCAGCATTGACATGCTTTATGAAATAAAATGCTGTACCATTATAAACATTGTACAGGATCATTTCTTTACCGATTTGCTTTTTCTTCAGTGGAGAGCCAAAATGAGCAATGCAATTGTCATTAATAAACTTCTCAGTTTTGGCATTTAAGAAATACAAAACCACAGCTTTTGGTTTCCTGGTTTTGAGGAGATCGAATATGTCGGATATCCTCGTGTTTTCAATGTGATTTTTATAACTACTTTTGCTTGACAACCAATGAATCTCCGGGAATTTTGCCGCATAATCCCAAGTACTTGTTTTATGGCAGGGCAACGGGTACAGCTCCATGATCATTGTATCAAAACTTTTATCTTTCCTGGCAAAGCCACCACCCTGTATATTCAGGGCATCACTATGAAACTTATCATTATAAGCCATAGCTTCTTTCATATTATACATGCCATTAGCTATCATATACAATTTTACTACCCTGGTTATTGTAGCCTGATTTTTCACAGGTATGTTGCCCTTTTTACAGTAAAATACACTTCCGGCAAGATTACGATGAGACTCGACCACATCCATGAAATGAGGATCAGACTCCTTTTCCCAGTTTGCAAGCCGTATATCCAGTTCTTTAGCTTGTGTAAGGTCACCTTCTTCAAGTCCAATGAACCAGTAAGCAGCATCTGAATGACCGTAACCGTAGAAATTCTGGATGTAGTCGGTGAGTAGAGAGATGTTTTGCATTTAAAGGGATTTTAATTTAATGAAAAAAATAATAATTGACTCGAGATCAAAAATTAAATATTTTGAAAATTTTAAAAATCAGTGATCTTGAAATGTTAAAAAAAATAATTAAGTTTGTACAATTTAATTAATTAAAGAAATTTATTAAGAATAAAATGGGTTTACCTTTCTCAAGTGAATTACCTGTAAATCTTTTGGCAGCATGCTTTAATAAAACTTCTGCTACATATAAATTTTTCTGGTTAATATCGATTATTCAATTATCTGAAGAAGGCAAATTTAATATTCCAAAAGCGAATTTATTTTCCAGAATGATTTCTAATGCATGGTACACAGTTAATTATTTTCATGTTTCATTTGGAAAGCAGGATTTGATACAAGAAGCGATAAAATCTGTAAAGGAAAATGAAAATATATCAATTGATGAAAACCAAAAATCAGTTTTTGAAAAGCTTTCATTATCAAGAAATAGTAATACCCAACATACTCTATGGCATTTCGATAAAAATGTACCTCACTGGTTTCTGAGTCCTTGGTTTCCTGGAAAAAACAAGGCAGAAATCTATAGTTCCTCCAAATCATTCAGTGAAAAATGTTTGTATTCTTTACATGATCAAACAATTGAAATTAACCCTGAATGGAGAAATTATATTACTTCAAATGCACGAGTGCTAAAGGATTTTTGTTATTGGAATTTATCATTATTTCTACAATCAAAGAACCCAAATGTTCCAGATATCCCAAATAAATTGATCAAACCTGCAGTAAGAAATAATTTAAATGAACAGCGAACAAAATTTTGGGATTTAGTCTTGAAAGAACTTGGAGCTGTTGAATGTATTTATACAGGAGAAAAGCTTATAGTTGGGAATTATGCAGTTGAACACTTCATACCCTATAATTTTGTTTCACACAATTTAATTTGGAATTTAATACCTTCTGATATCAGATATAACAGTCTAAAAGGCGATAAATTACCGGTAATTGATAAATATTTTGATGGTTTCTATTCTTTACAGGAAAGAGCTGTCAAAATAATTAAGGATAAAACTCCTGATAATAAATTTTTACAAGAATATTTGACTATTTTTCCGGATTTGGAAAAGTCGTTTAGCAAAGAAAAATTCAAGGAAATAATTCAACCATTAATAACCATTGCATCAAATAACGGATTTGAGTTTTTACAATGATTCAACAAAATAAATACAGCCACTTAACAGCTAAAGAAAGAGAAACCCTATCTTTCCCTGCTAAAATTGTTTTTAACAAAAATCTATTGAATGGAGAAGTACTGGATTTTGGATGTGGTTTCGGTAAGGATGTTGAAGTATTAAATAAAAAGGGCATCAATATAACCGGATATGATAAGCATTATTTCCCTGATTACCCACAAAAAAGATTTGATACGATTATCTGTTTTTATGTTTTAAATGTTTTGATGACCGAAGAACAGGCAAATGTCCTCATGGAAATATCACAGTTATTGAAACCCGGTGGTTATGCTTATTTTGCTGTCAGGAGAGATATTAAACAGGAGGGATTCAGAATTCATAAAGTCCATCAAAAGCCGACTTATCAATGCAATGTTGTACTGAATTACAAATCAATATTCAGTAACGAAAACTGTGAAATTTATGAATACAGGCATTTTAACCAGATAAAAAGAAAACAAAACTCTGACTGCCCTTTTTGTAATCCTGATTCTGAAAGAGAACTGCTCCTGGAAACTGCAACTGCTTATGCTATATTGGATAAATTTCCCGTAAGCAAAGGACATACACTTATAATTCCCAAAAAACATGAATCAGATTATTTCAAGCTGAGTTTTAAAGAACAATCAGCCTGCTGGTTTATGTTAAATAAAGCAAAAGAAATCCTTACTGAACGATTTCAACCCGATGGTTTCAATGTTGGTATTAATATCAATGAAACAGCCGGACAAACTATTCCCCATGTCCATATACACCTGATACCCCGATACAAAGACGATGTGCCAGAACCCAGGGGAGGAGTCAGGGGGGTGATACCGGAGAAGAAGGAGTATTGATTGTTTATGATTAGTTGAAAATTTAAAGATCTTTTAAATTTCAAATTCAGGAGAATTCACCATTGCTCTGTCTAAAAAACTATTAAACTTTTGGCAAGATGTTTCGGGGAAAAGAGTATTAGCATATCACTTTGCGAAAAATTGGTACTTAATAATTTGTTAATTACAATAAATCTTTGTTAAACGGGTCTTGTATTGCAGAAGCAGTTTGAATGGAGGTAAGTTTTAAGTGTTAGCTTTTATTAATGATGAAATCCCAAATCCAGAAAGTTATTCCATTTCCTGATTTTTGTAAGTTTGATTTCTGTTTTGTTCTATTTAGTGTGATCTTAATTGAATTTGAATTCTTTAAATCAAAATTCAACAATCCTTTTGTATAAAATTTTAATGAATTAAATTATGTTTTTCTTTTTCAAAATATATTTCAGGTAAAATTATCTTTACTTCTTTTTCGGTTTCTTCATTCCTCCAAAATACAATAAAGTTTACTTTTGCACCCTTAAGTAAATATCCTTTGCTTTCTAGTATTTCTTTGAATTCAAGAAATTTTTTCGAAAATTTTAAAACTAAATCATTACTTGAATTTGTACATCCATCTTTTCCTATTTTTAGTGATTCTCCACTAAAAATATTTTCAATACGATGCTGAATAAATTCAAAATATCCAAGGTTTACATCTTTGTGGTATAATTGCAGAATTATTTCTGAAGTAGGAATATATGTTCCTTTATTGTCAATTCGTAATAAATTTTCAACTTTAATATTGTCTAAAAAGTTAGAATTCAAGTGAATAGTAAGGTTTTGTATTGCCCTTGTCATTGCAACATATAATTGTCGTTTGGCTTCATCAGTGGTAGGGTAAATGTTTTCAAGTAACAAGAAAACATTGTCAAATTCTTTTCCTTTTGCTTTATGAATAGTTGAGACTAAAATTGTTTCTGCATTTACATTAAAGAAATCTTCAAGCTTAGACTCACGAATGAAAAACTCAATATCAGATTTGTATTTCCTTTTAGGATTTGTTGCTTCAAAATCCCTGATGATGTTTGTACAAATCTCTAATTTATTGCTTTTGGCAAATTTATTCATTACTGCCCTTTTAGCATCAGCCCAATCTTCATCGCTAATTACGTAAACATCATCTGCAAAATTTAACTTACTTAAAAAGAACCTTATTTCAGCAAGATTAAACAAACTAAATCCGTCATTCGTTTGAATCAATTTTGCCGGCATCCCGTTTTTCAAAAGCAATCCGGAGATTTGTAATGCTTCCTCATTTGTCTTTGTTAACACACATGTGGTTCCAGTAAGTCCGCTTATAAGTATGTCCTGTACAAGTGGAGTAATGAGATTTTCGCTCTGATATCGAACCAGTTTAATTTTTCCAATGTCGGTTTGTTTTGGAATTATCGGATTTTCTTTCAACCGGTATCGAATGCTTTTAACAAACTGATTTGAAAAATGAACAAGATTGCATTTGCTTCTGTAATTCTCAACCATTTCATGTTTAACCGCTTGTTTTACCCGGATAAACTGTTCAAGGTATTTTGAACTTGCTCCCCTGAATTCAAAAATATTCTGGTCGTCATCCCCTACTGCAATCACCCTCATATCTTCATTCTGATCTATCAAAGCATTAATCAGGTTGAACTCATCCTGGTCAATGTCCTGAGCTTCATCTATCACCAATACTGTTTTTGTGATCCGGCTTACTTCGACTTCCCTGCTTGTGATCTTTTCAATTGTATTCTTTATAATTTCATCCGACTTTTCAATACTTCCTATCTTACCCAGCAAATCAAAGCAATATGAGTGAAAAGTTTTGATTTCGATGAAATTAGCAGCATTGCCTATAAGTTTAAGTAATCGCTTTTTGAATTCAGTTGCAGCAGCCCGTGAAAACGTGAGCATAAGTAATTGCTCATGCTTCACATCTTCCATTAATAACAATGAGGCAAGTTTATGGACTAAAATCCTTGTTTTTCCGCTTCCGGGACCTGCAGCAACAACAATATATTTTGACTCTTTATCGTTTATAATACTCAATTGTGTTGGTGATAATTCACCAAAAAGCTCTCTAAATTTTGAAGGGGTCATTTTAAGTCTTAGTTCATCTGCTTTGCTTCCTGGAAAATATTTTTTTAGAAAAAAGCTATAGTTTAGTTGAAAATAATCTTCAACAAATTGGAGGGCTTTTCGGTAATCGCTTATCATTTTCTTAGCATATTCGCCTACAATGTGAATTTGTTGAACTTTATTCTCGTAAAATTGATCTAGCTTTGAATAATCATCCTTTGTGTAACGTTTTTTGTTATCCTCTTCTAATCGTTCAATTGTCAGACTATTGTAAATGACAAGAAATCCCCCTTCGATTTTTATCGCCTCAATTTTTGACAGATAAAAAAGCGTGTCTTCGATATCCTCTATGCTTATTCTCAGTTTAAAAAGACTTAGACTGGTTTCGTATGCTGATTTGAGTTCGTGAACCGAGAATTCAACCAGCACTTCTTCTTTCCCAGACTCTTTTGAAGCATTGGAATTACTTCTCTCATAAAGAAATTTAACGATGAATTTTGCAAGCTCGTGACGCTTTTCCAATTTTTCCTTTAGAATCTCTTTTGGATGAAGAGCAAGCAGTACTACGTGATTCTTTGAATAATCTGTGATACGTCGCTTTATCCAATTCTTTATTGCCCAAAAGTTTATGAGGGTTTTGATACTGTTAGTGCTGACATCCTCACAACCCTGTTTTTCAGCTTCTTCGTTAAGTTCTTTAAGGGCAAATGTCTTTTCTTGTTCATCAATTTTTGTAAGCAAAAAGTTTTCGATCTTGCTGAATGCGATAACTATGCTGAGAGAACGGTTTATATTATCTCCTCTCCTGATAAATGCTGTTAAATCCTTAGTGTCTGCAAGTATCCTTTCTTCACGCAACAGGTTCACGATGTTGATCACTTCTTCTTTAACAATTCCCAACATATCACTGATGTAATCAACTCTCGATTCACCTGTGTCATCGCTTGTTTGTTTCCTGCTTTTGCTTGAAAAAAGCTTTTTAATAATACGGATTCCCTTTTCTTTTTGCTTTTCTTCAAATCTTTCAGAAGCATTGATTTTGTCAATGGCTTCTTGTGCATTTTTTGAAAGAATACTATTAGCAAAAACCCTAGGCATATTTTGTCCTCTTTTCAAATATCCTGCATCTTCCAATGCTGCAATAGCTGTTGTTACCCTTGTTTCTATTTCAACTACGGTATCATCCCAGCCTGCTTTCCTAGCAATCTCCAAAGCAGAGTTTGAAACTATTGACCGAAATTTTGTAATTTCTTTTATTGCTTTCCAAACTTGTTGAATTTCTTTAATCGATAATTTGGTTTGATTTATTAAGATAAAATGTTTCCCAAGGTCTTCCTCGTTAAATAATACAAAGCAATCTGCAACAATTTTCTCATCACGCCCAGCTCTTCCAGCTTCCTGAATATAGTTCTCAAGTGAATCAGAAATTTCATAATGAATTACCATGCCGACATCTTTTTTGTCAACTCCCATTCCGAAGGCTGATGTTGCAACCATTATTGAAACTTCACCTGAAATGAAAGCATTTTGGTTAGCAGTTTTTTCCTTCACCTCCATTTTACCGTGATATGGTTTTGCATCAAAACCATCTTGAGTTAACCTATTTGCAAGCAAATATGCTTTGCGGGTACGGGAAACATAAATGATAGTAGGACATTTTTTCTCCTCAAGCAAATCTCTAACTGTTTGATATTTTTCTTCCTCGTTCACTTTTTCAAAAATTTTATATCTAAGATTTGTTCTGGAAGCTTTTGATGTAAACACTTCAAGGTCAATCGATAGTATTTCTTTGAAATAATCGCGAATATCTTCAATAACTCTTTGTTTTGCAGTTGCTGTAAAGCAAGAAACAGGAATTCCATCTACAAGATTTTTCTTTTCCTGGATTGATTTGATGAAATGGCCTATGTATAAATAATCAACCCTGAAGTCTTGTCCCCATGATGAAAAGCAGTGTGCTTCATCAATAACAAAACGAACAATTTTTCTTCCTAAAATCAATCTTTCTATTGTCCGTGAACGCAACGATTCCGGTGAAATGTATAGAATTGATGCCGAACCATCTTCGACCCTCTCAAACGATTTGGCCCTTTCAATCGGGTCAAGCAATCCATTTATTGTAACTGCCTCTGTAATTCCAACTTTCTCAAGATTATCGACTTGGTCTTTCATCAGTGATTGCAAAGGAGAGATTACAATCGTCAATCCTTTTGTATTTAAACCGCTCATCAAAGCAGGAACCTGAAAAGTGATTGATTTTCCGCCACCAGTAGGAAAAACTGCAAGAATTGATTTATTGTCAACTGCCGCCTTAACTGCTTTAGCTTGCAGAGGTTCTCCGCCATAAGTTCTAAAATTATCAAATCCGAAAAATCTTTTCAATCCCATATGGATATCTAAAGCTTTGTTACAGTAGATACACCCGCTAATACAGGGCTTATTGCGTAATTTAAACATTATTTGCTCAACCTCAGGATAATTTTTTAGCACCCAAGGTGGTGTAATAGAATGGATTTTCTTATGATGAATATACGAGTTAATAAGTGACAAACTGTAAGCAAGTTCAATTGGATGTTTTGAAATCATTTTTGTCAGGTCAACTTGTTCACAAATTTCATTTTCAAACTTTTCTTGAATAAGTTCAATAATGTTTTCTTTCTCACTTGTGTACTTAATAAAATGAAAAAAAGATAGGAACTCTTTTGTGTTATATAGTAGTAGGTAGAAAATTTGCTTCAGTTTTTCGTCAGTTTTTTTGAAGGCAGCAATTTCATCATAGAACAACTCTTTTGCTTTGATTGAATCATTTAAAGGATTATTTGTCTCTTCAGATTGTAATTTATCGTCTTTCAACAGAGCATGATACGGCTTAGTTGGAAAAAGTAAAGGGGAAAGAAATAATGTATCAATTATGTTTTCTCGATTTATACCACTATGAGAAAGAGCTTTGCCAATATATTTTATATCATGATTAAAGATATTATGCCCACAAATATATTTTGCACCATTTAAAAAATGTATGAACTCAGCTATTGAAGATTTATGAAAAATTTGTCCGTCATCATAAATACCGCCAATGTCAAGAATTTTTTGGTTTCTTGGATCTATTTCCAAATCTAAGAACGCTATTGAGTTCATTCTTTCAAATATTTTTATTCCGTTATTATATCTATACCTTCAAAAGTTGTGCTTGCACATCTAAGCTGAGCTAATAGTGATATATACTGTTCATTACTAAAATAAAATTCAAATTGTGATTCGTATAATTCCATTATTATAAAAGATTTTTAAAAGTGAAAATTATTCTATGCATTTTTTTTAATTAATTCAATTCCAAATTTATAAATTAATCACCTAAAAAATTTATATCATTAAAGCATTTCAAATCCAATTTTTTTCAAATATTCGTAAGTTGAATTATAATATTCTGGATTCCTAGTCTGGTCATCATTATTACCTTCTGGTACTACAATAACCATTCCTTGTCGTGCCCTTGTCAAAAGAACTCGATATGCATTTTTCAAATAGGTTTTTCTCTCCTCTTTTTTAATATTTTGCCACTTGTTTCCCACAAATGAATGATATTCCCATCCGGATTTTGAAAAGCGAAAATCAGCATCCCAAACTATACAAGCCCAATCTAGTTCTAAACCCTGTATTTGAAATTCAGTAGCAACATCTTCAAGGTAAAATGATGACCTGACATCATCTTTCCCGTCAAGAAACCAATGAATTGGGTCTATATTATATCTAACATCAATTGCTAAAGGTTTTAAACGATAGGATTGAGATGAAACAATTATACCATATCGTTCACTACCTCTAGCTTTTTCCTTTAACCAATTTTTAGCTTTATTCAAATCACGTGTGATAACGAATGGATATTTTTCTATTAAACTATTTAATGTTAATGTGGCTTCCCTTGGCTTTAAATCAAGAATTTGTTTTACCAACAATGAGACATTTTCTGCACGAAATGAACGCATTGAAACTGACAAATGCAATGAATCTAAATAATAAACATTTTGTCGATGTTGAATCCTTTTCAATATTTGTTCTGCTTTATATTCACTGTCATTAAGACGGCTTGATATGTAGATTTTCCAATCTGGAAATGCTCGTTCCAATGCTTCAATCCATTCACTAATTCCGGCTTCTCCTGTATTAATTTCTTGGCCACCACCAACCAAACATACTACAACAGCCCAATCTTTATGTCTATCCAAACAAGAAATTAAAAATTCAGGTTCCGACATTTTAAAATCAGGTTTGCCCTTTTTATCTTTCATAAACTTGGCTGTTTGCTCTAAAGTCCATGCACGTTGAGCTTCATCAAAAAGTGCCACGTGTTCGATTGGGGGCTTTTCATCCTTCAAGCTATCATCTCTAAAATGATGTACTATTTGGATAAAAGCTTTTACTTCGCTTCTAGCTTCTCCTTTTTTTAGTTTAATTCCTTTTGATGCAAACCTTTTAACTCTATCCCTAGATAAAGCCTCTTGAAGAATTGCAACAAGCGGACCATTACCTGAAAGAAAAACACTGTATAACTCACTTTCTTTATCAATGTGTTTTGTTGCAATATTCAATCCAACCAATGTTTTTCCTGCTCCCGGCACTCCAGTTACAAAACAAATTGATTTTTCATAATTATCTTTTGAATGTAGTATAATATTTGAAACCGTATCTGATGTTATGGACAGATTTATGGCACTTGCATCGCTTCGAGAAATATCCTCAACTGAATGATTATTATATAAAGCCATTGCTGCTTCAATAATTGTTGGTGTGGGATGATATCGTCCATTTTCCCAATTTTCAATTTGAATTGAATCACCCTCATCAATTAAGTTTAATACTGATTCTACAATTTTTGTTAGTGATTCAGAATTGCTTTTAATAGGAAAAAGAATTTTATCTTCATAGGCACTTAATGCTATGACTGGAATACTAAAACTAGCATGTGTCGAAATTAAGATCGGAGCTAAAAATTTATCATGACTAGTTTCATGAAAATTTTTCATATCAAGAGCATAATCCAAAACTTGGTCAATTGCATAAGCAGGATATTCTTTTTCTCCAACTTTAAATTCTAAAATGAAAATTATAGATTTAATAATCAACAATACATCTATTCTTTTACCCATTCGAGGAATTGCAAATTCAAAATAAACTTTCCCATCATAATGATTTAATACCTTTTTTAAAATATTAATTTCTGTCTTCCATGCTTCAATCTGGTTTTGTTCTACTGAAAAATCACTATTGATTGAGAGAGTTCCTATAATTTCTCCTAAAGGCGAGTTAAGAAATTCATTAATAGATGCTGAATAGTAGGCTCTGTTCATGAGAATAATATTTATTTTTCACTCAAAATCCTGCTTATCTTGTAGTTCCTCGTTGCTTTATCGTTTACATCTGTCATATCTATGAATATCTTTTTCTAATACCTCAGTAGTTTTATTTCATCATATAAATATAAATATGCTTCGGCTTTCCTGCAAGTTCCGGTATTAATTCGAGACAGATATTGCCATTTTTGTTAGTTTTAGAGATTATGAATGGTTCGCGACCGGCTATAATTTCTTTATAAGCCTTCATTAGTTCAGCAATATGGGTGTCAGAATGTACTTTCCAGGTATTGCCATTATATCTGAACCATGCAAAATGTTTCCTGTTTCCCCCTGAAGTCTGACCATCGAGTCTGATCCAATCAGGATGACTTTTTATGAGAGGCAGGGCACTTTTTTCTATCAGTTCTTTGAAACTCTCATGCGTTTTCATAATCAAAAAAAGTTGTGGCTAAGATACGTGAAAATCAGTAAAAATTATCATGATCCGTATTTATATTTTAAAATCCATCACATCTCTTCGTTATTTTGCTCAATTTTTTCAATTTCTTTCATCATTTCATCTATCAACTGCTGCTCAGTTGGCAGGTACATCTGGTATTTGGTGGCAATGATGGTTTTATTATTTTCAGGCATGGTAATTTTTACCATGGCATCGTTTTTGTTAGCGCAGAGTAATATTCCAATAGTAGGGTTTTCGAAATCCTGTTTTTCAAAACGGTCGAAATAGTTGACATACATCTGCAATTGCCCTAAATCCTGGTGTGCGAGTTTACCGGTTTTTATTTCAATGATAACAAAACACTGCAGCAGACGATTATAAAATACAAGGTCGATAAAATATTCATCCCCATCAATATGTATGCGTTTTTGCCTCGCTACAAATGAAAATCCATTTCCTATTTCTAATAAAAAATCATGAAGATGAGTTATAATAGCTGTTTCAAGGTCTTTTTCATAATAGGCAGTTTCTCTACGCAAACCCAAAAATTCCAGAACCATCGGGTCTTTGATGATTTCTTTGGCTTCAACAGGCATTTTTTCTCTTCTTGCAACCGATAATACTGCCTGAACATCATTACTCAACAGAAGCCGTTCAAACAACTGGCTGTTAATTTGCCTTTCCAGTTGTCTTGCAGTCCAGTTGTTGTTTTCTGATTCAGCAATGTAGAAATCTCTTTTATCTTGATTTTCAACACTAAGTAAGAGTTTGTAATGCGTCCAGCTAAATTGCGTCCGCAGTGCGGACGTATTTGGAAATAATCGATAAAATTGTCTGTTTCGCTCCAGTTGACGTACTGAAAAACCTGTTCCAAATAGTGGCTGAAATTCATCTGATATGGATTTAATTAAAAATTTGCCATAATCAGCCCTGTCCTTACCCTGTTGTTCTTCTTCAAAAATAACCTTCCCTATTTGCCAGTACATTATTACCCTTTCCGTATCTACCGATCTTACAGCTCTTTCTTTAGCATTAGCTATTATAGATTGTATTTGCCTGATGAGGTCCTTTTTTAATTCCATAATTTTTCAAATAGTTTTTTAATCAAATTTTTTTGGTAGGGTGTATCCCATTTTTGCACTAAAGTAAACATTTTGGTAATTAAAATTCTTTGGGATTCCCTTCAGCTGATTTCTTTCATCTTTTGCCTTATTTTTCGCTAAGATAGTAAAAAAAATTAAAAAAACTATGACTTTATTTTCTTTTTTCCATCACTCCTTCTCTATCAGTTCGCCAGGTATTTTATAAACCTGGATCCCTGATATTACGGGATTGGCTTTTGTATCGGTAATTGTGATTTTTATCCCAGATATGGTCTCTTCAGGGAAGGTAACTATGCGCTTATGCCCTATGGTTGTGAGGTTTATTGTCTTCACCGGTTCCTTATTGCTGAAAAATTCCAGTTCACATTTTTTTATTAGCTGGCCTCCTCTCAGATCCTCTTTGAGAACAATGCAGTTTATGGTTGCGGGCTCATTGAATAATACCCAAATTGCGGTGTCCCCTTGCCTGGATAATTGCCCGGATTCAGTGTGTTTTACCGTGCCGGCAGCGAAAACTGAAGTTCTCTCTCCAGTAATCAATGCACCTTTAGCAAGATCATTTGCAAAAGCCTTATCTCTCAGTTTTTTAAATCCTGCCAGTGACGCTGAATCCTCATCACTGAATTTTCCTCTCCTGTCGGGTGGCACATTCAAATTGAAATTGGCACCCCTGCCAACATTCTTAAGGTACAGGGAGAATAACTGTTCCGGGGTCTTGATTTTATTATTCTCTGACTCACGATAAAACCAGCCTGGCCTGATACTCACATCGCACTCTGCCGGTATAAAATGCCTGCCATTTACATTTCCTGATCTTAATGTATCCGCTGGTGGTGCACCATGACCCCTTCCGAATCCTATCGTATCCAGATTGCACCAGTTTGTTGTGCCTGCAATTCCGTTCTCATTTCCTACCCACCTGCATCCGGGTCCGGTATCGCTAAATACTATGGTTTGGGGTGAATACTTCTTTACCGTATTTTCGAATAATTTCCAATCATAAACCTGTTTTTTCCCATTTGGTCCTTCACCGTTTGCACCATCCCACCATAATTCCCAGATTGGGCCATAATTTCTAAATATTTCTTTCATCATGTTGACAAAAATACGGTTATATGCCGGAGTTCCATACTCAGGGTGATTTCGGTCCCATGGTGAAATATATACACCAAATTTAAGCCCATTTTTCCTGCATGCCTGCGAAAGTTCTTCCAGTACATCACCATTGCCGTTTTTCCATTTGCTTTGTTTTACCGTATGACTTGAATACAGACTGGGCCAAAGACAAAATCCATCGTGATGCTTTGCTGTGATTATTATACCGGCTGCTCCGCTTTGCTTTGCTATCCTGCACCATTGCTCACAGTCCAGTTCCCCGGGATTGAAAATATCAGCTTTCTCAGTTCCTTCACCCCATTCCATGCCGGTAAAAGTATTGGGTCCGAAATGACAAAAAAGATAGAATTCATCATCCAACCATTCCAGCTGCGAATCGTCGGGTATCTGGGCATATGATGCACTAACTATGAATACTGCAATTAATATTTTAATTATCTTTTCCATTCAAAGAGATTGTCAGAATCAAGTTCACTAAAACAGCAAAGTAAAAACAAAATTTGCAGGCTTTATAAAAATTTGAAATAAATCATAGCCTGCGTAATTGTTCGCAATTTCATCATGATAAAATATCAGAGAAACATATAATACACCTGACATCACAAAATATTGAATTTCAGAATGTTGTAAATTATTTTCAGTAAATGGAACTTTTTTTTCAGGGGTTTTGTTGTACATTGTACCTATTAGGAAATAAAGTAAAATCGATTTTTACAAACTGCCGGAAACCCCTTATATTTAGAGATTTCCCCTGTACCATTAAGCAGGTGTAAGCATTTCAGGCTTTACACCACGACTGTAAAATTCTTAAATTATTCAGTATTTTGATTACCTGCCGGATTACGGCAAGGATAGAATTATTTTAATTGGTATTATTCAAAAAAATCATTTTGTTATGGAAAAACATCAGGTACACAACCTTATTATTCTCGATGAAAGCGGCTCAATGGAGTCCATCAAAAATTCAATTATCAGTGGTTTTAACGAAACTGTTCAGAACATCAAAGGAATTGAATTGCAATTCCCTGAACAGCAGCACAGCATCACAATTATAAGTTTCAATGGTCTCGGAAATAAAGTATTGCATTTCAATGACCCGGTAAGCAAACTTCAAACTATTGACGATTCCCGGTATAAACCCGATTCTATGACCCCTCTTTATGATGCCATCGGTTTCTCATTAAAAAAGCTCAGAGAACTGGTGGAAAACCAGACCGGCTATAATGTCCTTGTTACGATCATGACTGATGGTGAAGAAAATGCCTCACGGGAATATTCCGGGCAGGCAATCAGATCTATGATCGAAGAGCTAAAGAAGAAAAACTGGACATTCACATATATAGGCGCTGACCACGATGTTGAGAAATTTGCAAAGTCAATTTCAGTTAACAATTCTTTGGCCTGGCAAAAAGACACTGCGGGTACCGCCGAAATGTTTGCTAAAGACAATGAAGCCAGAATAATGTATGCAATGAAAATCAGGAATAAACAACATGTAACCGATGATTATTTCGATTCAAAACCGGATCAAAATGATCTTGATGATAAAAAAAACAAGATTTAATTCATTAATGCAGGCCGGATTTTTTCCGGCCTGCTCTTCCTGACAATCAATGTAAATTGAATAAATCTCTACCATGTCGATAAAAATTGGCCTATAAAAGCCGTAATACCGAAAGCATATCTGTAATAGTACCGAAAAAGTTGGCCTAAACAGCTATTGCATCGGTATTATATAATTATGCAATTGGACTAAAGAATAATTGTAAATGGTATAAGTTCCATCCATTATATCAAAATAACAGAATAAATCTGAGTTGACTTATTACCTGATTAACTCATTTTGCTTTACTATATTTTTCGCTATTTTTTTTTAGTCTAAATAAAATATTAGCGATGGTTTTACGTTACTAAATCTATAATTTTATTATGAAGTTATATTCAGAATCAAAAAATTATTAACCTGATTTAAAAAATAAAAATTCGGAAGTTATGACAAAAAGATTTTTTTTCCTTTCGCTCATTTTAATGGGGCTGATTATTAATTCATGTACCAAAGAAGAACTGGACAAACCTGAAGCCAAGGCATCGCCTGCTGCTGTGACCATTACTACTGGTAGTTCATTTTCTGTATCTCTCACGTCAAATATTGCAGGTACCACTTTTTCATGGACTGTAAATCAAGTTGGTGTCACAGGTGCAACTGCAGGAAATGGTTCCACTATATCCCAGACCCTTACTCTGACCGGTCAGAACCAGGGAAAAGCCACTTACACTGTCACTCCTGTAGCAGATGGAGTTAAAGGCGATGATATAACGGTAGTTGTCACGGTCGATCCTGTCAAAAAAATCACTTATAATGCCAATATTAAGCCGATATTTGCAGTGCAATGCGGGGTTTGTCACTTAGCAGGGGGTAATCATCCTTTGAAGCTGGATAATTACACAGCAGCAAAAGGCAGTATCACAGAAATACTTAATCGTGTTCAGTTAGCTCCGGGGAATGCAAGTTTCATGCCTAAGGGAGGAAGCAAACTGAGTGATGCTAATATCAATATCATAAAACAATGGCAAGCCGACGGTTTATTGGAAAATTAATTGTATTTTTGCTACTGTTTATCAGGTAACTAAAATAAATTGCGAATAAAATGATCAAAAAAATAACAGGCAGGAGTTTGATTTTGTATCTTCTGGCAATATCCCTTACTGTTTTGGTGCAATCTTCATGTACGTATGATAACATGGAAGATCTGATGAAAGATGACATGGTCTGCGACACACTTTCAGTCAGTTTCAGTAAAGATTTAGCTCCGCTGTTTGCAGCTAACTGCAATTCCTGCCACAGTGGTTCTTCTGCTGCAGAAGGGTTGAAAACCGACTCTTATGCGGCAGTTAAAGCTGAATTTACCCGTATTCTGGGTTCTGTGGAGCACAAATCCGGATATTCAAAAATGCCTCAGGGAGGATCAAAACTTTCTGACTGCAATATTGCAAAATTGAAAAGGTGGAATACACTCGGAAAACCTGATAATTAATAAATAAAATCAGTTAAATAAAATGAAGAAATTCCTGAAAATAGCCCTTATTCTGGCAATTGCCGGACTAATTGGCGCATTTCTGGTCTGGAAATTCTATATTAATAAGCCCAAAACAGATGTGTTATCTGAAAAAGCAGATTTTGAGCTTTCGGCTGCTGATCTTTTCAATGCATATGCTTCCTCTGATTCAGTATTGATAGAAAAATACACAGACAGGATAATCCAGTTAACAGGCAAAGCAGATACTGTAGAGATCCTCGATTCACTTGTGAATGTGCTTTTTGTTTTTGGCAATGATGAATTTGGCAAATCGGGTGTAAGATGTTCAATGTTGTCAGGTTCGGAAAATGAACTTAAGTCGGTTGATAGATCCAAAATCATCGTTATAAAAGGGATAAACAAAGGATATAACGGGTCGGATGTGATTATTGAGTCTGCTGTATTGATCAACCGGTAAATATATATCATATGAAAAACAAACTATTAATTCTGACATTTGTGGCCGGATTTTATTACAACGTCGCTGCGCAGGATGAGCTTATGGATATGTTCAAAGAAAATGAACCTGAGACCGAGCTGGTAACTGCAAGTTTCAAAGGGACAAAAATAGTTCTTGGCCAGTCAATCGAAAACCCTGCAAAGGGAGTTCTTGAATTTGCAATAGAACATAATTTCGGAAAAATTAACCAGGGAGCCTATGAAATGTGGGGTCTTGATCAATCAACCGTCAGGCTTGGTTTTAAATATGGAATCACAAAGAGATTATCAGTCGGACTTGGACGAAGCAGCTATGGAAAAACCTATGACGGCAGTCTTAAATTTAAGATCCTTTCGCAAAGCAAAGGTTCTAAAAATGTACCTCTGACCATTTCTTTTTATTCAGCCGCTGAGCTAAGGTCCTTAAAATTTCCGGATGATGGTATTGATTATAAATTCGGACACAGGATGAGCTATGTCAGCCAGCTTCTGATAGCCCGTAAATTTTCGGGTGCACTTTCATTGCAGTTAACTCCTGCTTACGTGCACCGCAATCTGACTCAAAGCAGTGTAGATAAGAATGATGTATTTTCCCTCGGTTTTGGAGGCAGGTTCAAGCTGAATCAGCGTATTTCGATGAATTTCGAATATTTTCATCTGTTCAGTGACCAGGTAGCAGGTAATCCTGTTTCTCCCTTATCATTCGGATGCGATATTGATACCGGAGGACATATTTTCCAGTTAAGACTTTCCAACTCGCAACCTATGTTTGACAGTGGTTTTATAAGCAATACTGTCGATAAATGGACGGAAGGAGGTATTTTCTTTGGGTTTACTATCAACAGGGTTTTCACCATTGTCAAACCTGAGATTTAATACCTGATCTCTTTTAATTATTAATTATTTACAAACTATGAAAAAAATACTTCTTTTACTTGCCATTAACATCACAATAGGCATTAATCTGGATGCCCAGAAATTTATCACAAAAAACGGAATAATAAAATTCCGGTCTGATGCCAAACTTGAAAAAATAGAAGCTGTTAACAAGCAGGTAAATTGTGCTTATGATCTATCGAATAATAATATTGTTTTCAAGGTACTGATCAAATCATTTGAGTTTGAAAAGGCTCTCATGCAGGAACATTTCAACGAGAATTATTTGGAAAGTGATAAATTTCCATTAGCAACTTTTTCCGGTACTTTATCGGGTTTTGATAAAAATAATATTTCAAAAAAAGGTTCTTACAATGTGATTGTTGAAGGAAAACTGACCATACACGGGGTCACAAAGCAAGTGAAAGAAAAAGGTAGCCTGGAGATTAAAGACGGTAAGATCACAGCTACTTCCGGATTTAATATCAAATTGAAGGACTACAATATCAAAATACCCAATGCAGTATTCAATAAAGTTGCAGAGGAAATAAACATAACGGTTGAAATGCCTTTGTCAAAGGTCTGATCAAATTTTCTGATAATAGCAAATTATATGAAGTTGTTTAAAAAATTGTTTAAGACGCTTGTAAATTATTGATATTTAAGCAAATGCAGTAATATATATTTGTTTAATTTTGAACACCGTTTTGCAAACACTTAATTTTAATTTGTCTAAAAATTTCTCTACTTTTTGTGTCCGCTGACATTTTCAGTCAGCACAGGAACAAAAAGTAGCAATCCCGACAGTTCCGTCGGGACGTGCGATCCCGACCGAAGTGTCGGGATAAACTCGCAAACCTTTTATTGATTGTAAAACATTAAGTTATAACTATTTCAGTTACGAAAATTTTACCTACAAGGTTTCGGTAAAATTTCCTGCATTCTCCAGCTCAAACATAATTTCGCACTGTCCTTTAGTTGAATTTTTAAACAACTTCTATACTTGCATATAATTTTGCCTGAATAGTCACCACAAAAACGTCTGAATCCGTGTGAAATGGGATTTTACTGTTTCTATAGCCTTTTCATCTGTTTATTACCGTATTTTATATAATTTTTCAGCTTTCCTGCAACTTAAACACCCTGAAATCGTTAATGAATTTAGCATTAAAAAACTGAACTCTGCTTAAATGTCTAACTTAAACAAGAATAATATCATGATTAAAGGATTAATAATTGGTTTTATAGGAATAGCTGCGCTTTTTATCGGCAATAAAACCATTTCATTTGATCACCCTGAAAAGGAACAGGCAATAATAAAAAATGTAAAAGATGCATTAAATATGGTGCATTTTTCGCCCCAAAAGATCAATGATGAGTTTTCGGTAAAGTTTTATGATGAATATCTTAAAAATCTCGATGGGGCAAAAAGGTTTTTAACTGAAAATGATGTTAAAGCCCTTGAAGCTTACCGCTATCAGCTTGATGATCAGTTATTGAATAATGAGCTTACATTTTTTAATCTTTCCAATGAATTGATGGAGAAGGCTTTTCAGAAAACACGTTCATTTTACGCCTCCCTGCTTGAAAAACCATTCAATTTTGAAAATAACGAGACCCTTGAAATGGATCCTGATAAGAGGCCATGGGCTAAAGATGATGAAGAATTAAAAGATCTGTGGAGAAAGATATTCAAATATGAAGTTCTTACACGGGTTCATTCTGAATTGGAGGGCCAGAAGAACAGCACAAAAAAAGATTCTATAAATAAAACCTTCACCGAAATTGAGAAAGAAGCAAGGGGAAGAGTTTTAAAAATCTATGATGACATGTTCGACCGTCTGAAGAAGGTGAAAAGAGAAGACAGATTCGACCTTTATGTAAACTCATTTTCAGGTTTGTTTGATCCACATACCGAATATTTTTCTGCCAAGGAAAAGGAGGATTTTGATATAAAGATGCAGGGAAAACTCGAAGGTATAGGGGCCAGACTTCAGACTGACAAGGAATATACGAAAATAGTTGAAATAATTCCGGGAGGACCGGCATGGAAAAATAAGGAGCTTAAAGCAAATGACCTGATCCTGAAAGTGGCCCAGGGTGATTCTGATGAATATGTTGACCTTACAGGTATGAGAATTGATGATGTGGTATCACTGATAAGAGGAAAAAAAGGAACTAAGGTAAAACTTGAAATTAAGAAACCCGACGGAAGTACCAAAATAATCCAACTTACAAGGGATGAAGTAATAATCGACGAAACCAAGGCAAAATCAGTTCTTGTGTCGAATGGAAATAATGATGAAATAGGGTTTATCAGGTTGCCTAGTTTCTACTCTGAATTTAAATCAGATGGCAATAATTGTGCTGATGATATTAAAACTGAGATTGAGAAATTAAAGGAAAAAAATGTAAAGGGAATAATTCTCGACCTTCGTTATAATGGAGGCGGTTCATTGCCTGATGTAGTAAAAATATCAGGTTATTTTATAGAAAAGGGACCTATTGTCCAGGTTAAACAGACAGGTGAAAGACCTTACGTACATAATGATACTGATTCAGAAGTTCTGTATGATGGTCCGCTTGTGGTCCTGGTAAATGAGATGAGTGCCTCGGCCTCGGAGATACTTGCTGCAGCCATACAGGATTATAACAGGGGTATAGTATTAGGCAGCAAGGCAACCTTCGGTAAAGGAACCGTACAGAGATTTTTTGATCTTGACAATATGATTTCAGGTGGAAACGGAATAAAGCCTCTTGGCAATATTAAGATCACAACCCAGAAGTTTTATCGTATAAATGGTGGTTCTACCCAATTAAAAGGAGTAGAATCTGATATTGAATTGCCTGATAACTATATGTACATGGAAGTAGGAGAAAGAGAATTTCCAAACGCAATGCCATGGGACAGGATAAATCCCCTGACATATCAGCAAAATATATGGAACATATCTTCAAAAGATGAGATAGTAAAAAGAAGTAAAGCCAGGATAAACTCAGATTCTGTTTTTGTCAAAATTGATGAGAATGCAAAAAAACTGAAGGAATATTCTGATAAAACTATTGTATCTCTGAATCTTAAAAAGTTTTCGGAAGATTCGAAAAAGAGAAAGGAACTTGATGAATATTTCAGCAAGTATATTGACAGGGAAATACAATCAGTTACTGTTAAAAATCTTGAGATTGACCTCGCTGATATAAAAATGGATTCTTCAAGAATTGCCAGAAATGAAGAATGGCTCAAAAACATTAAAAAAGATTATCAGCTGAAGGAAGCACTGGCAGTTATCAGGGATCTGAATGAATTTAAAAGCAGATAAAAAAAAAGCCCTCACGAGGGCTTTTTTATTTTTTTGAACTTTTTTTTAATCATTATGTAACCAGGCTTTCTTTGCATTAAGCTCATCTTCACTTTCCACTACGTCAGTATCAGGAACACAAGCATCAACAGGACAAACTGATGCGCACTGAGGCTCATCAAAGAATCCTTTGCATTCAGTACATTTCAATGATACAATGTAGTAAACGTCATCAGAAATTGCATCATTCTCTTCATCAGCATTGACTGATTCTCCATTAGGAGCTGAAACATCACCGCTAAGAGCTGTTCCATCACTTAATTTCCAGGGTTCTCCCGGTTCATAAATAGCGTTGTTCGGACATTCAGAAATGCATGCATCGCAGCTTATGCAATCTTCAGTTATAATAATTGCCATAATTCATTCAGTTTTTTGTTAATAAATAAAATTAAATCGCAAATTTAGAATAAATAGTATCATAAGGAAAAAAAATATGGCTTTTTTGAAAAAATTAAGAGAGAATCTAAATTGTTTCTTTACTTTTGCATGTTTTTCAAATAATTAGAATTAATTAAAACTATTTCTCATTTTTGCAAAAATTAATTAATTAAAGATATGAACATGATAAAAGAAAGTAGTCTTGACAGACAATCTCTTAAACAGGTAGTGATAAGATTTGTTGGAGACTCCGGTGATGGTATGCAACTTACCGGAACTCAGTTCTCATCTACTTCAGCTTTGCTTGGAAATGATATTGCAACATTCCCTAACTATCCTTCTGAGATCAGGGCTCCCCAGGGAAGCATATACGGGGTATCAGGTTTTCAGGTTCACATTGGCGAAAATGCAATTTACACTCCGGGTGATGATGTTGATGTACTAGTAGCTATGAATCCTGCAGCACTTAAAACAAATTTAAGTTCAGTTCCTGTAGGTAAAACCATTATAGTGGATACTGACAGCTTCAATGCCAAAAACCTTACTAAGGCAGGTTACGAATCCAATCCTCTTACAACGAGGGAACTCGAATCCTACACCGTGATTGAAGCACCTATCACAAGCCTGACCTATGAAGCCATAAAAGAAGTAGGTCTGGAAAAGAGTGCTGCTGACAAGAGCAAAAACATGTTTGCCCTTGGAGTGGTTTACTGGATGTTTTCAAGGCCGCTTAAGCATACAGAAGAGTTTATCAATGATAAATTTAAAAAGAACCCAAAAGTAGTTGATGCAAATATACGTGCTTTGAAAGCAGGATATAATTATGCCCAGACCCTTGAAATTATGCCTAGTCCTTTTGTTGTACTTCCGGCAAAGATGCAGGCAGGCACTTACAGGATTCTTAATGGAAATATTGCTACTGCATGGGGTTTTATGGCAGCTGCTGAAAAAACCAAAATGCAGCTGTTTCTTGGATCTTATCCAATAACTCCGGCATCGGATATTCTGCACGAACTCACCAATCATCTTCATTTTGGTGTTCTGGCATTTCAGGCTGAGGATGAAATTGCAGGTATCAGTTCAGCTCTCGGAGCCGCATTTGCAGGTGCTCTTGCCATTACAACAACCTCAGGTCCGGGGCTGGCATTAAAAGGTGAAGCCATTGGTCTGGCTGTTATGACTGAACTACCACTTGTCATTGTAAACGTTCAGAGAGGTGGGCCTTCGACAGGTTTACCCACTAAAACTGAGCAATCAGACCTTTTGCAGGCTCTATATGGAAGAAGCGGGGAAAGTCCTTTGATAGTGATTGCGGCAAGTACTCCGGAAAATTGTTTTGATTATGCATATATTGCTTCAAAGCTTGCCCTTGAGCATATGACTCCTGTAATCCTTCTGACTGATGGTTATATTGCAAACGGCTCAGCTCCATGGAAAGTGAAAAAAGTGGAAGACATGCCGGATATAACACCAAAAATCATAAATAACTACGAAGGTCATTACGAGCCTTACAGACGAGATGATAAAACCCTTGCCAGGACATGGGCTATTCCGGGGACCCCGGGACTTGAACACAGGATCGGAGGTCTCGAGAAAGAAGATATTACTGGAAATGTATCTTCAGATCCCAAAAATCACGAATTGATGACCCGCCTCAGACAGGAAAAAGTAAACAGGGTAGCTGATTTTATCCCCGAGCTTGAAGTGGAAGGACCGGATTCAGGTGACCTTCTTGTTGTAGGCTGGGGTGGCACTTATGGCAGTTTGTTCACATCAGTCAAATCATTGAATGAAACAGGATATAAAGTAGGACTTGCACATTTCAATTATATCAGTCCTCTGCCAAAAAACACGGCAGAAGTATTCAGCAGATTCAAAAAGATTATTGTATGTGAACTAAATATGGGACAGTTCTTCTCGTATCTGAATTATCAATTACCCCAGTTTGATTATCTGAAGCACAATAAGATACAAGGATTGCCATTCTCAGTAATTGAACTGACAAATAAATTTAAACAAATTTTAGATAATAAATAAAAATTAGAAAGATGACAGATTCTAATATTCCAGTATATACATTCAAGGATTTCGTTACTAATCAGGATGTCAGATGGTGTCCGGGATGCGATGATTATGTCGTATTGAGATCACTTCAAAAAGCCCTTCCAATGATGGGCAGGAAAAAGGAAGATTTTGTTTTTGTTTCAGGTATTGGTTGTTCTTCCAGATTTCCATATTATGTTGACACCTATGGATTCCACGGAATTCATGGAAGGGCAACAGCCATCGCAACGGGTGTGAAGCTTGCAAATCATAAACTAAGCGTATGGATTGCCACGGGTGATGGTGATGCTCTTGCTATTGGAGGCAACCATTATATTCACCTGATCAGGAGAAATATTGATGTAAATCTGATTTTGTTTAATAATGAGATCTATGGCTTGACCAAGGGTCAGTTCTCCCCGACATCACTGATGGGACAAAAAACCAAGTCATCTCCTTACGGCAATATTCAGTTTCCCTTTCACCCGGGGGAATTATCAATTGGTGCAGGCAGTAAATTCTTTGCAAGGGTAGCAGGCGGTGACACTAAACTACAGACACAGATATTTATTGATGCAGAAAAATTTGAAGGTACTTCTATCATAGAAATACTTCAGAATTGTGTTATCTTCAATGATGGGGCATTCAATAAATATACAGATAAGGAGCTAAAGGACGATGCTCAGCTTTATGTTGAACATGGTAAGCCGATGATTTTTGGTAAGGATGGAAACAAAGGACTGATTCTCGAAAACATGAAATTAAAAGTAGTAACCATTGGAGAAGATGGCATTACAGCTGATGACATTCTTGTTCATGATGCACTTAATCCTGATCCAACATTGCACCTGATGCTTGCACGACTGCAAATGCCTATCGTTGTAGGAGTAATAAGATCAGTACCTGATAAAACAGTTGATGAGATAAGCAGGGAAAGGATGGAGGCAATCCGTCAGAAATCTCCTTTCAAATCGGTAGATGAACTTTTTACAAGTGGGGAAACCTACGATGTAGAATAGTTTGATTTTTTAAAAATATAATTATTATTATTATGGGTTCAGAAGCTCTGATAGTATTCTTTTTGACTGGTGTTTTCTTTGTTGTAATTGCTACAATGATTCCAGTCCTTTTTGCACCAAGATCTTCAAATGTTCAAAAGCTGGATCCATGGGAATGTGGAATAGAACCTACAGGAGATGCCTGGATACAGTTTAAAGTTGGGTATTATCTTTTTGCTATCATTTACCTTATATTTGATGTAGAGATAGTATTTCTGGTTCCCTGGGCAACAGTAATGAAAGAGGTGGGTACTATAGCTTTGATTGAAGCTTTAATATTTCTGGTCATACTGGGACTTGGATTGATTTATGCATGGAAAAAAAGAGCATTGGTATGGGATTAAATAAAAAAGATGAGTTTCCCGGACAAATCATTCCGGGAGGAAATGGTGGCAACATAGTTGTAGGTAAATTAGATCAGATCATCAACTGGTCGAGAGCTAATTCCTTGTGGCCATTATATTTCGGCACCAGCTGCTGTGCAATAGAAATGATGCAGACAGGTGCAGCAAGGCACGATTGGTCAAGATTTGGTTTTGAGGTAGCAAGACCTACCCCAAGGCAGGCTGATGTAATAGTCATAGCAGGCACAATAACCAACAAAATGGCTCCGGTGCTTAGAAAACTCTATGATCAGATGGCAGAACCAAAATATGTTGTTGCTATGGGAGCATGTGCAGTTTCGGGTGGGCCATTTTATTATAATTCCTATTCGGTGGTCAGAGGGGCTGATCATATTATTCCGGTAGATGTTTATGTGCCCGGTTGTCCTCCAAGACCTGAGGCACTGCTGGATGCTATGATAAAGCTGCAGAAAAAAATCAAAACATTCAGTAACAGCACAAGGAAAAATCCAATTGAGGGATTTGACGAAGGCAAATAATATAAAACACTTTTTCAAATCATAATAATGACAAACGGAGAATTACAAAATGTGATATCAGGATGGATGGAAGGGCTGATCTTTCAGTCAGAAGGAAAACAATACCTGACAATAACAGTTCCAAAAGAAAATATCAGGGAATTGATG
Organism: Deltaproteobacteria bacterium; assembly: GCA_050258615.1. Taxonomy (GTDB): domain Bacteria; phylum Bacteroidota; class Bacteroidia; order Chitinophagales; family Saprospiraceae; genus JADJGA01. Next base: position 12,685 of record JBLMZC010000036.1, on the reverse strand, counting down.
TTAAAACTAAAAAATGACGAAAATACAGTTTTCGATTTTTTATTTTCTCTTACAGCTGTCGATTATTTTCCTGCCAATTTTGGAGTTATCTATCATCTTGAAAGCACAAAGCTCAGGCATATGGTAGCTGTAATATGCTATACTGCTGACAGAGAAAATGATATCAGTATTGATTCAATCTCGGATATTTTTCCTACCGCCAATTTTCACGAGCGCGAAGCCTATGATCTCATGGGGATCATTTTTAACGGACATCCTGACCTCAGAAGACTATTCATGACTGAAGACTGGGTAGGGCATCCCCTGAGGAAAGATTATACCGATGAAACAAACCTGATAATAAGATAAATCATTGATCATGGAAATTCAGAATTTAAGCGAACCCGGCATTCAGACTCAGGAATATCTAATAAACATGGGCCCGCAACATCCTGCTGCTCATGGAGTTTTAAGACTTGTCCTTACAATCAATGGTGAAATTATTGAAAAAGTAGATCCTGATCTTGGATATATTCACAGGTCGATCGAGAAAATGTGCGAAAGGGATACTTATAAACAGATTGTACACTTGACTGACAGGCTTGATTACCTGTCTTCGCACATCAACAACGAGGCAGTTTGTCTTGCTGTCGAGAATGCTCTACAGATAGAAGTGCCTGAAAGGGTAAAATACATAAGGACCATAATAGACGAACTAACACGCTTATCTTCGCATCAGCTCTGGTGGGGTGTTATGGGAATGGATATAGGCGCTTTGACCACATTTATGTATGCATTCCGCGACAGGGAAATGATCAATGATATCATGGAAGAAACTGTTGGAGCAAGGCTAACGATGAATTATAATGTTCCCGGAGGATTAATGTTTGATATTCACCCTAATTTTCAGAAAAAGGTAAAGGAATTCATAAAGCATTTCAGAAAAGCATTACCCGAGTATAATACCTTGCTTACTGACAATATAATATTCAAAAAGAGGTTACAGGGAATTGGTTTTATGTCCGGTGAAGATGCAGTTGCATATGGGGTTTCAGGCCCATCGGCAAGGGGTTCGGGAGTATCCTGTGATGTCAGGTTACATCATCCCTACAGTGCTTATGACAAGGTTGATTTTAAAGAAATACTGTATCATGGAGGAGATTCCTACGACAGATATCTTGTCAGGATGAAAGAGATGGAAATATCAATGGATATTATTGATCAGTTGATTGATAATATACCGGAAGGTGATTTCCAGGCAAAAACAAGTTCACTGATAAAACTGCCCGCAGGTGAATACTATCAGAAAGTTGAGACAGCGAGGGGCGAATTTGGAGTATTTATAGTTAGTGACGGTAAAAAGGAACCTTACAGATTAAAATTACGTTCACCGGGTTTTTCAAATCTTTCAGTACTTGATAAAATTTCAAGAGGGCATAAGATTGCAGATCTCGTAGCCATTATGTCATCACTGGATTTTGTGATTCCGGACATTGACCGATAAATAAATAGAAAAAAGTTAAAATATGTATGATTTTTCGAGAATAACAGGTGCTGTCCATGACTGGCTTAGTTCTTTAATGCCACCGGCAGCAGTTATGATCACCGAAGGCATTCTGACCGGAATTGTATTCCTGATATTTTTTGCGGTATTAGGTCTGATACTTGTAATAGTGGAGCGAAAAATAGCAGGATTTTTCCAGTTTCGACTCGGGCCAAACAGGGTCGGACCTTTCGGGATGTTTCAGACAGTGGCTGATACTCTGAAACTGCTTTTAAAAGAACTGGTTGGAACAAATAAGGCTGACAGTTTTCTTTACAATCTTGCACCATATTTCCTTATCATAGGAGTTTTAATGTCTCTTGCCGTTATTCCGTATGGATTGGGTTTAACTGCCTATGATATCAATATCGGATTATTCTTTATTATGGCTGTTTCTTCGGTGGGAGTGATAGGGATATTGCTTGCCGGATGGTCAAGCAACAATAAATATTCCATGATTGGAGCTATGCGTAGTGGAGCCATAATAATAAGTTATGAATTATCTCTCGGTATTTCATCGGTGCTCACAATGGTTTTGCTTGTTGGATCTCTGAATATGAACGACATAGTCATAAGCCAGACGGAGGGATGGTGGTTGTTCAGGGGCCATATTCCTGCTTTCATTGCTTTTATCATTTTCATTATTACCGGTACAGCAGAGACCAACAGGGTACCTTTCGATCTTACTGAAGCAGAATCCGAACTTGGTGCCGGATATCATGCAGAGTATTCAGGTATTAAATTTGCCTTTTTCTTTTTGTCCGAATTTGTCAGTATGTTCATAATATCTGCACTGGCGGTGACTGTTTTCTTAGGCGGTTGGCTCCCAATTAATATACCGGGATGGGAAGGATTTAACAATATTATGGACTATATACCCGGACCTGTTTGGTTTTTATTAAAAACATCGGTAGTTATATTTTTACTCATGTGGTTCAGGTGGACATTTCCCAGGTTAAGAATTGATCAAATGCTTACTCTTGAATGGAAATACCTGTTGCCATTAAGTATCATCAACCTGATATTGATGGCATTAATGGTAAATATGGGTTGGATTTTTTAATCATGATTACTGTAAGAAACTGAAAAAAATGAATGCAATAATTAAATATTTTTCTGATGTAATTGGTGGATTTGTCTCTTTGATCAAAGGAATGAGTATCACAGGAAAGCATTTCGCAAAGTCATACAAGGAAATAATTACACAACAGTATCCGGAAAACAAGTCAGATCTGACTTTTGCAGACAGGTACAGGGCTCAGCTTTATATGGATCATGATGAAAATAATGAACATCGCTGCGATGCCTGCCAAACTTGTGAGACCGTATGTCCTAACGGATCGATTGAGGTAATATGGTTCAGGGAAGAAGACCCTGAAACAGGAAAAAAAGGCAAAGTGCTTGATAAATATGTTTACCATCTTGGTATGTGCACTTTCTGCAATCTGTGCGTACTCGCTTGTCCTACGCAAGCTATCAAAATGAACCATGAATTTGAAACTGCTGTTTACGACAGATCCGAACTGACAAAAGTATTAAATAAACCTGGCAGCAGGGTTAGGAAAGATTTTAAAGATCATAAATGATGGGAACACAAATTATGTTTTATCTATTATCAGCCACAATAATTATATTTTCGCTGATGGCTGTCACCTCACTTAAAGTGATGAGAGCAACAATATACCTTCTTTTTGTACTTCTCGCAACCGGTGGTATTTATTTCCTTATCAACTATAATTTCATGGCTGCGGTGCAACTGATCGTGTATGCCGGTGGTATTGTTGCTTTGATAATCTTTGCAGTTATGCTTACACACAAGATAGGTGAAGAAATTCCTGCTCCCCCGCTTTATAAAGTGATTTCAGGAGCATTGCTCAGTCTCGCAGGGGCTTTTCTTACCATATACGTAATAATTAAATACCCTTTTAAAATTATTTCTGAGGACAAGGGACAGGATGTCAGGGAAGTGGGAAGGCAACTGTTGAATCTGGGAGATGGAGGATATGTATTACCATTTGAAGTGATCAGTATTTTGCTCCTTGCTTCAATGATAGCCGCAATAGTAGTGGCAAAAAGAAATTTTAGCAAATAAATTAAATCGATTAACATGATCAATGGAATAGGATTAACAGAGATTCTTGTGGTATCTACGCTGATGTTTTTTATAGGTATTTACGGTTTTATAACGAGAAAAAACCTGATCACTATTTTGATTTCAATAGAACTTATATTGAATTCAGTAGCTATCAATTTTATTGCAGTCAATAAATTCCTTTTCCCGGAAAATCTTCACGGACAAATGTTTGGGATTTTTATCATAGGTGTTGCAGCTGCTGAGGTTGCGATAGCCATAGCTATGGTTATAGATTTTTACAGGTTGAAACAATCAATTGATGTTGATGGGGCAGAGGTAATGAAGAACTAATAGAATAAAAAAAATAAAAAAACAATAAAATAATATGGATTGGTCATATACAATTTGGATCCCCCTGATACCACTTATCAGTTTTCTGGTCCTGGGTTTCTTAGGAAGGAATTTCAGGTATCCTTATCCGGGTTTGATCGGGGTCTCAGGAGTTTTTATCGCATTGGTATTATCATATTATGCAGCATATAATTATTTTTTTGTTGCTAATCCGGATATGGTTTTTGAGCCAATAAAAGGATTTGAAGCGCTGTGGATGAATTTTACCGACACTCTTCAGTTTAAAATGGGTACTTTGATCGATCCAATATCGATGATGATGGTAGTGGTAGTGACAACTGTATCATTCCTGGTACATGTTTATAGCCTTGGATACATGAAAGAAGAAGCCGGATTTGGCCGGTTTTATACATTTTTATCTTTATTTACATTTTCAATGCTGGGTCTTGTACTGGCCACCAATCTGTTTCAGATTTATTTTTTCTGGGAACTTGTTGGTGTATCTTCGTATTTACTGATAGGGTTTTACTACGATAAACCATCTGCAATACTTGCTTCAAAGAAAGCATTTATTGTTACGAGGTTTGCTGATTTTTTCTTTTTGATAGGTATTATTTTAGTCTCATATTATACAAACACTTTTGATTTTATTACACTTAATTCACTTGATCAGTCAGCGATCACATCGGCTGCGGGATTGGGTTTTATGGGAATGTCAGTACTTGCCTGGGGTTTGACTCTAGCGTTCATTGGGGGAGCAGGAAAGTCTGCAATGTTTCCTCTGCACATTTGGTTACCTGATGCCATGGAAGGTCCGACACCGGTTTCAGCACTTATCCATGCTGCGACAATGGTGGTAGCCGGAGTTTTTCTTGTTGCCCGTCTTTTTCCGATGTATTACAGTGTTGACGGGGGAACAGTGCTTCATATAATTGCCTTCATAGGTGCATTTTCATCATTATTTGCTGCCACTATAGCCCTGACGCAGTTAGACATAAAAAGGGTTTTAGCTTATTCTACCATGTCGCAAATCGGTTATATGATGATGAGTCTCGGAGTTTCCGGATATGAAGGACATCACGGATTGGGCTACACTGCTTCAATGTTTCATCTTTTTACACATGCATTTTTCAAATCCCTGCTTTTTCTTGGTGCAGGAGCTATAATCCATGCAGTACACAGCAATTATATGAATGAAATGGGAGGCCTCCGGAAGTACCTACCCATAACTCATACTACATTCCTGATAGCGGCACTGGCAATAGCAGGAATTTTTCCATTAGCAGGATTTTTCAGCAAGGATGCTATTCTTGATGCAGCATATATGCATAATCAGCTATATTTCTGGACTGGGTGGATAGTAGCCGGTATGACTGCATTCTATATGTTCAGGCTTTACTTCAGGGTGTTCTGGTTTGAAGACGTTCATTATCATCACACTCCTCATGAGGCTCCAAAAACTATGACTATCCCCTTGCTGATACTTGCTGTTTTATCTGTTGTAGCAGGCCTGGTATTTTTTTATTTTATTCCCTTCGGTCAATATATTACCCCGACAGGAGAAGCTTTCAAGATGCATATAAACTGGAATCTTGCAGGACTTTCGCTTGCAATAGCAGGATTGGGAATTTTTATTGCCTGGAAAATGTATTACAGGAAAAATGAATTACCTGACAAAATTTCTAAAGCTTTCGGAGCAATGTACAAATGGAGTTTCGATAAATTCTATTTTGATGAGATATATAATTTTGTTACAAAAAAGATCATGTTCGGTATAATTTCGAGAAGCTGGACCTGGTTCGATACGAGGTTAGTTGATGGAACCATGGATAGAATAGGATTTTCGACAGAAAAAATATCGAATGGAATCAAACATTTCCAGTCAGGAAAATTGCAGGATTATGCCTATGCTGTCCTGGCTGGTGTAGTATTCCTGATGGCGATCTTTGTATATTTTTTAAATAACTGAAACCAATCCTGATTATGAATATACTTACTTCTTTGGTAGTAATACCCGCACTTACAATAATTGCGCTGATATTCACCAAAAACTTCAGGCAGGCCAGACTTGTATCAGCTATTGGTACTGGTATTGAATTCATAGCATCACTGATTCTGGTCTGGATGTTTTTTAATGAAAGAAATAACGGCAACTCAGCTGATTTTCTTTTCACTCAGGATATTATTTGGTATAAATCACTGAACATTCATTATAATGTAGCTATTGATGGCATAGGTGTTTTAATGATACTTCTGACTTCGATTATAACTTTTGCCGGTGTGTTTGCATCATGGCAGGTGGAAGATCTTGCCAAAGAATTTTTTATTTTTCTTATTCTTCTTGCAACCGGGGTTTTTGGATTTTTTATAGCTCAGGACCTGTTTACTATGTTTGTATTTTATGAAATAGCTGTTATACCAATGTATGTTCTGATTGGGATTTGGGGGACCGGGAAGAAAGAGTATTCAGCTATGAAACTTACCCTGATGCTGATGGGAGGTTCGGCTTTATTACTCGTTGCGCTGCTGGGAATTTATTTCTATTCATCCAATCCTGCAGGTTTGCATACTTTCAATATCCAGGAACTTGCAAAAATGGAATTTCCATTTGCAATACAGAAGTTTTTCTATCCGTTTGCATTTGTAGGATTTGGAGTTTTAGGTGCTTTATTTCCATTTCACACATGGTCTCCTGACGGACATGCATCGGCTCCTACTGCGGTTTCAATGTTGCATGCCGGTGTATTGATGAAACTCGGCAGTTATGGGGCTTTCAGGGTTGCTATGTACCTTATGCCTGAAGCAGCTTTATATTTTGCCGATCTGTTCCTGATACTAACGGGTTTCAGTGTGATCTACGGTGCTTTTGTTGCTATCAGGAAAACAGACCTGAAATACATCAATGCCTATTCTTCTGTGAGCCACGTAGGATTGATACTTTTTGCACTTATGATGTTTACAAAGACTGCTTTCACAGGAGCTATTCTGCAGATGATATCGCATGGTTTTATGACTGCTATGTTCTTTGCTTTGATAGGTATGATATATGGCCGCACACATACGAGGGAAATACATGAGATGGGAGGGCTCATGAAGGTACTTCCTGTGATTTCTGCAACTTATGTTGTAGCCGGTCTTGCTTCGCTTGGATTACCTGGATTAAGCGGATTTGTAGCCGAGATGAATATATTTGTCGGAGCCTGGGAAAACCCGGATTTACTGAACAGGATATTTACTGTTATAGCTATTTCAGCCATTGTAGTTACGGCCGTTTACATTCTTCGTGTTGTCGGAGTTCTGCTCATGGGACCTGTAAAAAATGAAGAATATTACAGTTACCCCAAGATATACTGGTTTGAGAGAGTTGTTATAATCCTGCTGATGGGTTCCATAGCCGGAATTGGTCTTATGCCTCTTTGGATCACAGATACTATCAGGGAAGGACTTATTCCAATTATGGAAAAATTTGCACATTAATAATTAGTAAAAAAAGATAAATGATGGATTGGGGATCTATATTTTCGTTGATGCAAAGTGAAATACTCCTTACGGCAATTATACTCCTTATTTTGATTGCCGAAATAGCTTTGGATAAAAAGGAACTCATAGTCAATATGGCTACAGGCTTGTTTCTTTTACACACAATAGCAGGATTTATCAATTTTCCTGAAGGCCAGCTGTTTGGTGGTATGTTCAGGACAGACCATACGGTCAATTTTTTTAAGAATATTTTAAATACCGGTGTTTTTATAATATTGCTGCAATCTGCTTCATGGGTCAAGGAAAAATTGAAGGAAACCAACAGACTTGCTGAATTTTACATTCTGCTTTTCTCATCCCTGCTTGGAATGTATTTTATGATATCGTCGGGGGATTTTCTTATGTTTTATATAGGCATAGAACTTGCAAGCCTTCCTGTTGCTGGTCTTGCTGCTTTTGATATGTTCAGGTTGCGCTCAAATGAAGCAGGCCTGAAATACATTTTTCTGGCAGCTGTCACTTCCGGTGTTTCATTGTTCGGGATTTCATTGCTGTATGCAGGATCAGGTACAATATATTTTAATCAGTTAAGTCAGTTTCTTACCAATGATGCTCTCATAATAACAGGATTTTTGTTTTTCATTACCGGATTATTATTTAAGATATCAATCGTACCATTTCATCTCTGGACTGCCGATGTTTATGAAGGAGCACCTGTAAGTGTAACATCCTACCTTTCTGTAATATCAAAGGGAGCTTCAGCTTTTATCCTGATGCTGATACTTTTCACATTTGCACGACCATTGATGGATCTATGGAGAGAAATTATTTTTCTGCTGTCCATACTCACAATGTTTATCGGCAATTTCTTTGCATTGAGACAAAAGAACATGAAGAGATTCCTTGCATTTTCTTCGATAGCTCAGGCAGGTTTTCTGATTCTCGGTATGATCTCGGGCAACCAGCTTGGAATGAGCTCGGTATTATTCTTCATTGCCACATATATTTTTTCAAACCTTGGTGCTTTTGGAGTCGTATTTGCTATTTCCAATAAGACAGGTCTTGAAAATATGGATGACTACAACGGATTCTACCGGACTAATCCGCTGCTGAGTGTACTCATGATGTTATCATTATTTTCACTGGCAGGAATTCCCCCGGTAGCTGGATTTTTTGGTAAATTTTTCCTTTTTATGTCAGCTGCAAGCGAAGGTTATTACTGGTTGATTTTTATAGCTGTGATAAATGTCACTATCTCTTTGTATTATTACCTGCTTGTGATCAGGGCAATGTTCATTCGAAAAAATGATAATCCAATTCCTTTTTTCAAAAGTGATATTATGATGAAAGCCGGGTTGCTGCTCCCAGCTTTGGGTATCCTTTTGATTGGCTTCTATAGTCCTTTTTATGAATATATCAATGATCTTGTGATTCAATTTTTAAAATAAAAAATAAAAAATAATCGTATGTCATTTTCCGGAAAACACCAATATGGAGAAATCCAGGGCAAAAGAGTGACTTTTGTCGAAAAAAATATTGATGCCGCAAGGGTCGAATTCTTAAAAAATCTCCTCATTATTAACGGATTTGAAGTACTGACAGAGCCTGAAAAAAAGAAAAACGAGGATGATCCTGATATGTTTACCATTGGAGTTACCGATCTGGTTTTCAATCCTGTGATCTGGGTATATGACAGAAAACTAAAGACAGCTGACGGAAGAAAGGTCACTCCTGATTATTGGTTTCAAAAAACCGGAGAAACAAAACCGCAATACTGGGAAAGCATGTGGGAAGATAAAGAAAAATGATACTTTTTTCTTTTAAATTTCCATTTTCCTGAAACTCAAAAAACTATTTCTGAAAAGTATTTTTTTGCCTGGAGTAAATAATTCCCGGAGTTTTATTAGTTTTGTTCAAAAACATTTAAATTTGTATGTTGCGATTAATTTATTAATTGCATAGAATTTAAGCGGCAGTAATTTTATTGATTCTTAAAAATTGAATTATATGTTTAAAAATAAAACCATTGTTTATACATCAGGAACTTTTGATATGTTTCATTACAATCACCTCAGGATGATAAATTATGCCCGAAGTCTGGCTGATATACTGATCGTCGGTGTAAGCACAGATGAACTGGTAATGACATTCAAGCCAAAACCAATCATACCTTTTTCAGAGAGGCTGCAAATTATCGAAGCATTGAAAACACCTGATATCGTTATACCGCAACATACACTCGATCATACTGAGATTGTAAAAAAACTGAATATCGATGCATTTGTTGTTGGTGATGACTGGTACGGCAAATATGATTATCTCAGAGATATTGGAATACAGGTTTTTTACTTTCCATACGGTGCGGGTGTTTCATCAACCAATCTGAAAAAAACCATATATGAAAGCTATGATGCACAGTTGAAAAAAGAACAAAAACAAAAACCTGTTCATTTTCAAAAAGAAGAGTCGGATCAACCATGAAATACTGAATCATGAGGAAACTGGCATTGATCACCGGAGGAACTGATGGAATTGGTAAGGCAGTAGCTTTCAGGCTGGCCAAGGAAGGTTTTGATCTTCTGATTACTACGAATGTAATCAGGGAAAATGAACCAGTACTGGAGATCATAAACCTTTATCAGTCAGAAGTTCATTTAATCAAATCAGATATTCTTGATATCAATTCAGCTCAGAATATAGTTACTTTTCTTGAAGCAAATAAAAAGACTCCTGATGTGCTGGTATTAAATGCTGCACTCACATACAGGGCTGATTTTGTGGATATCAATATTGATGAATGGAAAAAGATCTTTGATGCAAATGTTCATTATCCTGTTTTTCTTATAAAGTCCTTATTAAAGTTTTTAAACAAGGGGTCAAATATAGTTTTCACTGGTTCTCTAATGGCAATTCATCCACATTCTGTTTCACTGGCATATGGAGTAACAAAAGCTGCTGTTCATGCGTTGGTAAAAAATTTAGTCAAATTTCTTGCCCCCCATGAAATAAGGATAAACGGTGTAGCTCCGGGGTTTGTCGATACTGAATGGCAAAAAAGCAAGCCCACTGAAATACGCAATAATATAGAAAACAAACTTGCATCAAAAAGATTTTGCACTCCTGATGAGATAACAGATGCCTATTGGTTTCTGATAAGCAATAATTATGTCAACGGGGAAATACTTGTCATTGATGGAGCATATTCCTACAGGTAAATGTCAATATAGAATTATTTGAAAATTATGAAAGATACAAATATTACACTCGAATCATCACTAAAATCGATAGAAACCGAGAACTGGCTTGACAGGAAATTTTACCGTCCTGTTGGTTTTAGGCTTGCATTGATGTTGCGAAATACAGGCATTACCCCCAATATGGTAACGGTTTTCTCTTTCTTCGTAGGTATTGGCGGAGGTATTTGTTTCTATTTCAACGATATTAAAACAAATATTCTCGGTATTCTATTGATGATCGCTGCAAATATCCTTGATTGTGTCGACGGACAACTGGCCAGGATAACAGGGATAAAATCAAAAATCGGAAGGATCATTGATGGGTTTGCTGGCGATCTATGGTTTGCAACAATATATTTTGCCATTGCATTCAGATTACTGGACCTTGGCTGGGGATACTGGGTATTTATTGTGGTATTGATATCAGGATATTCTCATATACGACAGGCAGCGATGGCTGATTACTATAAAACACTGCATCTTTTTTTTATAAGCAGGAAAAAGGGTGAGGAATTTGATAATTACGAGAATCTGCAGAAACTCTGGAAAGAGACAAAATGGGAGGATGACAGGATCTATAAGTTTTTCCTCTTCTTTTACCGGTTTTATACCGTAGGACAGGAAAGGATCACTCCAAAACTTCAACATTTGCTATCACTTATGCAATCAAAATACAATGGAGATATTCCTGAAAATATCAGAAAGGATTTCAGAAAAAAAAGTTTTGAACTCATGCCACTTATTGATTGGCTAACTTTCAACGGCAGAACACCGGTTCTGTTTTTACTCGTATTGGCGGGAAGCATTTTCTCAGACACCGGTTGGGTTGCGTTGCCATTTGTATATTATCTCTTTGAAATATTGATATTAAATCCAATTTTGATACTATCTGTCAAAAAACATGAAAAGATCTGTGAAGGAATAGTGAAATTGGTTTAGTATTTACCTTTTTGAATTTGATTATTGATTTCAGAAAATTTTTTTTATGGAGAGGATTATAATGGATGAGAAATATCTGGCATCAAAAAGTCCAATATACAGGGGATTTTTTGGAAAACAACTGGCTATTTTCATGCTGAAACTATTTGGGATTGACAAGTTCAATGCTTTAGTTTACAAGTACAGAGGAATAGCTGGCGTGGATTTTACTTCGAAAATTCTGCAGGATGTTGGTGTGTCCTACCGCATAATAAACGGAAAAAATCTTGAGAAACTACCTGAAACAGGATTTATAACAGTGTCAAATCATCCTTTTGGTTCTGTTGACGGAGTGATACTTATTGATATTTTTGCCAGGCTTAGGCCTGATTATAAGTTAATGGTAAATGGAATACTAAACCGGGTAGCTTCTCTAAAAGAAAATTTTATCGGAGTTGAACCCGCTAAAGGCAAGTTAAAAAGCAAGATAAGCCACAATATTAATGGGATCAGGGAATGTATTAAACACCTTAAAGACCATCCTATGGGGTTTTTTCCTGCCGGAGCTATTTCAAGAAAAGATTATAAAACAGGATTGATCGAAGACAGGGAATGGCAAAAAGGCGTTTTACATATCATAAAAAAGTCAAAACTTGTAATTATCCCGGTTTTTTTCGATGGTTTCAACTCTGATTTTTTTTATAGCCTCGGCAGGATACACTGGAAGGTTCGTGAGACCAGGATAGCACATGAATTTTTCAATAAAAGCGGAAAATGCTTTAATGTAGTCATCGGTGAACCCATAAGTATAGCAATTCAGGAAATGTTTTCCGATCTTGAAAGCTATGGAATTTTTCTGAAAGAAAAAACATATGAACTTTCAGCTATTGCTACAGGTTTTGAACGATAATACCGACATGAAATTGAAAATAGTACTGACATTTGCAGTCAGTACAAATCCGATTTAAGAACCCCAATTCCCTCAATTTCAGTCGGCATTATATTTTAAATGCTGACCAAAGTGCCTGTACTGACCAAAGTGTTAGTGTCAGTGTCAGCTCCAGGATGCTGACCGAAGTGCCTGTGCTGACCGAAGTGTCAGTG
>JBLMZC010000035.1:0-35157 GCA_050258615.1 Deltaproteobacteria bacterium | reverse complement strand
TGTTTTAGTTTTCGCTCAACAAGCACAGTGATACTTTTTTGCATGCGGTTACTAACCACAGTACCTACTCTTTGCTTTCGATTTTTCCTCTCGTTCATAATCGTGTAGATTTTTATTTATTAAGTTTTCTTCTCTGTCTGATCTTGCTTCTTTTGCCCAGTTGTTCAGGAGTCATAGCATCCAGTTGTCTTTTACGTACTTCGGTGTTGAGCCTTGCTATGTCCCTGCGTAATGATCTTAATTTCAATGGATTTTCCAGTCCAGTGATAGCATGATCAAATTTCAGAGTTTTATATTCAGCCTTTGCTTCCTTAAGTTCATTGAGCAAATCAGCATCATTAAAATTTTGTAATTCCAGATATTTTTTAGTAGCCATTGTGCTAAAATTTTATTTTTCGTAATCAGGTCTTGATACAAACTTTGTTTTTACAGGCATTTTCTGTGCTCCCAATCTCAAAGCTTCCCTGGCTCTGTCTTCAGGTACACCATCGACTTCGAACATAATTCTGCCGGGCTGGACTCTTGCAATATAATGATCAAGAGCTCCTTTTCCTTTACCCATCCTGACTTCAAGAGGTTTCGAGGTAATTGGTTTATCCGGGAAAATTCGTATCCAAACTTTACCTTCCCTTTTCATAAACCTGGTTAATGCAACCCTCGCAGCTTCAATCTGTCTGCTTGTTATAAATCCGTGCTCTAATGCCTTCATACCAAAACTACCGAAAGCTACATTATGACCTCTCATGGCCATCCCTCTGTTTTTGCCTTTCTGCTGTTTCCTGTATAAAGTTTTCTTTGGTTGTAACATCGTATAAAAATTTTCCTGATAAAAATAATCAATTAATCAATAATTATTTTAATTGTTTCTTCCTCTTCTTGGTTTACCACCTCCACGGTTATCCCTAACAGGAAGTGGAGTTTTCTTCTTTGCTCCAATATTTGGTGAAAGATCCCTTTTACCTAGAACCTCACCTTTGAATAGCCATATTTTGACTCCAATTTTTCCATAGATCGTTAGAGCTTCAACCAGGGCATAGTCTATATCAGCTCTGAATGTATGAAGAGGAATTCTTCCTTCTTTAAACTCTTCAGAACGAGCCATCTCAGCACCATTCAATCGCCCGGATATTCTAATCTTTATTCCTTTTGCGCCTGCTCTCATTGTAGATTGAATGGCCATTTTTACAGCTCTACGGTAATTTACCCTTGATTCAATTTGCTTTGTGACATTCTCTCCTACAATAGTTGCATCGAGTTCAGGCTTTCTTATCTCAACAATATTGATTTGAACATCATGATTAGTAATCTTTTTTAGTTCTTCTCTAAGCCTGTCTACCTCCTGGCCAGCTTTCCCGATTATTATTCCTGGTCTGGAAGTATTTATTGTGACAGTAATTCTCTTTAATGTCCTTTCAATGACAATTTTTGAAATACCTCCTTTAACAATTCTAGCTTTGATATAATTACGGATCCCTACATCCTGAACTAATTTGGAAGCAATATCTTTGCCACCGAACCAGTTGGAGTCCCAACCTCTGATTATACCCAGTCTATTACCTATAGGATTTGTTTTTTGTCCCATTATAGCTTTATTATTTATTGTTCAACATTGTTTTCAACTTCCAATGGTATTGAATTTTCAACCACTATTGTAACATGATTAGTTCTTTTCCTAATCCTGTTAGCTCTACCATGAGGTGCAGGGCGGAATCTTTTTAATGATGTGCCTCCATCAACCCATATCTTCTTTATATATAAATCATATTCATCAGCACTCTTCGACATTTCATTTTTATTTTCCCAGTTAGCCACCGAGGACAACAAAAGTTTTTCAAGCCAGAATGATCCTTCTTTTTTGGCAAATTTCAGGATGTTCAATGCTTCTTCTACTGATTTGCCTCTGATAACATCAGCCACCATTCTCATTTTCCTTGGTGACATCGGGCAATTCTTTAATTTTGCAACAGCTTCCATAACTGATCTATATTTTAAATTTATTTTTTTCTATTACCGGAATGGCCTCTGAAAATCCTGGTTGGAGAGAATTCACCTAATTTGTGTCCTACCATATTTTCAGTCAAAAAAACCGGCACAAATGTTTTACCATTGTGAACAGCAATAGTCAATCCAACCATATCAGGAATGATCATTGATGCCCTGGAATATGTTTTAATTACATTTTTCTTATTTGATTCTTTTGCTTCTTCAACTTTTTTTAAGAGTTTGTGATAGACAAAAGGTCCTTTTTTTATTGATCTAGCCATTCAGATTTATTTTTTTCTTCTTGAAATAATCAATTTATTCGAATTCTTTTTAGGACTTCTGGTTTTTTGACCTTTAGCAAAAATACCTGTCCTTGACCTTGGGTGTCCTCCTGAGGCCCTTCCTTCACCACCTCCCATGGGGTGATCAACCGGGTTCATTGCAACACCTCTGACTCTTGGTCGTCTTCCAAGCCATCTGCTTCTTCCGGCTTTGCCAGATTTAACAAGGAAATGGTCAGCATTAGAAGTTGCTCCAATAGTTGCTCTGCATGTCATCAACACCCTTCGTAATTCTCCTGAGGGCATTTTGATAATAGCATATTTTCCTTCTCTACCGGATAATATACCGTTAGTACCAGCACTTCTGGCAACTGAGGCACCCTTACCTGGAGTAAGTTCAATTGAATGTATAGGAGTTCCAAGTGGAATATCGCTTAGCAACAATGCATTTCCCACATCCGGAGTTGCTCCTTTCCCTGATAGAACATTAGCTCCTACTTTCAGATCTTTTGGTGCGATGATATATCTTTTTTCACCATCAGCATATACTAATAGAGCTATAAACGCTGTTCTGTTGGGATCATATTCAATTGTTGCTACTCTTGCAGGAATACCATCTTTATCTCTTTTGAAATCGATAATCCTATATCTCTGTTTATGTCCCCCACCCAGCTGTCTCATAGTTCTCCTTCCGGATGTATTTCTACCACCGGTCTTGGTAAGCTTTTTCAACAGGCTTCTTTCAGGATTACTCTCTGTAATCTCGGAATAATCCATTCCTGTTCTGAATCTCATACCGGGTGTTACCGGTTTATATTTTTTAATTGGCATTTTCTAAATATTTAATTTCACCAAATTAAGCTTAAACATTCTTATAAATATCAAGATGTTCTCCAGTTTCCAATGATACGATTGCTTTCTTATAAGAAGGCTTTTTTCCGATCTGATATCCTGATCGTGTGCCTTTGACTTTAACCTTACCGGGCATTCTGACAGTATTTACATCTGTAACATTTACATTATAAAGTGCTTCAATTTCTTTCTTAATCTGTATTTTATTTGCAGTTTTATCCACAATAAATGTATACTGATTTCTTTTTTCAGAAAGGTTTTCTGCTTTCTCTGTAATAACAGGTTTAATTAAAATATTCATAATATTTTATTTAAAAGTTTCTCTCATTATTCCAACTGAACTTTCTGAAAAGATCAGTTTCTGAGCATTTAAAATTTCGTAAGTATTAAGTTCCTTGACATCTCTGACAACTGTTTTCGGTAAGTTCCTGGCTGAAAGATACACATTTTTATCATTTTCACCCAAAAGATGAAGTACTTTATTTCCTGCAACCCCAAGGTTTTTAAGAATTGCAACATACTCTTTAGTTTTAGGCATATCAAAGCTAAAATCCTCAACAACAATAATATTGTTATTTTGTGCTTTATAAGATAAAGCCGATGCCCTGGCAAGGCTTCTTACTTTTTTATTAAGTCTGATGCCATAATCTCTTGGTTCCGGGCCGAACATACGACCGCCCTTCCTGAAAGTTGGGTTTTTAATCGATCCTGCACGTGCAGTTCCGGTTCCTTTTTGCCTTTTAAGTTTTCGGGTTGATCCACTGACCACACCTCTAGGTTTAGAACTGTGTGTACCTTGTCGTTGATTAGCAAGATACTGTTTTACTGCCAGATAAATAGCATGTTCATTTGGAGTAATATCAAAAAATACTTCCGGAAGTTCGATTTGTCTTCCCAGATCTTTACCCTGAATATCAAATACATTAATTTTCATAACGATCACTTTTCTATGATTATAAAAGAACCTTTATGGCCTGGAACAGCTCCACT
Organism: Deltaproteobacteria bacterium; assembly: GCA_050258615.1. Classification (GTDB taxonomy): domain Bacteria; phylum Bacteroidota; class Bacteroidia; order Chitinophagales; family Saprospiraceae; genus JADJGA01. The sequence continues at coordinate 31,051 of JBLMZC010000035.1, read as the reverse complement.
CAGCAGCAAAAGATCCCTTTCAGGTAATATTTTAACAACTTTTAGATTCTTGATTTTTACTCGTGTTCCACCCATTCTTCCAGCCATTCTCATACCTTTGACAACCTTTGAAGGGAAAGAAGAAGCTCCTACAGAACCTGGTGCCCTTAGTCTGTTATGTTGTCCGTGAGTTGCATCACCGCTACCTCCAAAACCATGCCTTCTAATTACACCCTGGAATCCCTTTCCTTTTGTAACTCCGATTGCACTGACTTTATCACCTATTTCAAAAACATCTTCAATTTTTACTTTATCTCCAAGCTTTTTATCCAGATTACTTTTCCTGAATTCAACAGTTTTTTTCAATGGTTCAGTATTAGCATTTTTAAAATGGCCCTGCAATGGTTTAGTTACATTTTTTACTTTAGCTTTACCCATTGATAACTGAAGAGCTTCATAATTATCACTATCATCTGTTTTAACCTGGGTTACAACATTTGGTTCAACATGTATGACTGTTACTGCGACCATCTTGCCTGAATCGTCGTAAATACTGGTCATCCCGACTTTTTTACCAATTAATCCGTTCATTTTTTTTATTTTAACGTAGATATTCAATAATACATACTTTTGTAAAAGCATGTATCAATTAAACTATGTCTAACAATATTAGGTTAATTTAACTTGAATGTCTACTCCGCTAGGTAGTTCCAATTTTGACAAAGCATCTACAGTTCGTGGAGTAGGCGTATAAATTTCAATTAATCTTTTATGGGTTCTCAATTGAAACTGCTCACGAGATTTTTTATTGACATGCGGAGATCTTAGCACTGTAAATACTTCTCTCTTCGTTGGCAGAGGAATCGGACCCATGACTACCGCACCACTATTGCGTACGGCTTTCACTATCTTCTCCGTTGACTTATCGACCAGATTGTGATCATAAGAACGAAGTTTTATCCTGATTTTTTGATTCATAACCTTAAATTAATATCGCTTTTTTAAAACGAGCTGCAAAGGTACAACTTTATTTTAAAATAGCAAGTTTTTTTCTAATTATTTTTATTTCCTTTTGATTTTTCGACAATTTCTTTTGCTATACCTTCAGGTAGTGGTGCATAATGGGAAAACTCCATAGTGCTGCTTGCTCTTCCTGATGTTATTGTTCTCAATTGTGTAACATATCCAAACATTTCAGATAAAGGCACATCTACTTTTATTATTACTACTCCTCCTGTGCCGATATCCTGGCTTTTAGGTATCCCTCTCCTTCTGTTCAGGTCACCTATAACACCTCCTACATAATCTTCGGGGGTTACTACTTCAAGTTTCATAATAGGCTCAAGAATTATTGGCTTTGCCTTAACGGCAGCTGCCCTGAAACCTTCTTTTGCGCAAAGTTCAAATGCTATTGGTTTTGAGTCAACAGGGTGAGTTCTACCATCATATATCTTTACTTTCATAGAATCAAGGCTATATCCAGCTAAAACTCCACTATTCATCATAGATGCAAATCCTTTTTCAGTAGGCGGTACAAGTTCTTTAGGAATACTTCCTCCAAAGATATCATTAACAAACTGCATTTTTACTTTACCATTCTTAAAATCTTCACTTTCCAGAAATGAAGGATCTGCAGGTCCTATCTCGAATGAGATCTGAGCAAAAAGTCCAGAACCCCCGGTCTGTTTTTTTAATTTTTCAGTATGATCAACAGTTGCAGTGAGTGCTTCTTTATAATTAACCTGAGGATTGCCCTGATTGCATTCAACGCTGAACTCCCTTCTTAGTCTGTCCACTATTATTTCAAGGTGTAATTCACCCATTCCACTGATTACAGTCTGATTTGTATTTTCATCATAAGCCACTTTGAAAGTAGGGTCTTCTTCAGATAGTTTTGCAAGAGCCATACCAAGTTTATCCAGGTCTTTCTGACTTTTTGGCTCTACTGCCAGACTTATTACGGGTTCGGGGAATGTCATTGACTCATACACAACCGGATGTTTTTCTTCGCAGAGAGTATCTCCGGTTCTGATGTCCTTGAATCCAACTGCAGCTGCAATATCTCCAGCTTCAACAAATTCGATAGGGTTCTGTTTATTTGAATGCATCTGATATAATCTGGAGAGTCTTTCTTTCTTATCAGACCTTGTATTTAAAACATAAGATCCGGCATCAAGTTTGCCGCTATAAACTCTGATGAAAGATAAGCGTCCAACATAAGGGTCGGTAGCAATTTTAAATGCTAGAGCAGAAAAAGGTTCCTTTACATCCGGCTTTCTGTAGACTGGGTTGTTATTATCAGGATTAATTCCTTCCACTATTCCTTTATCAAGGGGTGATGGCAAAAACGCGCAAACAGCGTCGAGTAATGCCTGTACTCCTTTATTTTTGAAAGCTGAACCTGCCATTACAGGTGTAATAAGCATTCCAACTGTAGCTTCCCTGATTGCATCGATCATCTCCTGTTCGCTTATGCTTTCAGGATCCTCGAAATATTTTTCCAGCAGGGAATCATCAATCTCAGCCAGTGCTTCCAGCAATTTTGTTTTATATATTTCAACAGTTTCGACCAGGTCTTCCGGTATTTCAATTTCCTTAAAAGTCATACCCATATCCTGTTCATTCCATATAATTGCCTTATTTGTTATCAAGTCAACAACACCTTTAAAGTCGTATTCTGAACCGATAGGAACCTGAATTGGAATTGCATTCGCACCCAGTTTGATCCTCATATCTTCAACGACCTTAAAGAAATCTGCTCCCGTCCTGTCCATTTTGTTGACAAAAGCTATCCTTGGTACTTTATACTTATCAGCTTGCCTCCAGACAGTTTCAGACTGAGGTTCAACACCTGAAACAGAGTCAAATAATGCTACTGTACCATCCAGAACTCTTAATGATCTTTCTACCTCAACAGTAAAATCAACGTGACCGGGGGTATCAATAATATTAATGGTAAACTCATTTGAATGCCAATTCCATTTAGTTCTGGTGGCAGCTGAGGTAATTGTGATACCCCTTTCCTGTTCTTGTTCCATCCAGTCCATAGTAGCAGCACCATCATGAACTTCACCTATTTTGTGACTCAAACCTGTATAATACAGTATTCTTTCAGTTGTTGTAGTTTTTCCTGCATCAATGTGAGCAGCAATTCCGATATTTCTAACCAAGTTTAAATCCCTTGCCATATTTTTTTAATATTAAGCTTTAAAATGAGCAAAAGCCTTATTTGCTTCTGCCATTCTGTGAGTATCTTCCTTTTTCTTAACAGCAGCACCTTCCCCTTTGCTGGCAGCAATCAACTCCGCTGCTAATTTTTCAGCCATGCCTTTTCCACTTCTCAATCTGGTATACTTGATCAACCATTTCATACCATTCGAAATTCTCCTGGACGGATAGATTTCAGTGGGTATCTGAAAATTAGCACCTCCTATTCTTTTACTTCTGACCTCAACCAGAGGGGTAGCATTTGAAAGGGCTTTTTTCCAAATTTCATGGGGATTCTCATTTGTTTTTGAAGCAATCATATCCATTGCATCATAAAAAATTGCAAATGCAACTGATTTTTTGCCTTCCCACATCATGTTATTTACAAATTGTGTAACCATTGGATCTCCAAACTTGGGATCTCCCATTATAATGCGTTTTTTTGGTTTTCTTTTTCTCATAAATCAATTATTGAATTTTATTATTTTGGTCTTTTTGTTCCATACTTTGAACGGGATTTCTTTCTATCAGAAACTCCTGCAGTATCCAGGGCTCCCCTGACAATGGTATATCTAACTCCGGGCAGATCCTTTACCCTGCCTCCTCTGACAAGAACAATTGAGTGCTCCTGTAAATTATGGCCTTCGCCAGGTATATAGCAAATTACTTCAATCTGATTTGTAAGTCTTACTTTTGCTACTTTTCTGAGAGCAGAATTTGGTTTCTTCGGAGTCGTTGTATATACTCTGGTACAAACTCCTCTTCTCTGCGGATTTCCCTGCAGAGCTTTTGATTTACTTACTGCGACAATTTGTTTTCTGCCTTTTCTTACTAATTGGTTAATTGTTGGCATATTGCTGATTTACAAAATTTAAATAATTATTTAATTTGATAAAATATATTTTAAAATAACACATTTGAATTTATCTTGAAAACAAGTTCAAAAGACCACCAAATCTATGGTTTACAATACATTAAACTAATTGAAAACCACATCCTTGTCCAAAAGAGTTGCAAAGGTATGTTTAATTTTTTATTTTTTTACAAAAAAAATTGACTAATTTTCATTTTTTTTTCAAAATAAGGATTTGAACACTATTTTTTCGAAAAAAACGTCATTAAAAAAAACTTTTTTATTACTTTATACAATTTTTGGTAAATTCATTTTATTTTTGAAAAAAATTTAATCATGCCAAGAAATTACAAAATGACAGGTTTCGCCAAATTCTTTCTTTTTCTTATTATTGCCGCTCCATTAGCCTTCATTGGTGCAAGTTATTATAATGGTCAGGATCCATTCAAAACAATCAAAAGCTGGGAGCTATTCAAATCCGGACAAGATAATAATAAAACAGCATTGAAATCAACCAGTGATGAAACATTGATAGTAAAAGAATTAGAGCTTAAAGATATGGAAATAAAACAGCTCAGTGAAAAAATCAAAAAACTGGAAGAATTGGTAGAATCACAGAAAAAGGAGATCAATGAATTAAAGTCGAATGGTAATAATTAACAAGATTCGGATTATTAGTCTCTGATTCATACAAATAATCTTCTAGTAAATAAATGTAGGTCATATATATAAGCTTTTTATGACTCAAAAAATTAAAATAAATTGAAATGACCCTGATTAAAACTTTTCTATTTCTTTTTTCCCTGTCATGTATTATTTCAGGTTGTAACACAAAAATAGATGATTTCAAAATTGATCCTGAAGAATATAAGTTTTTCCCGTTGAAAATTGGAAATACCTGGAAATATAAGCTCGATTCGATTATATATGACAATAAAGGGACTATTAAAAAAACTGTATCCAATATTATAATTGAAAAAATTACGGAATCTTTCATGGACAATGAAGGTGAAACCAATTATATTATTGAGCGTACTGTATTTGAAAACGGATCAGTGAATAATATCAATATGCTTAACGCGTATATCAATAATAATATGGCTATCAGAAATGAAGGCAATCTTAAATTTATCAAACTTGTTTTTCCAGTAATAAAAGGAAAAAGCTGGGATGGTAATGCTTTGTTTGATTCACAGAATACGATAATCAGGATAGCAGGTGAACCAATTAAAATGTATGAATTATGGGATTACAGATATTCAGAAACAGGAAATAGTGTTGCGATTGAAGGTAAAGAATATAAGGATGTTTTAAGCATTATTCAGACTGATACTGAAAATTCAATTGAAAAAAGATATTCATATGAGGAATATGCAAAAGGGATTGGACTGATCTATAAAAAAATGATGATATTAAATACACAAAAAACAGATCAGGCCAGTGTTCCCTGGGAATTAAAAGCTGAGGAAGGATTTATACTGGAACAAAAGCTTCTATCATTTGAATCCAAATAATAAAATACTAAAATATGAAAATATCGGCAGGATATTAAAGCCTTTCAGAAATGATGGCACCCTGCTGGCACTTATTGACCAACAGTATAATAAAGATATTCTAAAAGCCAAAGCAATTTTTATAAGGATCAACGGACATGCAGTACCTTTTTTCCCAGAATCAATAGATGTAGAAGATGACCTGGCATATATCAAATTCGAGGAGTTTTGCGGACCTGAAGAAGTTAAACCATTTAATGGATCTGAAATATTGCTCCGGGATACAGATATAAAAAATCTGAAGAACAAAAAGAACACTTCCTTCAATTATAATGATCTAAATGGATTTATAATTGATGATGCAACGAGCGGCAAACAAATCAACATCACATCAATTGAACAATTCCCACAGCAATTAATGATAATAGGCGCAATTGACAACAATGAAGTATATATTCCCCTGGTTGAAAATTTTATCATTGAAATAAATATTGAAAAAAAAAGAATAAAAATGAATTTACCTGAAGGAATTTTAAATTTATAGCAAAAAAATTTGGAATTTAATTATTAATTCTTACCTTTACGGAACAATAAACCCAAAGAAAGAGGTGAAATACATATTTGCTTTTTTGTATATATTTATTATTCTCAATTTGAGTGCACAACAAAATTGGGTGGGAAATTATAAAATAAACAATACAAGTTTTGACGGGCAAAGTGATTCACTTAAAATTACAATAGATATTTATTCTCCTCTTCTAACTTTAACTTCCAATGAAAGTGGTCTGGTCAGTTGTTCCGTACGTTTTGCATCTCCATGGATAGTTTCTGATTCAGGGTTAAAAGGAGATTATCTTGATTTCAACTTATCATTTCAGAAAGCCATAGCTGATAATCACAGATATTTTGCTGCTATTCCTTCAAATATGCTAAAAAATGGACTTTACCAAACAGAATTCATTGTTTCTTTCGATGGTGGAGTATCGTTTTCAAATTACAATATAGATACTTATAGATTTATTGTTGTTGGAAATCAAGGTGTTGGTGGAATTAATACGTCATTGACCATAAACTCTGATCCAAAGACATATTCATTTATGGATATAAACCGGGAAAATGAATTTATGCCCGATCATCTTGAAGGCATATATCCGAGTGGCTTCTGTGTTGATGAATACATTGAATTTAATTCATTGAGTGTTTTGTTCTGGAGTGCAAGAGATGTATTATCTGCAGATCTTTTTTACTCAATTGACGATGGTGGGTTTATGAAAATAGGTGATTTTGTTTCCGATGATGATTCGGGGGATGGCAAAGTCAGTTTTAATGGAAAATCATATTTATTTGGGAATACTGAAATCAAACTTTCTGTAATCAGATTTGAAACAGAGATTAAAGACCTTCTTAAAAAAATCAATTTAAACGGAAATTCAGAGCACAGGATCAGGTTTTATTTTAAAATCAATACTGAACATGCAGAGTACACATATCCGGAGAATAATTCCCTTATCATGAAATTTAAGGTTGTAAATTCTCCAACCGGGGCTGATTGTCAGGCTGCTTTATTACCTATAGATCTATTATACTGGGATGTATTGAGGAAAGAAAAGATTGTATATTTTAAATGGGGAACAGCCCTTGAAGTTAATAATGACTATTTCGAAATAGAGCGGAGTACAGATGCGAGTAACTGGAAACCGATAAAACAGATAAAAGGGAATGGTAATTCCAAAGAAATACATCATTATAATGCGATAGACGATTACCCTCTTGAAGGCGAGAATTATTACAGACTAAAACAATCTGACTTTGATGGGTCTCATAAATACAGCAAAGTAAGAATAATCAAAAACTTTGAAAATGAACTGATTATGTATCCCAATCCAGTTATTGATAATTTATTTTACAAAGTGACAGAGCCATCCAAAAAATTTATTATCGAAATAGCTGACCTGTCCGGAAAGGCAGTCAGAACATTCAAAGTACCGGAAGACCTCAAGATTAACGGCAAGATAGATTTAAGTAATCTTAAAGAGGGAATTTATCTGTTAAAATATATCAACACTCAAACCAATCAGGTAAAATTACATAAACTAATAAAGCTGTAGTTTTCAATCCAGTTTTTTAAGAAGATCGGGGCGTTTTATTCCTGTTTTTTTAATGCTTTGTTCAAGTCTCCATTCTTTTATTTTTTCTTCGTGCCCTGACAGAAGTATTTCAGGTACAGACCAACCATTAAATTCTGCGGGCCTTGAATATACAGGCGGGGACAGAAGATTATCCTGAAATGAATCACTAAGGGCAGACTCAATATCTGATAATACCCCAGGCACAAGCCTAACTATTGAATCAACTATAACAGCTGCAGCAAGTTCACCACCTGAAAGCACATAATCTCCAATTGACAATTCCATATCGACAATATGTTCTCTTATGCGTTCATCTATTCCTTTATAATGACCACAGATTAACAACAGATTTTCAGACATGGAGAGTGCATTGGCCCTGCCCTGATCAAATTTATCACCATCAGGTGTAAGATAAATAATATGATCGTATTTAGTGATTTTTTTAAGATCGTTTATACAGTTGAACAAGGGTTCCACCATAATCACCATGCCAGCACCCCCTCCAAACTGATAACCATCAATTTGTCCATATTTATTCAATGCATAATTACGGAGATCGATTATATCAATATCAACCAGACCGGCTTCTCTGGCCCTTTTTACAATGGAATAATTTAATGGACTGTGGAGTAAGTCAGGCACAGCAGATATAATATCGATTTTCATTTTGAACTATAACCTGATTAAAAAAAATGAGGAAACATACCAAACCGCTCAACTTCCTACCCTTGCTGCATTTCTACCCTGGGGGAGTTTGGAAGGAGCTGGCTGTATGCTCCTCACGAAATGCAAAGATACAACATTTTTACAAAATACAAACAATCATTGAATATATTTCCTGAATTGGTTCCATATATTATCATTCAAATCCGGAAAATTGCAAAACTCCATCACAGTTCTCAAAGTTGGATGAGGAAATGACAGGAAAAAGCTATGAAGGTAGATCTTATGTTTTGACGACAGGAAATCAGAACCATACTTGACATCTCCCAGAATTGGGCCAAATACAAAAGATAGCTGAGCACGTACCTGATGGGGCCTTCCGGTAATAAGTTCAATTTCAAACAAAGTCCGGTTTCCTGATGTAGCTAATTTTTTATAATTCAAAGCGGAATACTTCGATTCTTGTTTTTTTTCTTTAAAAACTTTTACTGTATTGCTTATATTGTCTTTTAGCAAATAGTGCTCCAATGTTCCTGAATTTTCATTTGTTTTACCTTCAATTATGGCATAGTATTTTTTGGTAAAGTATGATTTTCTCATGCTTTCTGTTAGTCTTGACAATGCTTTACCAGTTTTTGCAAAAACCAGCAATCCACTTGCAGGCCTGTCAATACGATGGACAGATCCCACGAATACATTTCCGGGCTTATCATATTTAATTTTCAAATAATCTTTGATCATTTCAATAATGCTGTCATCACCTGTATTATCTTTTTGTGATAAAATGCCCGGGGGCTTATTAACAGCAATTATATGATTATCTTCGAAAATAATGTCTAAACCTATATTTTTCATGCCTGATAAATTAAAATGTAAAAATAACAATCAAACCGATGAATAATTAAAATATACCCGAAAAACCTCAAAATTTCACATGTTGTTATTCTGATAATTACATATATTAATAAAATATTATTTATATTTAGTTAAAAAAATGTCAAAAATATATTGCGATATTTCATAATATATTTTATATTTGTGGCCTGAACCTCGAACAAGAGGTCCATCAGGAATCAAAAATAGTAGAAATTAAAAATGTGGGTTGATAAAGAATCAACCTAGATGAGTTAAAATGTTATAAACAAATGCTTGAAATATTTACATATAAAGCTATATGTTAATATTTGGCACGATATTTGTACTATAAAGATTGAGTTTTGGTTATTAAATTGAGTAATGCCCGTGTTATATAGATACCACGGGCTACTTTTTTTTTAAAGCACATCGAATTGAAAGCTCATTTATTAGATTTTAGTTTTTATAAAAATAGCTCAATTCAATATATTATTTCGCAATTAAACTATATCAAAATAAATCAGGATTCAATTCAGGAATGAACAAAGAATTGCTGTAAGATTTACTGACATTTCAATCAGGAGTATCATTTATTGGTACAGGAGCGCTGAGTTTTTTCATTTTTTTCTTAAAGGTTTTATTTGAATTGAAAACCATTCCTATGTTTAAAACCCGTGCATTATTACCGGTATGAAATCCATAACGCACATAAATAGCTCCATCAGTGCCAAATGACCCTACTCCTATATCTACCTGTGCAAATAATACATCAAAAAAATCTCTTTTCACACCTTTATTTTTGTAGTTTTTTGACAAATGATACAATTCTGTTTTGGACCACTGTACACCTGCACCAAGTGAAAATCCTTTTGAAAATCCAGTATGAAAACCACTCAATCCATTGAAATTCAGCTTACCAATTACTGGGAAAGCAATAGCACCAAGACCCTTATAATCATTTATTGCAAATGAAGTCAAACCAATATTCACTTGTCCTTCAATACTGAATGAAAATTTTTTTGCACCTACCCAAATTTTTGGACCGTAAATAAAATTTAATACTACATTTCCGGCAGCAGGATAAGCAATATTATCCTCAGGATTCACGTAACGTTGATAAAAATCCATGCCTCCTACTGTGCCTATTCCAATCTGAGAATAAATTATAAGTGTGCTTATTGATAAAAACACTGTCAGGGTTAATTTTTTCATAATTCTGTTTTTATATAAATTTATCAAAATTACTATAAAAAAAGTAATATAAGAAAAAAAAATTATTTTTCTTATTTTTAGAATAGAATTAGTGAAAAATGAATGATTTATTAACAAGGTTGAACAAATTCAATTAAAATGATCAAACCCAATTAAATAAATAATAATGCATCCCTTTCTTAGGTCAATTTCTTTTAATAGTTTTTTCGACCGACCGGAATTTTAATCGATAGGATAAATCCAGTTAAATTTATCTGGAATCTCACATTTTCGAATTTTATTTATATAATCCCGTGCAAAGGAAGCTGAAATAAATTTTTCCGGATAAAAGTCCATTTTAAAACCATCGATATCTATTTTATTGATCTCTGCAACTATAGCAGCAGTTCCGGAGCCAAAGATTTCTGTAAAAAGACCTTTTTTATAGGATTCAATCAGCTCATCTATTGATACCCTTCTTTCTTCTACAATATAATTATTATCCCTGAAAATTGTCAGTAAGCTATCTCTTGTAATCCCTGCGAGGATACCACCATCGAGAGCTGGGGTTATAATTTTTTTATCAATCACAAAGAAAATATTCATAGTACCTATTTCCTGAATGTATTTATGCTCATAGGCATCCAGCCAAAGCAGCTGGTCATAGCCTTGTTCCACAGCAAGACTGTAAGGATAAATTGAAGCACCGTAATTGCCTGCTGTTTTGGCTTCGCCGATACCTCCTTTTATTGCCCTGACAAATTCAAGCTCAGCTTTGAGGCTCAAAGGTTTGTTATAATAAGGCCCCGAAGGTGATGTCAGAATTATAAATTTGTATGTTTTTGATCGTTTGACTCCTACTACTGAGTCATACGCTATCATGAAAGGTCTGATATATAACGCACTGCCCGACTGTTCAGGTATCCAATTTTTCTCGATAATACATAATTCCTTTACTGCCTGGACAAACATTTCCTCAGGCACTTCAGGCATACTCATACGCACAGCTGATCTGTTGAAACGCTTAGCATGATCATAAGGCCTGAAAAGTACAGTTTTTTGGTCTCCTGTAAGGAAAGCTTTCATCCCCTCAAAAATACTCTGGCCATAGTGCAGAGTCAGGTTTGCAGGATGCATTGAGAGGTTTTCCACTGGTTTGATAACCAGATCCTTCCATACTTCTCCATCAAAATCTGCTTCAAACATATGATCGGTAAATGCATGACCAAATGGAGGTATATTTGAAAAATCAAAATTCTTTACTCTTGAGTTGGTGATGAAAGTTTTGTTTATTTTATAGCTCATATCAGCATTGTTTGAGTTAAAAATCAAATTATAAATATATTACCTGATTATAACAAATATTAAAAAAAAGTAATATTTTTGTATTCAAGTCGAAAAAAAAATCAGAGATAATATAATTTTGTCGCAATTTACAGGTTTTTGAAATTATATTTAGTATTTTTAAATTTTTTTATAAAAAAAAGTAAATAATTTTGAAATATTCTAAATATTGAAATAATATTTTAATGAAAGAGTATATAGATTTTGATATTTATCATTTAAAAAAATCACAGAGGGGTAAAGTAATTTCCTCAGGCATATCTGGTGGGGAGAAGCTTATAATCCTTGTAAAAAGCAGGAGTTTCACTGATGAAAATATGGGATTTTTAAAGAAAATTATTACTTCCATCAACATCGACATTGAAAATGAATGCTGTATTCTGGGTTTAGAGGATAAAAATTACATTTCAACTGATGGTTTGTTTGATATCTGTGACTGTAAACATGTAATAAGCTTTGGAATAGATATTGCTTTTTTTGATGTTCAGGCAAAATTAAAGAAGAGAAACTGGAATAATTTTGAGACATTTTCTTTGTTAATTTTTGATGATCTTTCCTCTATTTCATTAAATCAGGATCTCAAAAGAAAACTTTGGGAGCAATTAAAACTAATATAACAGCTCAGACAGTATTTTAGTAATACTTTATATTGCAATAATTTTTGCAAACAGAATAAAATTTACATCAAACCATAATATTTCAAACTAAATTATGCTTGATTATTTTGGGGTTATATTTTTTAATTAACTAGATTAGCTTGTTAAGGAGCGGTTACTAATTCTTATAATTTTTAGAAAAATGAAAACACTAATTTTTGCAACTGACAATCAAAATAAGGTTTTAGAGATTAACAGACTACTTCCTCCTGATATGACTTTTAAGATAGTTACCAAAGGCGAAGCCGGAATCAATGAACCTATAGCTGAAACCGGCACAACACTGCATGAGAATGCGATTATAAAGGCTGATTATATAACAGAAAATTATGGATTTGATTGTTTTTCAGAAGATACGGGATTAATTGTGGATGCTTTGCATGGTGAGCCGGGTGTATACAGTGCAAGATATGCAGGACCTGAAAACGATGCAATAAAAAATATAGAATTGCTCCTGAAAAAACTTGAAAACAAAAAGCAGCGGACAGCAAGATTCGTTACAGTTATAGCACTTAATATTGATAATAAGAAATTTATTTTTGAAGGTGAAGTAAAAGGAAAAATTCTGAACACTCCAAGAGGGAGCAAGGGTTTTGGCTATGATCCAGTATTTCAGCCGGAAGGTTATGATTTAAGTTTTGCTGAAATGGATACAGATTTGAAAGGTCAAATCAGTCACAGGGGAAAAGCTGTTCAAAAACTGATTGCATTCCTTACAACCTACAATTTGGATTTAAATTCTTTTTCAAATCTTGACCAGGGAACACTTTTATAAAAATCTGCACCAAAAAAATTGATGATAAGTTCAAATGATCTGGCTTCCTGGTAACCGGGAATCACTTGTAAGATTTGAACATCATCGCTCATAAACACGTAAGTAGGGTAAGAAAGTTGATTTTGAGAAAGAGCAGCAGCAAATTCATGATAACCCCTTCGTCCCTGATCTACAAATTTATATTTGACACCTTCAAATTCCACTTCATTTTTTTGTTCGGCATTGAATTTGACTGCATAAAAGTTTTCGTTGATATATTTGATTATAACAGGATTTTGAAATGTTGACTGATCCATCCTTTTGCACCAGCCACACCAGTCAGTATAAAGATCAACCATTATCTTTTTTTTGCTTGATTTGTGTAATTTAATCATCTCTTCCCAGGATAGCCAATTTATTTTATCTTGTGAAAATGCTGAATTTGCATCAAAAAAGCTAATAAAAAAAATCAACAAAAAAATATACCTGCCCATTTCAAGCTAAAATTAATAAAACAATATTTAGTATCATAAAGAATAACTTAGATCAGCCAGTTTTGTTTTAAATTTATAAAAAATTATAAAATTTTTAACTTTTTAAGGCAGTTTGGATTAAACATAAAAAGCCTCTCTTATACCGACATGAAATTGAAAATAGTACTGACGTTTGCAGTCAGCACAAATCCGATTTAAGAACCCCAATTCCCCCAATTTCAGTCGGCATAATACCAAATTATTGGAATATTATATAAATGAATTTGGTATTATATGAAAAAACAAATCAAAAAAGCTTAGGAAAGTTAAAGGAAATAATAAATTTTTGAAAAAAAAAGGAAAGTAATTCATGAGTTGCGAAAAAGAACTAACTTAGCCTCATGAAAATACCCGACTTTAGAAAACACAAACTGGATCCTGACATTGAAAGGGTTGATCATCCAAAAAAGGTATTGACAACCAGTTCTGAAGGCATTAAAATAAAATCTCATTATGATATTTCTGAGATCAACTCCTTAGCATTCCAGGGACTAGTTGCAGGCTCATATCCTTTCCTCCGGGGTCCTTACCCATCAATGTACGTAAAAAATCCATGGACAATAAGGCAATACGCAGGGTTTTCAACAGCAGAAAAAAGCAATGAGTTTTATAAAAAAAACCTTAAAGAAGGGCAAAAAGGATTATCTGTAGCTTTTGATCTTGCTACTCACAGGGGTTATGATTCGGACCATCCGAGGGTAAAAGGAGACGTGGGTATGGCTGGAGTAGCCATTGACACAGTCGAAGACATGAAAATACTTTTTAAAGAAATCCCACTGGAGGAAATGAGTGTATCAATGACCATGAACGGTGCAGTTATACCTATTTTGGCATTTTTCATAGTAGCAGCTGAAGAATCGGGTGTTGAATCCCAATTCCTAACCGGGACGATTCAAAATGATATCCTCAAGGAATTTATGGTCAGGAATACATTTATCTACCCACCTGATATTTCTATGAGGATAATATCTGATATTTTCAGTTACACATCACGATTTATGCCCAAATTCAATTCCATAAGTATAAGTGGTTATCATATGCACGAAGCAGGAGCTACTGCTGATCTTGAACTTGCATATACTCTTGCAGATGGTCTTGAATATATCAGAGCAGGAATCAACGCAGGTTTGAATATTGATGATTTTGTACCCCGTTTTTCATTTTTCTGGGGAATTGGAATGAATTTTTTCATTGAAATAGCAAAAATGAGGGCAGCCCGGGTACTTTGGGCAAATATTGTTCAGCAGTTCAATCCCCGATCAAATTCTTCATTGGCACTCAGGGTACATTGTCAAACTTCAGGATACAGTTTGACAGAGCAGGATCCTTACAATAACATTGGGAGAACCACAATTGAAGCTTTGTCGGCAGTATTGGGAGGAACCCAGTCACTTCATACCAATGCACTCGATGAAGCAATTGCTTTGCCTTCAGAATTTTCAGCCAGAATTGCAAGGGATACACAGTTACTGTTGCGTGACAGGACAGATCTTACTAAATCAGTCGATCCGTTTGGCGGTTCATATACTATTGAAGCATTGACTGAGCAATTGATTGAAAAGGCATGGAATCACATAAGAGAAATTGAAGCGTTGGGCGGTATGGCAAAAGCAATCGAAATGGGAATACCCAAAATGCGAATTGAGGAGGCTGCTGCAAGAAAACAGGCAAGGATTGATTCTGGTAAAAAATTGATTGTCGGTATCAATGTTTTTAATTATCATAATAATTACGAAATAGAAACACTTGAAGTAGATAACACTGAAGTTAGGGAAACACAGATTGAAAGACTAAAAAAAATCAAACAAGGACGTAATCAAAACCAGGTTACTAAATCCCTTGAAGAAATAACCCAAGCTGCAGCAGAAAAAAATGGAAACTTACTTGAACTCGCAGTAGAGGCTGCAAGGAACAGAGCTACTCTTGGAGAAATATCCTATGCAATCGAAAAAGCTACAGGAAGATACATACAAAATTCAAGGACTATTTCAGGAATATATTCAAATGAGATCAAGATGGATGAATTGTTCATTAAGGCCAAAGAATTATCAGACAGGTTCGCATCGAAGGCAGGCAGAAGACCAAGGATAATGATCGCAAAATTAGGACAGGATGGTCATGACAGGGGAGCTAAAATTATTGCCAGCGCATTTGCAGATATCGGTTTCGATGTAGATATTGGCCCCCTGTTTCAGACACCGGCAGAAGCAGCAATTCAGGCAGCAGAAAACGATGTTCATATACTGGGAATATCTTCTTTAGCAGCAGGACATAAAACTCTTGTTCCTGAGGTAGTGAATACCCTGAAGGAAATTGGCAGAGATGATATACTGGTAATAGCTGGCGGAGTTATTCCAAAAAAAGATTATGATTATCTGTTTAATTCCGGTGTTGCAGGGATTTTCGGGCCAGGTACCGTGATCAGTCAGGCTGCAATTGAAATATTGAATTTATTAATTGAGATGTATGAATGATAAAACAACTGGCTGATATTTTGATTTATACCAAAAAACTCAGTATTTTAAAAAAGAAAAACATGGCATATAAAATATATACAAAGAAGGGTGACAAAGGGTTTACTTCTCTTTTTGGGGGCAAAAAGTTGTTAAAATCTGAAATCAGGATTGAAGCATATGGTACAGTTGATGAATTAAATTCAAATCTTGGTGTTGTAATATCAAGTACTGAAGACAAAGAGATAGAAACTGAACTAAAACAAATTCAAAGCACCCTTTTCAAAATAGGAACTATATTGGCCACTAACCCGGAAAAGCCCGAGTTGTTAATCTCATTTGATGAAAATGAGACAATTTTTCTGGAATATAGAATAGATTCAATGGAAAAAAATCTTGAGCCATTGAGAAATTTTATTTTACCCTCCGGATCATTGCTGATATCATATACTCATGTAGCCAGGACAGTTTGCAGAAGAGCTGAGAGAAAAATAACAGAATTAAATTCATCTGATATTGAGCATATCAAGGTTCTTACTTATATAAACCGGTTATCAGATTATCTGTTCGTATTAGCAAGAAAATTTGCTAAAGATAGCAATATAGAGGAAAACATTGTAAGATGACGCTAAGCTGATCAGTAATCACCTATCAGGCTATGTTCCAGCGCAATTTTTCCATCAATATCGTAAACGAACAATTTACACATCACTTTTGATCCTCCCCAAAAGATTTCAATAAAACCAAAGTTTTTCTTATCAAACAAACCTCCCAATCTGTATGCATTAAACTCCTGCACCCCTTCAAATGAATGAGTCAATCCTGAAGATGTCACTTCAGTCAACGTTCCACTAAAATCCTGGTAAGTATACTCAGAGATTTCTGCAAGATGCCTGTCTCCACTTAGTATTAGAGGGTTTTTTACTTTGTACTTTTCAATAAGATTAAGAAGCCTTAACCGTTCATGAGGAAAATTTCCCCATTTTTCATAAGGCGGATCATCGGGTATTACCTGAATACCACTGACAAAGATATTAAGAGAAGCATCACTGTTCCTGATCTCATCTTCAAGCCATTTCCACTGCTGTTCTCCCAGAATAGTCCCTGAAGTATTAGGTTTATATCTGTTAGCCGGGGTTTCATTTGGGATAAGATCAGACCTGAAATACCTGTTATCAATAAGGAATATCTTTGTTTTCCTCATGTCTTGTCCAAAAGTATAACTTGTATAAACCCCTTCGTGATTTCTCACTTTATCATTATGTGGAATATCAAGAAACCCGAGAAGCAACTCTTTGCTCTCCTGCTTTTTCGGATATGAAGATCCTCCGTCATTTACTCCAAAATCATGATCATCCCAAATGCCAATAACAGGAATCTTTGATATAAATGCACTGTAATGAGGGTTTTGCTTCATCAGATCATATTCTTTTTTATGTTCTTCCATATTTTCTGTATCAGAATAGATGATGTCTCCCATCCAAATATATAATTGAGGATTTTTTGACAGGATAACGTCCCAGTAGCTCTGGTCAAGTTTTTGATTGCTGCATGAACCAAATGCAATTTTTTCGATTACAGCAGCTGAATCTGGTCTGAAATGTGAAATTGATGGTTTTTTTTCAGATTTCAATGCTTCCTGAGCTGAATTTTTGCAGCTTTGGAACTGAAAAAAAATCAATATTGACAGAATATAAAATACTTTCATAATTTTTTTTTCAAAGATAATTAAGAAATTGAATTTAGAAAAAATACTTAAAAAAATTCTAAAACCTAAAATCGAGACTTATATATGGATTTAAAGGAATACCCCCTACTTCACTGGCTTTGTAAACATTTAAATTTTCGTAGATATAAGCATAAACAGGATTAAAATTATTAAGAATATTAGTAAATCCGGCAGATAGTTTACATGAACTACTTTTAAGCTTTAAAATACTGTTCATTCCTATATCAAGACTGTGATAATCTGACAGATGAGCATTGTTCATTTTGCTAAAATCCAGGATTTCCTGACCTGACCCGTTAATTATCCGGGCAACCGGCAAAGAAAAAACCTGACCTGCATGAAATTTCCAGTCTGCGAAAATATTTATATTTTTAAAATTATATGCTAATGTAGCTGCTGCAGCGTAATTCATGTTAAACTTACCAGGAAACCATTTACCATCGTTAAGTTCCCGGTGAAAAGTATTGAATTTATTTACAGAAAGAGAATAGGAAGTTTTTATATCTGAAATTATAAATTCCGCTTGCAAGTTAATTCCAAAGGCTTGTGCCTCACCTATTGAAATATTTTCAGAAACCCTGCCTGAATCATTAAACAGAGGAATTACAGCCTTTTTAGACGCTACGGGATTATATGAATCAATCACACTTTTGTAAATGATATCATTTTTAATTGATTTATAATACAACTCACTTCTGAAGGAATTTTTTCTATGTCTGAATATATAATTGATTGAAAAAGTGTGAATACCTGAAACCGGAATATCTGTTCCTGATGTGACCCAGATCATTGAAGGAATACCAACTGCATAACTTCCCAGTGAATGTATAAATTTAATCCCCTTTGAAAATGCAAAATCGATATAGTTATTGCCTGAAATTTTAACTGAAGCGGTAAACTGGGGATTGAGGTATTTATTATTAAACTGATCATTAAAAAGAATACCGGCCTGTAATCCGGCTTTTAAATTGAGGAATTCTGACTGAAAAAGATCTGCTGAAATATATGACATGAAATTATCCAGGATACTATCTTTCTGATGCTCAACAATAATATTTCCGCCTCCTTTAGCCGTAATGATTCCCCCCAACTGAGGACTATGATTAACTCTGGAGATATTATATCCAAATTTTATTCTGGATTTGCCGAGATAATAAATAAAATCATTTTTAAGTGATGTTTCTCTGATCAGTGTTGATGAAAAAATATTCAGAAACTGCTGTTTACCTTCAAATAAACCAAGATCAAACTCAGATTGAGAGTCATTGTTGTATTTAGAAAGAGAGATGCTAAGGTCAGATTTTAGATCGTCCTTATGAATATAGGTCCATAAAAAACCTGTAGTCTGATTTCGCCATGAAAAATTATTTTCCGAATTTAAAACATCGGCAGTATTGCCTGTAAGATTTATTTGGTCCTGTCCCTGATAGTAGAAAGCATTCATCCTGTTGAACTGATTTACCCTGTGGGTGATCTTAAAATTCAGGTCATTGAAAAACAATTTATTGAAATCAATATCCTTGTATTTTTTGATTATTTTTGGCAGATACATGCCTAGCAGGCTATGGCGGTAATCAACAAAAAATGACGTTGTGTTTTGCCTGATTGGTGCTGTTACAAAAAGGTTAACTACTGAATTGCTTAGTAATGCTTCATATTCCGGTTTTCGGGAATTACCTTCACGGGTATGAAAATCAATAACAGAAGAAAAAGCTCCGGCATAGGAAGTGGGAATATTATTTGAAAAAAAGCTGACTTTGCTCACGGGTTTTGATCCGAATGAAGAGAAAAGTCCAAAAATATGGTTAGGCTCAAAAACCCTTATACCGTCCAGAAAATAAATATTATCGCCAGGAGATTGTCCATTTACTGAGAGTCCACCCTGAAAATCATTGATTTTATGAATTCCAGGTTTCAGGATAAGATCATTAAAAACATCGCCAGTTCCAAAACGAACAATATTTCCAAATACATCGATTGAGGATTTCTGCCGCTCAAAATCCCTGATCTCAGGCTGCTGGTCCTGAATGCTGTCTTTGATTATTATTTCTTTCAGCACCAATGTCTTTTTCAGTGAAATATCGCCGAGCAAACCATCTTTTAAATTGTCTTTTCTTAAAAAAACCGGTGCATAACCAATATAAGATATAATTATCATATCCGTTTCCTCAGGTATTTTAAGATTGAAATAACCTTTATTGTCAGAATACTGTCCAAATTTTGAATTTTTCGTACGGACTGATGCATCTATAAGTGGCTCTCCGGTATCAAAGTCTTTCAGGTATCCGCTCACCGATATTAATGAACTCTTTTTTTCTGGTAATGAGAAATTTCTGACCAGATAAACGTTCCTGTCGTTTATAACAAGGCGCAGGTTCTCTTGCTCAGCTATTTGATTAAGTACATCATGGATAGTATTTTCGTTTTTTCCGAAAATAATTTCATTTTTGAGATTGATATGTCCGGGAGAATAATTAATTATAAGGTTTGAAGCAGTCTCAATTTCTCCAAGAAGTCTTAGCACATTTTTTTTAAATCCGGTTTTTATAATAATGCCTGACTGACCCAAATCCTGGCTGAAAATAGGGTTCAATTTAAAGAGTATAAGCAGAATACCAAAAAAAACTTTATTATTCATTCTTTATCATATCTCTGAGTAAAATAAATGCACGACGCATCTGGCTTTCAATGGTTTTCACGGATAAATCAAGTTCTTCTGCAATTTCAGTATAAGTCATACCTTCCAGTTTTGACATTCTGAATATAATCCGGCACTTATCAGGTAGTTTATCGATTGATTTATAAAGTTTGTCAATGAGTATATATTTTTCCTGTTCAAAATCATTTTCTTCTGTGTATTCAGTCTGATTGTCAATTTGATCGGTTTTGTATTTTTCATCAAGTTTTTGCCTCCTAAGTTTTTCTATAGCTTTGTTCCTGACAGCTGAAAAAATATAATTTTTAAGATTAGTTCTTATCTCAAGTTTATGTTTTGCCTGCCACAAATACACAAAAACTTCCTGAACCACATCTTCACTCAAATCATAATTATCGAGAATGGAATGAGCAAGATTGCACAGGGGTTCATACAATTCGTCGAACAATTTTTTAAAACTATATTGGTCAAGAATTATCAAAATGTATTTAATTAATGATGAGGATAAAATCTTGCCGCCTTTTCGAGTACATAATAAAGCATATCTTTATCAATGCCGGTATCTTCACCCAAATAATCCATAAAGTAAATAATATTTTCAGTAGCTATATTTCCAACAAGACCTACTCCTGACATTGGGCATCCACCAAAGCCTTTCAAAGCTCCGTCGAATCTGCGGCATCCCCCTTCGTATGCAGCTTCTATCCTTAATCTGTATTCAGAAGGCTTTGAATGAAGATGTGCACCAAACTCAATGTCGGGGAATTGTGAGATGCATAATTTGAAAGTATCCTTAATCTCATGAACCGGACCAACCCCCACAGTGTCAGATAGGATAATGATATCCATACCGGCATTTTGAAGATTTCTGATCCATTTTTCCAACAGACTGTGACTATAGTGATCTTTGTACGGATTACCAAATGCCATGGAAATATGCACTACAAGCTTTTTACGTCTTTTTACAATGCATTCGTTCATCCTTAAAAGAAGATCAAATGCCTGGTATATGCTCATATTGATATTTTTCCTAAGAAAAGTTTCTGAAATACTGAAAGGGAAACCAATATATTCTATGCTATCATGCATGCATGCTTCGATTGCTCCGCGCTCATTGGCTACAATAGCAAGCAGGCCGGTATTTGTATTGCTCAGATCAAGTTGTGTAGCAACTAAACCTGTATCTTTAAGCTGAGGTATAGCTTTGTGCGAAACAAAACTTCCAAAGTCAATAGAATGAAAACCGACTTTCAATAAACTGTTTATATATTCAACTTTTTCATTTGTCGGAATAAATTCCTTCAGACCCTGAATTGCATCCCTTGGACAATCAATTATTTTTACCATAAATTTACTTATTATGGAAGATAAAATCTATTATTTTTTTAATTCTGCTATTTAATTCTCATTCATAGCAACATCAAATAAGCACTGGTTAAAATGGTTTTTCGAAGCAAAAATAATAATTCATTATTCTTGTCTTATGTTATAACAAAAAATTATCTTTTTTATTTTTTTTTACTTTGTAACTATTCAGTGAGTACTTATATTTTGTATATTGTTTTGTCATGATTTTTGCAAAAAAACGCAAAAATCACACCTTAACTGGATATTATCGTATATTATCACGGGATTTCATCCTGCTTTGCTAAAATTTAGCTCCTTTGAAGCTATCTACTGAATAATTATTTTACCTTAACGTCAGATAATTAGTATTTGAGTCCCTCATTCTTAAATTCCAGAAACTTATTTCAAGTGCAATAAATATTTTTTACAATAATAATAAAATTAAAACTTTTGATAATTGCAATTACACTTTTTTAAAATCGAGGTGTTTCAATCTAAGAATAATGAAAATACAACGCAATAATTATGAAAAAAAATGGTAATATAATTCTTTTTGATGGAATTTGTAAATTATGTAATGGTGCTGTTAGATTTATTTATAATAGGGATGATCATGGTATTTTTGATTTTATCGCAATAAATTCTGAGGCTGGCAAAAGCACGCTTAAAGAAATAGGTATGGAAAATGTTGCAAATGAAACTATTATTTTGATATCAGATAATCAGATTTATACAAAATCCGATGCTATAATCAAAATACTTTCAATGCTGGGCGGATGGTGGAATTCATTTAAAATTTTCAGGTATTTGCCAAAAATGATCAGAGATCATTTATATGATTTAATAGCACGTAACAGGTACAGTATTTTTGGAAAAACTGACTCCTGCTTTATTCCTCCAAAATTGAAATAGCAAAAATTTTTTCATGTTAAATTGGAAGGTTGATTCTATGTTGCTCATTCTGCATATTTTTGCTTTCCTATGATTTACAATTTTATAATATTCGAAAAACAAGACATCCTGATGTATCAGATTATCTGTTTTTCTTTTCATGTTTGATCATTTCCAAAAGCTTTTTAGTCTCCTTCACATCCTCTTTATTCTTTTTCCCTGTTTTTAAAGCATTTTTTGCCCAAATTTCTGCCTCGTTGTAGTTTTTAGTTTTATACAAGAGAGCAGCATAGGTATCAAGATACATATATTCAGGTGAAATTTCAATAACTTTTTTCATCCATTGGACAGCCTTTAATATCACATCATTATCAGTACATGTCTTATATATATCCCAGGAATAGTTGTTAATCATTCCCAAATTTTTATATCCTTCACTATCAAGAATTTTCTGAAATGTTTCAGTAAATTTTTTCCAGTCCCCGGTTTCACTCAGATATCTCAGCATGTAGGCCTGTTTCAATTCATTTTTATCCTCTTTAACATAAAGATCTATCATAGAAAATGCTTCACCTGCAAGTTCTAGGTCTTTTTCCTTTATTGCACTTGAAATTCTGTCATAGATCAATCCTGAAATTTTATCTTCTGCATCTATTCCGTACAAGTATCTGTATTGATCAATGTTCTTGAGGAAAAATCTGCTTACTGTGTCAGGAACATCAAATCTACTCAATACGCTGAATGCCACTTCACCAAACCAGTTATTTTCATTGATAAAAAAGGCATTAACTTCAATACTGTCAGGCCACTTTCTGTTACCCCCTCCTTCAAAAACTGTCCTGTAAAAAGCGGGGAAATTTAGAAAAAGCTCATCAGAAACTCCTGAATAGTTCTGTTGTTTAAGCACATTTTGGGAATTCTCCAGGTTTTTTATAAAATCCTTTGCCTGCTGATAGCCAAATGTTTTATATACAAGTTTACCGGCCGGAGAAAAAATCAGGTAGGATGGGAAACCAGTGACTCTGTATTTCATAGCCAGGTCAACACCCTGTCCCTTTTCCATATCTATTTTTGCAGCAATAAATTTTTCATTCATATAACTGATGACCTCAGGATTTGAGAAGGTATTTTTATCCATCACCTTACACCATCCACACCATTCTGTATAACAATCAATAAACAAAAATTTGTTTTCACTTTGTGCTTTTTCTTTAAGTTGCTGAAATGGCAAATTTAAAAAACTGATGCTTTGTGAATACAATGAAAAAACAAGCAAATTGGTCATTAAAAAGGAATAATACTTATACATATGCATTTATTATAATTTATTTACTAAAATTTTTTATTTGCTAAAACAAGACATAAAAAAAAGATAAAAGCATTCAATTTTATTTCTTTAGTACTATCTTCTTATCAGGAGCACAAATATAACCAATATTTTTAATAGTTTATTACCGACTTTCCTAAAATATTACCGGCGGATTTTTCAGTTAATCCCAAATTATATTTCATAGATATCCATTTTTATCTCAATAAAACATCCACTTTATTCAACACTGACAGCTACGATCCTTTGACTCCCATCCATCCTTATTTTCAAAGGATTGGGAAAACGTACATGTCTGAAAAAATCTGTTTCTGTTTCTGCATTCAAACTATCCAGAAGTTTCCAGTCTATTTTTGAATCAGGATCGCTGTCACCCACAGAACAATACCCAACATTCATTGATATGACATTATGGAAAAAGTGCGATCCGTAGCTGGCATCAAGAGGGAAATCCTCAAAACTGGTTTCCACAATTATTTTTGCCTGCGATATCTGTGGCCAGGTCACAGGAATTCCAATCCATCTGTCGCGGGTTCCCCATCTGCCAGGACCAATAAGTAAACACATTCGTCCTTCTGATATCAATTTGCTGTTTATCATATTTACCTGCTCTGCCATTTCAAGGGTTTTGGACTTATCGAATGTTTCTCTTTTGATATAAACGACATCTTCAATATTTGATATAAGCCCATTTCCCATTCCGTTATTTGAAAATAGAATGGTTTTATCCATTTCAATTGCATTTCTGTCGACTTTATATTCACGGGTATTTCCCATTAATGGTTTGATCTGCAGAAGGAAAAATGATGCTTTATAATTGCTGTCCCTGTTGAGGTCCACTGCAAATTCAATTTCACATGCTGATCCTATCGCTTCTTCAACAATATCAAGAATAACCTCAATAGTCCTGGCCAGAGGAATATAATTGTATTTTAAAATGTTGGCAAAATCCACAACTCTTGGTCCGGACTGATTCAAACCAGGAGCTATGGTATTGTTTTCAGGATTAAAAACTGAAGCACAGTGTTTCAGGGTTTCATGTCTTTCAGCCTCGTAAAGATCAAGCCTCACCAGACCTGCTTCATCACCATCAAGGAGGTTAATCTCCTGTGGTCGCAGATCCACAGCAAGAAACCCTACCTGTGAATTTTTAATAAGATCAGTATTTGAATAATTAGCCAGTGTGGGATACTTGGGACAAAATCTGAATGCACGCTCACCTTCAACTACATACTTGCCCAATCCGAATGCAATATTAGCAAATCCATCCCGGGGCTGAATATGACCGAATGGATAATAATTGTAAGATTGGGCAACACCGCTAATATGTGGATAGTAATAATTACCATATTGATTTCCAACAACTTCCTGAATTACAATGGCCATTCTTTCATCCTCTATCTTAAGATTAATGGCACGGATATAACCTCTGGCAGTATCTGAAAATACTGATGCATAAACAAGTTTGATGGCATTCATTACATCTCCAAGTCTGATATTCCTGTCTGGATTATTATTAGGAAGAAGATAAGTTTCAAATATTCCTGCGAATGGTTGCATAATTGAGTCTTCCAATGATGCTGATGAACGTACTGCAAGGGGACGGTTGTATATCTGAAGCAACCTGTCAAGTTTTATCTTGAGCTGATCAGAGAGTTCTGACTTAAGAAAATGTCGCTGAATTTCATTAAAACTTTCTGCATGAAAAACTTTTTCATACAAATCGTTTTTTTCCATAAATGTTTCAAATTCCTTAGTACCTATTATCGATGTTCTGGGTGTTTTAAGATTGATATTAGGAATATCCTGTGTAAGGTCAAAGGTATGTATCAGGGTGTTGATAAATGAAAGACCCCTGCCCTTACCTCCAAATGAACCATCAGCAAGACTCACAATATTGCTTTCATCGACCTCCCATTCAGTATTGAAACCAACTATTTTTCCCTTTCTCTTTTCCTGACGGAAACGTTTTAGGGTTTGTAAAAGAAAATTTCTAATTTCCTCGGCTCCTGAAAAATCTTCAACACTTGTCGGGTGAATCATCTTGGCAATTTGTATCTCTCCCTGAGAGGACAACCACATTGAAAATTGTTTTTTCTGAGCATGATATAAAATACTGTCTTCGGGTATTATTTTTAAAATTCTTTCAAATTCTTCCAGATTCCCGGCAATGGTAATCGGGGTGCCGGTAGCATCCCTGAAAACAAAATCACCAAATTCAAGGTAATTACTGAGGAAACTTTTTATTTCCTGCATCAGGCTTTCTGAATTTTTGTTGATGAATGAAACCCTGTGTTTGTAGGCTATTTCTTCATATGATTGTTCATATGACTGCAGGATTATCGGCAGATTGTGTAGTTCTGTTCTGATATGACGCACAAGAGCATCACCTGCGTGTTCATCAAGAATTCCATTTTTATAGAATTTTACATCTGAGATCATACATAGCATGTAGCTTTTGTACCTCTCAAACAAATTGATAGCCTCTTCATAGGTGCCTGCCAGAATTATTTTTGGCCTCATTCTGATCCTGAGCACTTTATAAAGGTCATCGGTACCAATATCCTCAATTTCCTTTCTTGTTTGCTCGAGTACAGTGCTATAAAGCAACGGCAGATAGCGGGAATAATACTTAGGTGAATCCTCGACCAGCAGGATAACCCTGGTAAGGGCAACACGTGTATCATTTTCTATGTTGACCTTATCCTCAAGAAGTTTAATCATCGAAAAGAAGACTTTTGCATCACCGTTCCATACAAACACTTTATCGATATTTTCAATAGTCACAGGATTTTTTTCCATTTCATTGACTATTGCACTATTATTTACCAACAGATAAAGTGGTATATGTGAATATTCAGCCTTAATTTTCTTACTCATTTCAAGTGGTCCGACAGTATCGGCTCCCATCATGATTATAATGAGGTTGAAATACCTTTCATCCAATTTTTCCATCGCCTCTTCATAAGACGAAACACCGGTGATACGCGGCACGCTCGACAAACTGAGCCTGGAATATTCACCAAGAATATTATCTGTTAGTCTGTCTTCTTTCTCAATACTGTAGGCATCATACAAAGTTGAGATGAGCAGGATCTCCTGTATCTTAAATGGCATCAGATCATGATAAATATCACGGTCTGCTTTATGTGAATTGATAAATCTCTGAAGAAGGTTTTTGCCCGTAATCTCATTATCAGTTCTTTTCCTTTGTACGATCCTTGATTCCCTGATTATATCTTTTCCTTTGATACTATTTAAATACCCGGTCAATATATTACTGAGATTGTTTATAAGATCCCTTTCTTCTCTTAAAAAAGGCCCTTCAAATTCATAAGGAAATTCCCGGTTGTAAAATATTTCAATCGAACCATGCAGGCCATCAATAGATTCAAAATCCTGTTTCTGACACCATTTCGTTTCTTTAAAACCTGAAGTGACAAATTCGAGCTTATCATACTTTACCCGAGCCATTGTATATTCTGGATATTGCCATGCATCAGGAAGTATCATACAAAACTGATGCATGGTTTCAGCTATCGGTTTTCCCTCTTTAATGATAGCTATAGTGTTATTAATAGCCCCAAGCTCTTTTAGCCTTTCCTTATTTTGTGCGAGGAGTTTGAAAAAATCTTCAGGATTTGTTGTTTTGTCCATAGAAAAAATGACTAAGGAATTTCAATTTAGTATAATTGTCAAATTCAGCAAATTTAATGTATTATTGACAATTCGGGTACAACCAGGGCTTTGTTTTGACTATTATTTAATACATATCTAAATGGCAGTGATAAGAACACCGAAACTTTCATAAAAGGAATAAAAAAGAATGTTTAGATAAATATTTACAATTCATCAGAAAAAATACTTTTTGCCCTATCCCTAAGATTATATGATGAGCTCATAACTTCTCCGTAGGCTCCTGTTGATCTGATAGCTATAAAATCTCCCCGCTTCGTCTCCGGCAACTCAATACTTTTTCCAAAACAATCACTTGATTCACAGATAGGTCCCACAACATCATATTTCTTAAAATTTTCTGTCACCGGAGCTGTCAGATTTTCTATTTTATGATAAGCCTGGTATAAAGCCGGTCTTATCAGTTCCGTCATACCTGCATCAAGAATAGCAAAATCCGTAGTTACACCCTTTTTTACAAACAAAACCCTGCTAATAAGGCTACCACATTGACCAGTCACAGTCCTGCCAGGCTCAAAATGGATCGTTTGTCCCGGCATTGGTTCAAGAAATTTCCGGAAAATATTGAAGAAAAGTCCAAAATCAGGAATAGAATTTTTATCGGGCTGATTATAGTCAATACCAAGCCCTCCACCCAGATTCAGGTGAGGCAGTCTGATCTGCTTCTTAAATAGTTGATTCTGTATATAATTGACTTTCATGCACAAAGACCTGAAAACTGACAGATCAGTGATCTGAGAACCAAGGTGAAAATGAAGGCCTGTCAGTTCAAGATGGTTATTTCCCTTTATATATTTAATTATCGTTTCAAGTTCCCATAAATTAATACCAAATTTATTTTCTTCAAGACCGGTGGTTATGTAATGATGAGTGTTAGGATTTAAATTCGGATTGATCCTCAATGCTATTTTTGCTTTTTTACCCTCTTTTGCAGCTATTTCACCTATCACCTCAAGTTCAGGCAAGGATTCGCAGTTCAGCGAAAAAATATTATTTTTTATTGCAAATGTTATCTCCTGATCAGTCTTTCCAACACCGGCAAAAGCAACTTTATCACTTCTAAACCCGTTTTCCAGAGCCGCTTTGATCTCATTACCTGATACACAGTCGGCTCCAAAACCATAAGAAGAAACAAGTCTTAATATCTTTGGATTCGCATTGGCTTTAATAGCATAGTGGATATGATACCTGGCTTTATCAGATTCCTTTTTCAACCTGTCAAGTGTATTTCTTAACAAATCTAAATCATAAAAATAAAATGGTGTTTCCAGTTTATGGAATGCTTTTATTTGCTTTTCTGTAAACATATTTCAGGTAATATTTTTTCTTGACTGAAGGTTCAAATAACAAAATGTCAGAATATCCAGCTATATTAAAATGTGTTTTATTTAAAATTTTTTCTATTAGAACAGAGTATTTAAAGAATTCAGCGCCTCAGATTTCAATTCGGTTTTTACCAGTATTGAAATGTTGTTCTTACTGCCACCATAAGAAATCATCCGGATAGGGATATTTTTCAGGCTTTCAAATATCCTGAATGCATACCCCTGATTTTCAGGTGATATATCTCCTACTATGCAGATTATACTTAGTTCATTTTCTACCTCAACAGATCCAAGTTCCTGCAATTCTGCAACTATCTCATTTATATATTGCTGATTATCAATAGTCAACGAAACTGCAACTTCTGAAGTTGTGATCATATCAATTGGTGTCCGGTACCTTTCGAAAACTTCGAAAATGACTCTGAGGAAACCATAGGCAAGGAGCATTCTGTCAGATCTGATATTGACAGCGGTAATGCCATCTTTAGCTGCAACCGCTTTCACGACAGAATCCCGGCGATGCTTATCAGTTACAACTGTCCCGTTTGCAGTGGGATTCATGGTATTAAGCAATTTCACGGGTATTTTGGCGTTTTTAGCCGGCAAAATACAAGTCGGGTGAAGAATTTTAGCACCAAAGTAAGCCAGTTCTGCTGCCTCATCAAAGCTGATCTCATCAATAGGAAATGTCTTGTCAACAAATCTGGGGTCATTATTGTGAATTCCATCTATATCAGTCCAGATTTGTATCTCATCAGCATCGATAGCGGCTCCGACCAGTGTTGCAGTATAATCACTGCCTCCCCTTTTCAAATTATCGATTTCACCAAAAGCATTTCTGCATATATATCCCTGTGTTATATAGATATCATGGTCTTTATAAGCATGAAGTTCTTTCAGGAGGTTCCGTTGAATATACTCAGCATCAGGTTCTTCATTTTCATTTATCCTCATAAAATTCAGCGCTGGAATCAATACAGAGTTTATCCCCATTTCATTGCACAACAGCTGAAACATGGCTGTTGAGATAAGTTCACCCTGTGCTAGAACAGCCTTTTCTTCCAGCATCGTGAACATATCCATTGTAAAAGTCCTTAGGTAATCAAAATGGCTGTTAAGCATATCCAGGGCTTTCTTTATAATAGCCTCATCGCTGTAGAGTCCTGCAACAACTTCTGAATATTGCTCCTGCATGGCATTTATCAGCCTGCTTGCATTTGAGTTATCCTGTTCGTACAGATATGATGATAATTTTGACAGTTTATCAGTAGTGCCACTCATGGCTGATAAAACCACTATGCAGGGATAATTATCACTTATTACCGGTATAAGTTTTTTCATCCTTTCAGCTGTTCCTACCGATGTACCTCCAAATTTCAGTACCTTCATTTTATTTTACTTTTACATTTAAGAATGCAAAGATATGATTTTGCAAAAATTTTTATCATTTTTAAAAAAAATAACCAGATAATGGGACAAGGGAAAACAAGCCAAATTCATCAGGATCTTCCTCTCAATGAGTCTGATGATCATGATGACATCAGTAAAACACCTTTCCCCTTTGCTTTTGTTGTCACCAACAAATCCGTGTTCAGATTTCTAACTTTACACAGTACATGTAATGGATGGTCGAAGTCTGTGACTTCGATCTTTAATATCGTGCATTTTGAATTCATGAAAAATATAATAGCAGTTGCAAACGCGACCATCAAGTAAAATTTGACGATCATAAGATTGTTCGATGATAAGATGACATCGAAGTTGCAAACTTCGACGATCATAAGGAATCACTTTGCAGTCAAAGTCACATTTTTGTCTTTAGTATATTGACTATCTGCCAATTAAACAGTTTATTCCATAATATAAAAAAAAGTGGAATATGAAAATTTCAAATTATTTCATCATTGGCAAAAAAAAACATTAAAAAACTTGGTTTTTCAATTTTTTTTATTATAATTTTGATTAAAATT
>JBLMZC010000034.1:0-128040 GCA_050258615.1 Deltaproteobacteria bacterium | reverse complement strand
ACTCAGCTTTAAGCTATTAGCCTTTTGCCTTTAGTTTAGTAATTCAAATACCTAACAGCCAAATGCAAATAGCTGAGTAGGTAGTTACCATTTTTTTATGAACTTTTTCAGCGAAAGTAATAATTCCCCTAGATGATAAACTTTCATAACGATAGTGATGCTATCCTTCCAAATTTTGAGGTTTCTAAAGTTTCTGACCTCATCAAATTTTGTTTTAAATTCAAATAGCTATTAACCAAATGCAAATAGCTGAGTAGTTACCAATTTTTTAAATCAAAATTGATCATTATCGATAAAAAAATATTACACAAATTCAGATGATTTTGATATCAATATTTAAATAGGCCAGTATTTTATTACAATAGTTTTGAAAGAATTTTGTATTGATTCTCTACATTTTTATAAATTTAATATTGAGCCCCGGATTTTCTTTGATTTTAAAAATATAAAATCCAGGCTCAAGCACGGAGATATCTGCCTCACAGTCAGAATCAAACTTGTTTTCGTATATCTGCCTTCCATTTACATTGAATATTGCAAACTTTTTATTTTCACAGTTTTGTTTTTCATCCAATATGAACTTCAATATATCACCAGCAGGGTTGGGATATAAGAGGATTTTGTCATTATTCTCATACTCCATTCCACCGATAAGGATAACTACTTTTTTCATGGATATGTCAGTCCCACATTCAGAAACAGCCTTAAGCCTTACTTCATAATCTCCTTTATATCTGTATTCATGAAGAGGATCTTTTTCAACTGAGGTGGTCCCATCACCAAAGTCCCATACAAAATTATAGGCATTCTTACTTTGGTTCTTGAAATTTATTTTGTAACCTTCCAGTCCAAAATCAAATCCTGCAATAACAGGTTTGAAATAGGGATTGAATAGGGTGTCCGTGATTCCGGTGCTCATATTATAATAACTTCCAGAATTTGTTTTCTCAAGTTTTATTGCTCTGACCATGTACTCATAAACCCCAGGGTAAATCAGGCATGAATCAATGAAGAAAGTATCTTTAATAATTAAGTTGTTGATTTTTTCAAAAACATTTAAAGAATCGTTCCTTTTATAAATATTATAACCTATAACAGGTTCTCCTGAAGCTTCCCATTTCATAATTGCCACACCGTCAATATTATTTACGGTAAAATTGTTTGGAGGAAAAACATATTGGCTTCTTAATGTGGGATCGCCCATCAATGCCATGTGGATTCCTCTTTGGCTATTATTGAAATCATATATGCCCGAATTATTCATCGAAACGAGAGTAGCATATCCAATACTTTCCCCTAAACCCATATGATGAAAATACCAGAATGGTCTTCCTGCCCAGCAATTGGTCAATGTGGAGCCACTGGCGAGTGCTGATCTAAGCAAATTGTCCTCAGGACTATCCCAATCTCCGAAATAACTTCCAAAAAGCATCGTGAATACTCCTTTTAAAGAATCATTATTAAAATCAGATGAACCTATAACACCAGCACAATTTTTGAAGTTTCCTGCTCCGCATCCATATGACCATAAGAAACTTTTTTCTTTTAATGAGGGGAGATAATCAGAACTCTGAATTTTGTCAAAGCCAAACAACGAGCTGAAATTCCTCCAGCCAGATGCGGAGAATCCTTCCGGATATCCGGTAAATTCATCATCAATTAATGCCTTTTCTTCAGCAATTATTTTTTTATGCCTGAATGCATGGTTTTTATTAAGATACTTTCTGATAAGTTCTTTTTCGTTTGAAGTGAATGATGGCAGATTGTACATGTCGACTCTTCCAATCTGCAGATCAACATCAGAAGGGAAGGAATTCTGATCAAATTTGCCATCTCCTTTAATATTATGATTTCTGTTGCTTGACCCGCTGGTGTTATTTGCAAGATTATCTGACCAGGTGCCATGCAACTCTGCATAATAGCCATCTGCAGGCCATGCACCCTGGTGGTCAGGATGTCCATCAGGTGCAATAACTCCTGAATATGGCACCGGGACTCGCCCCAATAAAAAAACAGCAACTGTATTTTGTTTGTCAAGATCATAAGAATTCAGAATTTTTGATTTAACCGAAGCTACTGCTTCAGAACGGTTTACAGGTATTGGTATAACCTTATATCCGTCACCCTCTACGTCACTGATCCATCTATTGATTTCAAAATCAAGGCCTTTAGTAGAAATTGAATCAAAGACAAGCAATATTTTTCCCCTGAAGAAAACCTCGGGTATCTCGATTCCTGAATATATATATCCGGCAGAATTGTTTGTGCCTGAGCCTATTACACAATATTCATAGCCAGTTCCTGACTTAATGTTTTCATCTGTCCAGGACAATGTTCCTGATCCCAGGTTGCCTGAAACAGTATTTGCCCAGGAATTTTCGTTTATTGACTTCCTGAATATTCTGTAGGATGTGGCTCCGGGTACAGGCTGCCAATTAAGTGTTATTTGCAGCGGATCATTACTAACCTGCGATGAAAGTAAAACCGATTTATTCAGTCCGGGAGTTTGTGCAAAAACTAACAAGGGCTTTAAAAGAATTGTTATGCAAACAATGAATATAAATGAAAAAAAACTTTTAGAAATCATAAAATTTAATTTTAAATCTCAGGAATTTATTTTCAGGCTTATTTTGCTGTTTTGTTTTGATCAATAGAAATATTTTTCCGGATCAATCCGAAATTCATCAAAATCAATTACTTTTCCATAGCCACCGTTTTGAATAGTGGATAATGTTGAATAATGAACTTCTGCAGCATTTATGGTTTTATCTCTAAATTTAATATCCCTTGTGGCACATGCATCCTGTATTATAATGCATTCAAAACCAAGGTCATGTGCGGCTCTGACTGTAGCTTCAACACACATATGTGTTTGCATGCCGATGATAATAAGTCGCTTAATATTTTTACTCTTGAGATAATCGTAGAGATCAGTATTTAAGAAACTGTTTACCTCTTCTTTTGTAATTACCTTTTCATCCTGTAGAGGTTTGACATAATTATGAATATCAAATCCTTTTGTTGCTTTGTGTCTGACATGAATTACAGGTTTATTGAATTGTCTGAATATTGCAAGTACCTCTTTAGCATTTAATCCAGCTTTTTCCGCATTGACTAATCCTGGCCCTTCTCCGGGAAAATAGAAATTCTGAATATCAACTATTACGAGAGCAGTTGTGATACTGTCATTTCTGTTCAAACTATAGGAATTGACTTGAGATATCAAAATTAAAAACAGGCTTATCGAAAAATTTTTCATGTAAATAAATTAAAAGCCCAAAATTAGATTAAAATTTTATTTTTTTGATTAATGTATATATTACAATATTTTATTTCTTTATATAAATTATTTTTGACAATATTTCAAAAAATCTAAAGTTAATAATACTATATTTATCAAATCAAAAGATATTGAAAGAGTTTTACATTGAGGATTTTTTTTAGAATTAAGAAATATTAGGTTACAAACTCTTTTAAATAATTAATCAAATGCGGTATTTTTTTGTTTTATTTTTGAGTTTTCTGTCGATTCAGGCTTTCCCACAGTGCATTAAAGGAAATTGTATAAATGGTGAAGGGCTTTTTATTTTTCCCAGTGGAGGTAAATACTCCGGGCAATTTAAAGATGCTAAACTAAACGGACAAGGTACATTTTACTATACGAATGGAAATGTTTACACCGGTTCATGGAAGAATAATTTAAGGGAAGGAACGGGACAACTTGAAATGCCAACCGGTGACAAATATACCGGAGAATTTAAAGCAAATAAATTCTGGGGCAAAGGTACCTATACTTACCAGGGAGGTGAATACTATACAGGCCAATGGTATAATGATAAGGCAAAAGGTTATGGCAAGTATGTGTTTGCCAGCGGAGAGGAATACAACGGAGATTTTGATAACGGGAAATTTCATGGATACGGAGTTTACAAATATGTCAATCTTGAAATTTATGAAGGGAACTGGTCGCATAATAAAAGGCATGGTAAGGGTGTTTTGATAAAATCAGACGGAACTGTTCAAAGTGGGATCTGGGAGGATGATGAATTTAAAATTCCTTCAGAAGTCAGTTTCAAAGAAAGAAAAAACACTGGTGATGTAGATTTGAAAAGAGATTGCAACAGAACTTACTGTAAGGAAGGCACCGGTTTTTATATTTACAAAGATGGATCAAAATGGACAGGAGAATTTGCTGATGGTAAACCAAATGGAACAGGTGAATGCTACTATTCCAACGGTAATCGTTATGAAGGGAAATGGGAAAATA
Organism: Deltaproteobacteria bacterium; assembly: GCA_050258615.1. Taxonomy (GTDB): domain Bacteria; phylum Bacteroidota; class Bacteroidia; order Chitinophagales; family Saprospiraceae; genus JADJGA01. The sequence goes on along the minus strand of JBLMZC010000034.1, from coordinate 123,773 downwards.
ATGTTCCTCATGGAAATGGAATTATGTTTCTCAAGAATGGAGAAGTCTATGAAGGATATTGGGAAAATGGGAACCTGACAAGAAAAGTTGAAAATAATTATACTGAGCAAAGTGAAGAAATAGAAAATGTACCCAAAAATTCAGATTCAAGGATCAATATATGGGCACTGATAATAGGAATTGGTGCTTACAATCATATGCCGGCACTCAAATACACCGATGATGATGCCTACCAGGTCTTTGCATTTCTTCGCAGCCCTGAAGGTGGCATGGTTAATAAAGATCAGATAAACTTGCTGATTGATGAACGTGCCTCCATGGAAGGAATCAGACATGGTCTGGACCAACTTGTTAAAAGCGCTGATCAAAATGATGTAATCATTATATATTTTGCCGGACATGGATTGAAAGGTGCTTTTGTACCTTACGATTATGATGGTCAGAACAATTTGATCTCCCATAATGAAATATTAGCTTCTCTTTCACGCAGTAATGCAAAACATAAGGTTTTGATAGCTGATGCTTGTCACTCAGGGTCAATGATTGCCCAAAGGGCTCCTTTCTCGGAAGCACTTGAAGAGTATTACTCTGATTTTGAGCAAACAAGCGGTGGAACAGCACTTATTATGTCATCAAAAGAGAATGAAAACTCACTTGAGTTTGCAGGTATGCGTCAGGGTGTATTCAGCTATTACCTGCTAGATGGGCTCTCAGGCAAAGCTGACTATAATAAAAATGGCATTGTCGAAATAAGTGAACTTTTTGATTTTGTGAAAACTAATGTAAGAAAATATACTCAAAACAATCAGAATCCTGTAATTTCGGGTGATTACGATCCAAAAATGCCATTAGGAAATGTAAGGAATCATTAAAAAAAATGAATGCTGGCATGATAGAAATAATTTATTTCGTTTTAGTTTACCCGGTTATTATGATATTGTTATCAGGCCAAAGATAAAAATTCGACAAAGCATAAAAATGAAGAAACTGATTAAGGTCATTTTTATAATAGTAGGACTAGGACTTTTATTTTTGAGTTATTGTTATCTTGAGACAAGATGGATAAAACTAACAAAAATTGAAATTAACTCGACAGAAATACCAGATTCATTTAATAACATTAAGATTGTTTTCATTTCTGACATTCATCATGGACCATATTTATCAATCGGTAGAGTAGAAAAACTTGTTAATAGAATTAATAAATTAAAACCCGATTTAATTGTTTTGGGAGGAGATTATGTCCATATAGATCCAAAATATATTATTCCTGTATTTGATGAATTATTAAAATTAAAATCAAAATTTGGAATTTATGCTGTTTTAGGCAATCATGACCATTGGGAAAATGCAGAACTTACGAGACAAATGATGGAAAGAAATGGTACAAAAATTTGCGATAATAAATCTTTTTGGGTTAGGATTGCACAAGACAGAATTAAAATAGGTGGTGTTGGAGATTTATGGGAAGATAATCAAATCCTGGAAAATACTATTTTAGATGTAAAAGAGAAAGATTATTGTATTTTAATCTCTCATAACCCAGACTACATCGAGAATTTAAAAACTGATTTAGTTGATCTAACATTATCCGGACACATTCATGGTGGACAAATTACATTTTTTAGTATTTGGGCACCAATTGTACCTTCAAAATATGGACAGAAATATAGATATGGACTCAAAACATTCGGAAAAATGAAATCATATATATCATCAGGTATTGGGACAATAACTCCTCCATTAAGATTTTTTTGTAGACCTGAAATAGTAATAATAAAATTAAAAAAATAAATTAATACCGAAAGAATATCTGTAATAATCCAACGAAGTTGGCCTAAACAGCTATTGCATCGGCATTATGTTTGAAATGCTGACCGAAGTGCCTGTGCTGACCAAAGTGCCTGTACTGACCGAAGTGCCTGTACTGACCGCAGTGCCTGTGCTGACCGAAGTGTCAGTGTCAGTATCAGTGTCAGTGTCAGCTCCAGGATGCTGACCGAAGTGTCAGCAACTGTTATCCAATTGGACTAAAGAATAATTGTAAATGGAATAACTACGGCCTATAATAACACAGGGCAAAAACCATAGCTTACAGTGGAAAACCTTTTAAACATATTGGATTTGGATACGCAACATAGTAACCTGACAAATACGGATTTAAAATTAAGCTACGGTTCTTGCCCTGGGATGGTTATCGGGCAATTAATGTTTTATCATCAGATTCTATAAGCCCGTCAAGGAGATGTACTCTCCGTTTAGCATATTCAGCTATATCGTGTTCATGTGTGACCAGAATTATGGTGTTGCCAGCCCGATGTAACTGGCTGAAAATATCCATTATTTCGATTGAGGTCTTTGAATCAAGGTTTCCGGTAGGTTCATCTGCAAGGATAATTGCCGGGTCATTGACCAATGCTCTTGCTATTGCTACTCTTTGTCTCTGACCTCCGGAAAGTTCATTCGGTTTATGTGTCATTCTGTCCAGCAGGCCTACTATTTCAAGTGCGTGCTCAGCTTTCTGCAATCTTACAGATTTATTAAGTCCGCTATAAACTAGGGGCAATGCTACATTTTCCAAGGCATTCATTCTTGGCAGAAGGTTAAATGTCTGAAAAACAAACCCAATCTTTTTATTCCTAATATGAGCAAGTTCATCACCGCTGAGAGTACTTACATTTTCATTAGCGAGATAATATTCACCTGATGTAGGAGTATCAAGGCAGCCAATAATATTCATCAACGTTGATTTTCCAGATCCGGATGGACCCATCAATGCTACATATTCATTTGTATCTATTGATGTACTTATATCTCTGAGGGCATAAATTATTTCGTTACCCATCTGGTAGGTCTTCTTTATATTTTTCAGGGCTATTACCGACATTTAATTCATTTTATTTAAAAACAAATTTACGATTCCACAGGATATATAAATTCTTTATTAGATAAAAAACATATTTATTTCGATTAAAACCGCAATTATAATTAAAATTTGCGTTATTTGTCTTGTAAATTAGAAATGCATTAATTCTATCAAATTTCAATCGGTAATATGATGTATTCCAGGTTTTTTCTGATTTTGATATATATTTCTTTTGTCAGTTTTTCATCCCTGGCTCAAAGAAATAAATATGATAACGGACAAGGAATTATAAACCTGGAATTTAATGTAAAAGATACATCAGCGAAGTCAGTAATAAAAAAAGTGACTGATAGCCTCGTAAACAAAGGATTTCTTTCTCTGACGGAAACAAGGACACAAAATGATAGTATTGAACACATTACAATAGAAAAAGGTAATCAGTTTAAATGGGCCCTGATCAGATACGATGAAAAGAAAATTCCAGGAGGTGACAGATTATTATCAGAAATAGCTAAAATGAAGGGCAATTCTATTTCACTGAATGAATATAACAATATAATGGAAAAAATCCTGGATATTTGCGAAGAAACAGGTTATCCATTCGCGAGTGTTTTCCTTGACTCTATTGACTTTTTGACAAATGATTCTGTCACTGCAAAACTTGCTGTTAATTTAAACAAGAGATTTTGGATCGATACAATTAAAATCGTTTCGAAATTTGAATTATCGCAAAAGTATTTACAAAACTTCCTTGATATAAAAAAAGGTGATGTTTTTAAGCGAAGCAAGGTTAATTCCATTCCTCAAATGATTGAAAACATACCATTTGCAAAACTCAAAGATCCTCCGGGAGTCATTTTTTTTGGCAATCAGGTTTCAATAAACCTTGACCTGATACCACAACAGGTAAACAGATTTGATTTCCTTTTGGGATTTCAAAGAGGTGACATAAGTGATCAGAAAAAATATAAATTGACTGGTGATGTTATGGCAGAAATGATCAACAAAATTGGAAGAGGAGAAAGGCTTTTTTTCAATTATAAAAACCTTGCAAAGGGAAAACAGGAGTTAAATATTCAGGCAAATTATCCGTATGTACTAGATATGCCTTTCGGAGTAGATACTAAGCTTGAAATATTTTTAAATGAAAAAGAATATAGAGATGTCTCAATTAATTTGGGATTGTTATATCTATTGAAAATGAACAACAGCATTAATTTCTACTGGAATAAAAAAAGTTCAAGATTGCTTGGTGTTGACACAGTAAAAATACTTTCATCATCAAAATTGCCTGAACAGATTGATGTAGTCACTGATAATTTTGGTGCCGGATTATATTACAGTCAGCTCGACTACAACTTCAACCCTACGAAGGGTTTTGTATTCAAAGCTGATGCCAGTGCAGGATTCAGAAAGATAATTCCAAACCGCGAAATAACTGCTATAGAAGGATTTAGTTCTGCCTACGATAGCCTTAAACAAAAAACTTATATGCTGAATTTGTTGGCTGGAATTGATTATTTTTTCAGGTTTACAAGGAATATTGTTTTGAAAACCGGTAATAGTACCGGATTTAAATTGACACAAAACGCATTATACAGAAATGAACTTTTCAGGCTTGGAGGATTAAAGTTACTAAGAGGTTTTGACGAAAATGAAGTACTCTCTGATTTTTATAGCATTGCGAGTGTCGAAATCAGATTGTTGATTAGCAAAAATTCATATTTTTATTTTTTTTCTGATTATGCAATATTGAGAAACCCTTTTAATGAAAAGCAAAAATGGGATCGTCCATATGGGGTTGGCGGAGGAATTACTTTTGAAACGAAAGCCGGACTATTGCAATTAGTAGCTGCAACAGGAAGCCAATATGGAAATCCATTGAATTTGAGAAATCCGAATGTCCATATTGGCTATACAAGTTTATTTAAATAATTCTTACTTAAGTTTGAATTCTCCAACTCCTGAAAAATATCCTTTATTGTATAATTCCACTTTATATCTTCCTTTGATAAGCGGAATTTCCTTGTTCCAGACCAGACATATATTCTCAGTCTGACCATTATAATCAACCAGATACTTTTTGGTATAATTCATTTTAGTTTCATCGCTGGATTTGGTCAATACACCCGAACCGGCTTTTTCATCGTAAAGGGTATTTCCATCAGGAGCAATAAGTCTCAGATAAAACAATTCCTGACCCTGATCTGCAATTTCATTTTTAAGCATATTAAAGCATATTTTCAACATCTGAACATCATCAGCATCATTTTCAGTAGTCTGTTTTCCATTTTTCTTAATCATATACCCTTTAACATCAATTTTGTCAAGCATAATTGCAGATGCTTTATTCGCTTTAACAAAAAGTCTCTGTTTCTCTTTTTCAAGGCGTTGCTTTGCAGTGCTAAGGGAGTCTTTTTCACGCGTAACAGCCATTTTTTCAGAAGTGGTTGAGCTCAACTGATCTGAGAGAACAGTTTTATCAGATTGAAGTTGCTGGTTAGCTTCAGTGAGTACAAGATTCTGTGATTTTAGATCATTGATTTCCTGAATAAATTTCTCTGCCTGTGCTTTAAGTTTTTCAATTTCAGCTTTAGCTGCATTAAGGTCTTTGGAAGTCTTAAGCATTGAACTGATTTTGTTCTTCTGTACTTTCAATTCCTCTTTTTGCTTATCGATTATACTGTTCAATTCCTGATTATCTCCTTTGAGTTCATCAAGGCTGTTAATGGCTTCTTCATAATCTTTTTCGAGTTGTTCCTGTGCTTCTGACATCTGATTGATCTCAGTATCAAATTTTACGACATCTTTTTGAAGGTTTCTTGATTTATTCCAGAAATAACCTGTTGTTCCAAGTAACAGCAAAATGGCAATGATTGCCATAGCAATAATATTGTTCGTAGTTCTTGTGTTTGCCATGATAAAAATTTGAATATTAATAATTAAATAAAACTCTCCTAAAATAGGAATTATTACAAAATTACATCATTTTTTTATTTAATTAATTTTTACATATTTTTTTTTATGAAGTTGTTTAAAAATTCAACTAAAGGAAAGTGAAAAAAAAAGCTGAAATATTTAAACAACAGAATGTGTTTTTTATTAATTACAAAAAAGAATATATAATTAATACATTTATTCAATAAGGTATTTAACTGTATATCAATAAAATATTATCTTAAAAAAATAATATTTTATACAGCTTCGAATTAAAAATTGAACACAACCAATATTGCTGTAGGTTTGTTTTATCTGGTCTGTCCCTGGAAAAAAAAAGAGTACCGAAATAATCCCGGTACTCTTTTTAGAGATAAGTTTAATTATTGTGGTTAAAGTCCTTTTTCAGCAAGATATCTTTCAGAATCTAATGCTGCCATACAACCTGAACCTGCCGCTGTAACTGCCTGCCTGTATATTTTATCCTGTACATCACCGCAGGCAAATACGCCTTCTACATTTGTTTTTGTCGAAACTTTATCAGTTACTATATATCCCTGATCATCAAGTTCAATAAAAGATTTGAAAATTTCGGTATTTGGTTTGTGACCTATTGCCACAAAGACTGCTGTCACATTGAGGTCAGAAATCTCCCCTGTTTTATTATTTATCAGTTTTACGCTTTCAACAAATTCTTCACCAACTATTTCCCGGATCTCTGAATTCCAGATTACTTCGATATTGGGAGTATTTAAAACTCTGTGCTGCATAATTTTTGAAGCTCTCATTTCATCTCTCCTGACGATCATATAAACTTTATTCACAATCTTCGACAGATATGTTGCTTCCTCACATGCTGTATCTCCTGCACCTACAAGAACTACATCCTGTTTTCTGAAGAAAAACCCGTCGCAAACTGCACATGCTGATACTCCTTTATTCATAAGTTTTTTCTCAGATTCCAGGCCAAGCCATTTTGCACTTGCCCCAGTTGCAATGATGACTGCATCTGCTTCTATTTCATGACCCATTTCAGTAATGGCTAAATGCTTTTTTCCGGAAAAATCAACTTTAGTTATCACTTCGTGCCTTACTTCAGTACCGACTTTTTCTGCCTGTTTTTTAAAATCTTCCATCATTTGAGGTCCCTGCACTCCTTCAGGGTAACCAGGAAAATTCTCAACTTCAGTTGTAAGCATAAGCTGGCCTCCAGGTTCAGGACCGGCATAAACTACTGGTTTTAATCCTGCACGTGCTGCATAAATCGCTGCTGTATATCCGGCAGGACCACTGCCGATAATCAAACATTTTAGTTTTTCCATAATTTGTTTTTTAAATACTTTATATTTTTTTAAGAAAATTTACTGAAATCAACTTTCACTCAACAAAAAAAAATGGTATTTGTTCATGTCCATTAAAATATTCTGAATTATTTAAAAAGGCAATGGACTTAAAATTTGCATACTATGGTGCATGGTAATTGAGCAATTTAAAAGTCAAATAAACAAATTTGTGACTACTAAGCTGATTTATCGCATTGATTATTAATTTGTTATGGATATTAATAATAAGCATGATTAGTAGATGAAGATATTTTAATGCATAAAGAACAGTAAATCAATGCTTTGCATCCTTTGGTTTTGCTTTTCGACTTGGTTCTAAAATATAACAAATTAAATATCAAAACTTTAAAATAAATATAAAGAGATGATTAGTCACCGCAATTTTATATAAAAACCATTTCAAGCTGAATTTTATGACATTTTTTAAACAAAAATTTTATACTTTTGTAATTAATTTATCATACTAAAGAAAATTCATGAAGAAAATAAAACTGGAAATAATAGCACTTTCTCACAGCATTACGCACTCGCATAATTATGCTATTATTCTGGGAGAATCAGAAGGGACAAAGAGGTTGCCTGTAGTTATAGGAGGATTTGAGGCACAGTCGATAGCGGTAGCACTTGAAAACATGATCCCTACACGACCACTTACACATGATCTGTTCAAAAATACTCTTGAGGCATTCAATATCAGTTTGCTGGAAGTGATTATAAATCAACTTATTGAGGGTGTCTTTTATTCTAAACTGGTATTTATGAGAGAGGGGAAAGAATATCAAATTGACAGCAGGACTTCAGATGCAATAGCTATGGCTGTCAGATATAATGCTCCAATTTATACATATAGTTCAATTATTGAAATTGCAGGTGTTGAAATGGATGATACATTCATTAGCGACAAACCCGGTAAATCTGATGCATCGGTTCAGGAAACGAAGAGTAAATCATTGACTGAAATGACAAATTCAGCTCTTAAAGCTATGCTTGATAAAGCATTGGAAAGAGAGGATTATGAAAAAGCAGCACAGATCAGGGACGAAATGAAAAAACGCAATATAGAATAAAAAAAAGGTTGCATTTGATGCAACCTTTTTTTTTATGAAGATTGTTATTTCGCAGCTTTATTGCTATATTTTTGAATGGCCAGGGATACTGCATTGTATAGATTAGCCTGACCTCCGGTAACACTTAATTCGTTGAACTTTACTTCTTTTCTATCACCAGGCCTGTAAACTGTAATATCTTTTTTAACTGATGATTCAAGAATTATATCTTTGATTTGTTTTGCATTAAGACCGGGAAAATATGATTTCAATACAGCTGCAATTCCTGCCACAACAGGAGTTGCCATACTTGTTCCATTGAAACTGGCATATTTACTGCCTGGTACAGTGCTGTATATTGAGACTCCGGGAGCAAACACATCAACGTCCAGCTTACCATAATTGGAAAAACCTGCTACAAAAGAAGAATCATTCGTATAACTGCTTGCTCCAACTTCAATCCAGTTTTTAGCATATTTTTTTCCAAAAAATCCAACTTTCTCAAATTTGTCGGATGGGTAATGTACAATCTCATCATTATTCTCGCTATTATTGCCAGCTGCATGGATAAGAAGTACACCCTTTTTTTGTGCATATTTGACAGCTTTATCTACTACTTCTTTGTTCCACTTATAGTTTTTACCAAAGCTCATATTTATTATGTGAGCTCCATTATCAGCTGCATATCTGATGCCATTTGCCACATCTTTGTCTCTTTCATCACCGTTGGGAACTACACGGACTGACATTATTCTGACATTGTCGGCTATACCATCCATTCCGATGTCATTATTTCTTTTTGCTCCGATTATTCCTGCAACATGTGTGCCATGGCTTGCATCTGGGCCTTTTACATCATTATTGCCATAATACTTTTCATAAGGGTCTTCATAATTGTCTGCAACTATATATCTTGAGTTGTAATCCGGATTGAAATGGAATTTCACTTTTTCCGAGTAATAATCAAGTGGCCTCTTAAAGTTTTCCTCAACAGCATTTCTTATGTCATTCACAGTTTTTAAATCAGGATTTGCAGCCAAAATCTTTCCTACTGTAGCCATTGCTGTTGTCAGGCTTGCATTATCCATTTTTTTAAGACTATCAATCTCTGATAGCTCCAGACCAGCTTTTTCAAGTTCTTTTTGAACTAGATCAATTTCTGCAATAGTATTTTCTTTTCTTGTTAAAAACTTCTCCACTGCTTCTGCAGCTTTGACTCTCTCATCTTCTACTTCCTTTTTTACTTTGAGGTAAAGTTCATATTCTTTTTTCTGTTCTTTGCTTAACAGATCAGGATTTGCTTTGGAATATTTGTAATTGAGAGATTTGTAAATTCTTGAAACTTCAAGATTGTCGGTATTAACATTATTGCCAGTTTTTCCTCCAATAAAATTCCATCCAAAAAGATCATCAACATACCCATTTTTGTCATCATCAATTCCATTCATTGGTATTTCATCATCATTCATCCACATAACCTCTTTCAGATCTTCATGTACATAATCTACTCCACTATCAATTACAGCCACTACTACAGGTTTGCTTTTTCTGCCCTGGAGCAATTCTTTGTAGGTTTTATTTACACTGACTCCAGGAATATTATCTGTTGCAATGTCGAGCATATGCCAGTCTTTTGAAGTATTTCCCTGTGCAAACAAAGTGATATTCAATAATAAAACTGCAAAAACTACAAGTATTTTTTTCATAAATAAAGATTTTAAATTTAAAATTAAAAGATTTACAAATTTAGAAGTTGAAAATGGTCTATTCCTGCTTAACGTACATTTTAATAAAAATAATAGACAAGTCAAGTATTCCAATAGATAAAATAAATTCTTAAAGCAATTAACACAAATTTCATAAATTTGTTTGAAAAGGGCAATTATTATTGCGACAATGGTGGTTTAGTAATTATTGATCCTTGTTTTTGTCAAAAACATTACGGTCAAAAAAATATCTCTCTTCAATATTTTCATTTTCATATGATGCCGGTTCTTCAAATTCATGATCATCTTTGACATTACGGACCAGAAATGCCACTAAAATTCCTACTATAGCCCCCAGTAAATGACTTTCCCATGAAATTCCTTCCTGCCCCGGCAAAACACCTTCTATATAACCACTATACAATATTATAATTATCAGTGATAAAACAATGGACTTAAAGTTTTTCCTGAAAACACCACTCCAGAAAACAAATGATATAAGTCCATATACAACTCCGCTTGCACCAATATGGAAGACCTGTCGTCCAAATAGCCAAACTGCCAGTCCTGTGAAAAGGTATATTATTATAAAACTGATCACGGCAACCCTGCTGTAAAAAAGATAAATCAAGGTCATCATGAAAAAAAGAGGAATTGTATTTGAGAATAAATGCTGGAAGTTGCTGTGCAGCAATGGTGCTGCAAAAATACCTATCAGACCTTCTGTTTCCCTTGGATAAATTCCGAAAACATTCCAGTTAAAATTGCCAATTAATTTTATAATATGAATTAACCACATCAGAACGATAAAGTACACTGGTGGTTTCAAAGCTTGTTTTAATGTTGTTACTGTCCTGATCATTTTTCTTCAACAAAACAATTTTTCTGATAAAATGCTTAAAATCAATTTTGATACCTTCTTCTGACAGAACGAACGAATTGTTCAGCTTTTTTAAACTTATTTTCGTTATCCCAGTCAAATCGGACTACAAGATTTGACATGATATAATCTTTAGCTTTTACAAACGAGCCAATGGTATTCAGTTCCTTAATAGCTTCTTCAAAAGCTACAGCATTGCCTCCAAACAATTCATTGATGGTAAAGATTTTTTCATTCAGGCCAAATGCTTTTTTCAGATCATCAACCGGAAGCATACTTAGTTTTTCAGAAAGTTCATTTGTTGTTTTTTCATTGAAAATGGTCTTAAACTCTTCAGATATATTTGGTTTTACATTCTCAATATCTTCTCCCAGGGCTTGCTGCTTGGTATTTTCCACATTTTTTTCTGTTTTTATCTCTTTGCTATCAGCTTTTTCTTCATATTTCACAGTTTCCCGAATGATCTCTTTATCAGCAACTATTGCTTGCTCTGTTGGTTTAGTCATTTCTTCAACAATATTGTTTCTGGAAAAATCGGGTTTTACCTGAATTTTTTCCTTGCCAGGTAATTCAGAAATCTTTTTTTCTTCATCTTTATTGATAACAGTTTTTTCACCATCTTCTATAACAGCTTTATACAATTTCCTTATATATTCCATTAATAAGTCATGCTCTATTCTGGAGAGACTATCCAGCTCACTGTTTGTCAATTCATTGAATTTATTTATTTTTATTAGGTTTTTTTTAAACTTCTCAATATTCATGATCAATTGTTTTTTGTCTTGTTTATATGACTAACAAATAACTGGGCAAAAATATTTGATTTTTTATTATTTTTTTTTATCATCTTTGAAAAACAGTTTTTTTTGTATCTTCGTGCCCTATTATTAAATCACCTGATAATGTTTTTAGAACCACTTTCAAGAGGACATCGCAGCGGATGGATTGAAGTAATTACAGGCTCGATGTTTTCCGGCAAAACCGAAGAACTGATTAGAAGACTTCGAAGAACCCAGTTTGCACATCAAAACCTGATTATTTATAAACCAGAAAGGGATGTAAGATACTCAGTTGATAAAGTAACTTCACACGATGAAAACTCACTTGAATCAAAACCTGTAAAAAATAGCAGCCAGATATTAAAAGTGCCAAGAGATATCCAGGTAGTAGGGATTGATGAAGCTCAGTTTTTCGATATGGAATTACCCAATGTTTGTGAAAAACTTGCACTTTCAGGCATAAGAGTGATAGTTGCGGGTCTTGATATGGATTTTAAAGGACGGCCCTTTGGTCCTATGCCTGCCTTAATGGCAATAGCTGAGTATGTAACAAAAGTTCATGCCATTTGTCCGCATTGCGGTAATCTTGCTACTCATTCATACAGGCTATCCGACGAGACCGAAACTATAGTTCTTGGTGAAAAGGATAAATATGAACCCAGATGCCGAGTTTGTTACAATATGGGAAAAGCTTTGGATTTCAGAGCTTTAAATATAAAAAAAAACACAAAGAATGAAAAAGAAAATTAATTCAGTACTTATATCAGTATATAACAAAAGCGGTCTTGAAGGCTTGATTGAATTATTTAGAGAAAATAATACAATAGTTTTTTCAACCGGAGGAACATGGGATTTTCTGAAGCAGTGCGGGTTAAATCCGGTAAAAGTTGAAGATCTTACAAAATTTCCTGCCATGCTGGATGGGAGAGTCAAAACCCTCCATCCGGTTGTATTTGGTGGTATTCTTGCCAAAAGAGAAGAAGAACATCTAAGACAACTAAAGGAACATGGAATCCCTGAAATTGATATGGTGATAGTTGATCTGTATCCGTTTGAAGAAACAGTTGCTGCCACAGATGATCATCAAAAAATAATTGAAAAGATTGATATTGGAGGAATTTCACTGATACGTGCCGCAGCAAAAAACTACAATGATGTACTTATTGTGCCTTCAATGGATTATTATGCCGAGGCCATTGAAATATTAAAGGGCTCCGGAATGCAGACAACTGAACAGGAAAGAAAAAAATTTGCAAAATATGCATTTTCGGTTTCCATGCACTATGATACTCTGATATTCAGGTATTTTTCTGAAGAAAACTTTCCTGTAATAACAAAAAAACTAATGGTAAAAAATGAACTCAGATACGGGGAGAACTCTCATCAGAAAGGATATTATTACGGAGACCTGAATGATATTTTAAATAAACTGAATGGCAAGGAATTGTCTTACAACAATTTGGTTGATATTGATGCTGCAATTTCACTGATTGATGATCTGCCACATGATCTGCCGACATTTGCAATTTTAAAGCATACAAATCCTTGTGGTGTTGCCTCAGGTAAAAATATAGCTGAAGCATGGGAAAAAGCATTGCAAAGCGACCCATTATCAGCCTTTGGTGGCATCCTCATTGCGAATAGGACAGTAGATAAAAAGACTGCTGAAATGATTGATGAAATCTTCTATGAAGTTCTTATTGCTCCTGCCTATGACGAAGATGCATTGCAATTTTTATGTAAAAAGAAAAACAGGGTTATTCTGGAATTAAAAGAACATAATAAGCCCGGGCAGGTGTTTAAGAGCATACTTTCAGGTGTTTTGGTTCAGGATGCTGACAATACTATTATGAGTAGGGAAAGCTGCACTTATGTTACTGTGAAGAAACCCGTAGAAAATGAATTCAATGACCTGATGTATGCTAATATTATAGTCAAGCATTTGAAATCCAATGCTATAGCAATAGTAAAAAATATGCAATTGATTGGAATAGGTTGCGGGCAAACCTCCAGGGTGGATGCAATGCGATATTGTCTGGAGAAAGCAAAAAGGCTAAATCTGGAAACGGAAGGTGCTGTTATGGCTTCTGATGCTTTTTTCCCTTTTCCTGACAGCATAGAACTTGCTTATAAAGCCGGTATCAGGGCTGTTATTCAACCGGGAGGCTCAGTTAATGATAATTTGAGCATAGAATATTGTGATGTTAATGGTATTTCAATGATTTTTACTGGCATCAGGCATTTCAGACATTAACCATTACCAGTGAAATTTGTAGTAGTATTTATTTCATCAAATGACTTGATTAGAATAAGACACTTAAATGGAAAAATACAATTTGTGCATTGACATTGGCAATACGAATATCAAATCAGGTTTTTTCAGTGGAGATGATCTGAAAATTTCATGTTCAGATATTGAAGAACTCTCAATAATGACCGATGCAATGCAATTCGATTGTATTATTTCCAATGTAAGAAAATCTGTTCCGGATTTGATTAACCGAATTAGTAAGAAAGCCGGTAAATGTATTATTCTGTCTCATCGCATAAAACTTCCTCTTAAAATCCTTTATTCAACCCCCGAGACACTCGGAATGGACCGGATAGCAGCAGCTGTTGGGGCTAAAAAGCATTTTCCTGACAAGAACTGTATTGTAATTGATGCCGGTACCTGCATTACCATGGATTTTATTGATAAGAATAATAACTACTTAGGAGGAAATATCTCACCAGGAATAAATATGAGGATCACAGCTATGAGTCGTTTTACAGGGGCTTTGCCAATGGTTTCTATTAAAGATAATACCGATATACTGGGAAAAAGTACAGTGGAGGCTTTACAAAACGGGTCATTTAAAGGTACAATTTGGGAAATTTCATCGTTTATAAGAGAGATAAACAAAAAATTTGGACAATCTCAGCTGGTTTTTACCGGAGGAGATGCAAAATATTTTGTAAATTACTTTAAAACAATGATATTTGCGGATTCAAATTTAATCCTGACCGGATTGAATGAAATTTTAAAAAATTATGATGAAAGTTAAATTACTTTTTGCCTTTTTTAGTATATTTCTTTTGAGTACTGTATTATATTCACAGCCAAAGGAAAACAGTCCTTACTCAAGGTTTGGAATAGGTGATCTGACGGATAACAACTTTACTAATCTGAGAAGTATTGGATTGAGTGGAACTTTTCAGAGCCCTTATCAGCTAAATATTATCAATCCGGCCAGTTATGGTTTTATCAGCACAACTATTTTTGACCTAGGTTTTTATTCAAAATTTTCAACTTTGCGTACTGGCAATAATTCAGCCAGGGTAGTAGGAGGTAATCTTGATTTCATTTCTCTGGGAATGCCATTATTAAACCCTATAAATGATCTATTGGAAAAGAAAGTAAGAAAATATGATCTTGGACTCAATTTTACTCTTATGCCAAATTCAACTGTTGGATTCAATATCAAATCCACGAGTGAAGATCCTGATGCCGGAACAATAAAACGGGTATATGAGGGATCAGGAGGAACATATAAGTTCACCACCGGATTGGGTGGCAGATATAAAGATATAGCAGTTGGTTTCAATGTGGGCTATTTCTTTGGAAAACTTAATTATGACAGGGAACTCATATTTGAAGATCTTGAATTTCCATATCACAACCGCTACCACAATGATATGGCAGTTGGTGGTTTTTTATATAATGTGGGTTTTATGTACAATATATTGCTTAATCCACGCAAAGTTAAAAAAGATAATGCACCAGCAAAAAAACTTATGCTGGGGCTCTATGGCAATACAAAAACTGATTTTAAAGCGTACAATAGCATTTACAATCAAAGTATACCGGTAAGTCTTTCTTCGGGTATAATTGATACAGTTTTGTATAAAGAAGAAACCTCCGGTAATGGCAAACTGCCATTTAGCATTGGAGGAGGAATAGCATATAATTATAAGAATCAGTGGATAGCTGGTTTAAATCTTGCTTCGACAAAATGGAGCGGATATAAAAATGATATCAGAACTGAAAATTTCAGTGATAGCTATGAAGTTTCGGCAGGATTACAATATACTCCTGATGAACTCAGTTATACGAACTATTTTAAAAAAGTCAATTACCGGGCAAGTTTTTATTATAAGACTGATCCAAGGAATGAAAACGGAAACCAGTTCAGTGAAAGAGGACTCCATTTCGGATTTGGATTGCCAGTTATTTACCAGCGAAAATCATCCAATATAAATACTGATATAAACATCGGGAAAAGAGGGGATAATTTGCTAATTAGTGAAAGTTTTGTTAAAATCAGTTTTAGTGTAACATTTAATGATTCTGATTGGTTTATTAAAAGAAAATATTATTAATTTTGACACCAAAATTTAAATTTATCGAAATGAAAAACTTTTTTTTAGTTCTTTTAGCTGGTTTTTTTACAGTGAGTTCCTTAACAGGACAATGCGACACCTGGGTTGGTAAAAAATTTGAGGAAGATGCAAAAAATGCACATTCAATCTATCGTCAGTCGATGAAAATTAAAGATTATGCTTTGGCATCAGAATATTGGGAGCAAGTTTATAAATTGGCTCCTGCTGCAGATGGAAACAGGGATGTTCACTTCTGGGATGGTATAGAAATATATAACTGGAAAATGGGTCAGGAGAAAGATGAAACCAAAAGAAAGGAGATTCAGAATAAGATACTCGGACTGTATGATGCTATGGCAAATTGTTATTTGCAGAAGGCCATAAACGTAAAAAACTGCACATCTGATAGTTGTCATATCCAGAAAGCAGGGTATGTTTATGGCAGAAAAGCTTATGAAATGTTTAATACATTCAAAAATCCAGATAAAGAAATATTTGAAAATCTTAAAAAAAGCATTGACCTGGCAGGTAATAAAGCTGAATATATTATCATAAACCCATATGGGCTGGTATTGAAAAATCTGTATGAAAAAGGAGAAGTTTCAGGTGATGAAGCAAGGATATATACTGAGAAAGTACAAAATATTGCTGAATACAATATTAAGAATAATCAACAATTCAGTGAATATTGGAAACAGGCTCTGGAAAAAATGGATTATGATGATGAAGAAATATTGCGTGATATTTTTGACTGTGAGTTTTTCAAAAAGAAATTTAAACCACTTTTTGCTGAAAACAAACAAAACAGTGAGGTGCTAAAATACATACTTGTCACACTTAAAAAGCAGAATTGTCCTGACGATGACCCGTTTCTGCAGGAAGTAGATGCAGCATGGAAAGTGTATGCCAAAGAATATAATCAGGCTCTGCAGGACTCTCTCGAAGCGGCAAACCCTGCTCTTGCTGCAAACAGACTAGCTAATGAAGGAAAATATACTGAAGCTGTGCAAAAATATCAGCAGGCTATTAACCAGGAAACCGATTCAGAAAAGAAAGCAAATTATTATTATGCTATGGCTGCCATACAGTTTGCTCACCTGAATCAGTATTCCACTGCAAGAACCAACGCACAAAAAGCTGGTCAGTTAAAATCAGGTTGGGGAAAACCTTATATACTTATCGGTGATATGTACAGCAAAACAGCAAAATCCTGCGGAGATGACTGGGGTCAGAGAGTTGCAATACTTGCAGCCCTTGACAAGTATTATTATGCCAAATCAATTGACCCAAGTTCAACAGGACAGGCTAACAACAGAATCAATAAATTTGAAGGATCAAAACCTAAAAAAGATGAAGGATTTATGAGGAAATTGCCGGAGGGAACTGTAGTTAATACAGGCTGCTGGATAGGAGAAAATGTTAAGTTAAGATATACTGATTAAATCAATATTAATTATTAAAGCTCCGGAAAAACCGGGGCTTTTTTTTATTTTTTAACTATTAGTGAAATACCATCTCTGACAGGCAACATAATCTGTTCAGTTCGGGAATCGTTTCTGACATACTCATTGAATTCATTTAAAGCCCACGCAGTTTTGTCATATGGCTCATTTATTACTTGCCCGCTCCAGAGAACATTGTCAGTGATTATTATACCATTATCATTTAACAATAAAAGAGATTTTTCATAATAAGAAATGTAATCCTGTTTATATGCATCAATAAAAACCAGATCAAACCCTATATCCAAATTTGACATCAGGTCTAATGCATCACCATAGATTATTTTAATATTTTCAGCAAAAGGTGATAAACTTATATATTTATCAATAAGAGGCTTGAATTCTTCATCTAATTCTATTGAGATCAGTTTTCCATCTTTTTTCATACCTTCAGCCAGGCATAAAGCCGAATATCCGGTAAAGGTGCCCAGTTCAAGAATAGTATCCGGTTTGACCATACGGCTGATCAAACTCAGAAACCTGCCCTGTAAACGACCTGAAAGCATCTGAGGCATAGTAGTGCTCAGATTTGTTTCTCTCTCGAGTTCGAGAAGATATTGTGGTATTTCAGAACTCATAAATACACAATAATCTTCAATTTTTATATCAGAAAAAATCATTTAACTTTAATATTAAGTTTTATGAATAGGTCAAGGAATACTATGGCAGTAATAAATAACATACCAATATACACCATGGAAGACAGGTTTTTATAATCCTGCAATAAAAAGGCAGCCATCAGAATGCCATATATTGGCTCCATGTTGAAAGCCAGGCTGACATCAAATGCATTGAGATGTATCATTGACTTCAGATAAAGAAAATATGATAAAAGTGTGCATATAACGGTGAAAATTGCAAAATAGAACCAATCGATCCCAACAGGAATCTCAAGTTTCATATTCATTAAATTTGAAAAGCCTGCAAATATGACTGACATCAGAACCCATACTGAAAATAGATGGATAAAGGACATTTTAAATTCATGACCGGCTACAAGCCACTTTTTATTCAGAATAGAATAAATCGATCCCAGCAATGTTGCACCTAAACCTATAAGCAATCCGGTTTTTTGCAATGAGCTTGTATTGTTAAAAATAAGAATGAATCCGGGTATTATTAACAGTCCGAATATTATATCAGTTCTGCTCCATTTAACTTTTCTGTTAATAAGAGGTTCTGCCAGTGCCGTGATCAGTGAAGAACTCGAAAGAGCTATCAGGGCTATGGTCGGATTTGCTATTTTTATTGCCCCATAGAAACCAAGCCAGTGAACACCAAGTAAAAAACCGATAAATAGATGTTGTAAAATGTTTTTCAGACTGAAATATCTGAAAAGTTTAGACATTCTGATTATAAAAAGGAAAATAAAAACTGTAATAAAGCTTCTCCACCAGACTATAGAAATAAAATTAATGCTTATAAGGTCACCAAGTATAGCAGTGAACCCAAAAAGGAATACCGAAATATGGAGGTAAACAAATGATTTACTTTTCTCCTGCATTTATCGACTTTTAAAGTATTTCTTCCAGCATGTATATAGCATCTTCGTTGCCTAGTTCTGCGGATTTGCTCAGGTCGTGAATATATCCGTTCCTTCCCAGATTTTTTTTAGTCATTCCAAGATAATAAAATTTATCTTTTTCAGGAATACTATCTTTTCCATAGGGCATGCTCATTGCTTTTTCAAAAAGATCGAGGGCAATATCAAAAAGATATTGATTGTATTTTACTATTCCGTAATTAAAAATATCCTGCCTGCGTCGCTGAAAATTTGGATCATTTCTGTCAAAACCCCTGTTTATGAGTAGTTTTAATTCGAATTCAGCTTCATCCCATTCTTCCCTTGAAATATGTAATTCAGCCTTTGCTCTACGGGCCTGCCAGTGTATGGCCTGCAAAGCTATGGAAGTTTTGATAGCAAAATTAAGATGCTTGAGCGATGTCTCAAGATCACCTTCTTTGAGTAGAATCCTGCCAAGTCCAAGATGAGATTCAGGTACAGAATTATCTACATTAATGCTTTTTTGAAAATCTTCCTTTGCTTCAGTTAAATTCCCTAATTTGAGATTTACTACAGCTCTCCTTTCGTATGCAAGGGCATTGCGGTTGTAATTTTCAAGTGATTTGCTCAGTTCAGCCAAAGCTTCTGTTTCTTTTCCTCCTTCTTTAATAAAATCCCTTGCCCTGTTGAAATTCAGAATAGCCGACCTGCTGCCACTGGGTTCAATTTCCTTGGATTCCAAAATTTTTCCTTCTTCTATTTTCCACATCATTACCCTGCCCGAAACAGCAAACTGAGCGCAATTCTCAAACAGATTTGCTGTATTTTTCCAGACTTTATCAGTGTGATTGCCAACATATCGTGGGATTGATATCATAAAATTTTCATCATCCAAAAACTCAAGTTCTTTGAAAACTATTTCATTTTTATAATAGATCTGATTCCGGTTCTGAATAACACTTACCAGCTTATCGTAACTCCCACGATTAAGGAAATAGAATTTGCCCTGTATAATAAGTTTATAGAACATTTAACCCAAAACCCAAGTATATTTTAAAACACAAGTTAAATACTCATGCAATTAATGATTTTACAGAAAATATCGTACCAATTTTTGTAAAAATGATAATACTTTTAAATTCACTATCTTATTTAACTGATTATCAAAAAAATAATTTCAAAAATATTTTTAATCTTGCTATTTTACAGACAATTTTTTATTTTTAATCTGCCTGCAATTCTATTTTTCTGTGCCCAGTTTCACAATTAACTTTATTGCAAAACCAATCAAATACTTTAGTTTTGTGATATATTAGCATCAAATTTTTTGAACTGTTTTAAATTTCAGGATTTTAGCGAAAAAGTTAAAAAAAGCACTGATTTTGAATTAAAAGAACAAAAATTAAGGGGTGTATCCCATTTTTACATATCCGGTTATCTTTAGGAAATGAAAATTCTTTGGGTCTCCCTTTAGGGCTGGGTCAAAACCCAAAGAATTTTAATTGAAATGTAATTTTGGGATACACCCAAAATTAGAGTGCCCGATACTATTTTTCCCTTTTGTATATTATTCTGATGTTTTTGGACAATGTAAATAAAATGGAATTCAATTTATGCTAAATTATAACTATTTAATCATTAGTTCGGGGAAAAAGATTATTTTTGCCGGCAAAATTTTTTTTATGAGCAAAAAACTAAGTGTAGCAGAATTGTTGAGCATTACTGCAAGTGGTCAGACAGTCAAGCTGGATGGATGGGTCAGAACATTCAGAAACAATCAGTTTATTTCGATGAATGATGGCTCTACAATCAATAACATTCAGGTAGTAATTGACTATACAAAATATAATGAAGATTTTCTGAGAAGGATAAATCCGGGTACTGCATTGGGCGTTGAAGGTGAACTGATAGAATCTCTTGGTAAAGGACAAAAATATGAGATTAAAGCAGAAAAAATAGAGATTTATGGGGATTGCGATCCGGAAATCTACCCATTGCAACCTAAAAAGCATAGCCTGGAATTCCTGAGGGAAATAGCTCACCTGCGATTCAGAACCAATACTTACAGTGCGATATTCAGAGTCAGAAATTCATTGTCTTTTGCAATCCATAAATTTTTCTTCGATCAGGGATTCGTCTATCTTCATACTCCTATTATTACCGGAAGTGATGCAGAGGGTGCCGGTGAAATGTTTAAAGTTACAACCATCGATCTCGATAATATTCCCAGAGACGAAGAAGGAAAGATAGATTACAGATCAGATTTCTTTGGCAAAGCAACCAACCTTACAGTTTCCGGTCAGCTTGAAGCCGAATTGGGTGCAATGGCATTGAGCAAAGTATATACATTCGGGCCAACTTTCCGGGCAGAGAATTCCAATACTACAAGACACCTGGCTGAATTCTGGATGATAGAACCCGAAATAGCTTTTGCAGATATCAAGGATGATATGGACCTTGCAGAAGCCTTGTTGAAATACGTTGTAAAATTTGCTCTTGAAAATAATGCAGATGATATCGACTTCCTCGAACAAAGACTTGTTGAAGAAGATAAGCAAAAACCACAGGATCAGAGGTCTGAAATGCTACTAAAAGAAAAGCTTCAATTTATTATTGAAAATGATTTTGAGAGACTTACTTATACCGAAGCTATCGACATACTCATGAATTCTAATCAGAATAAAAAGAAAAAATTCAAATATATTATAGAAAAATGGGGTGCCGACCTGCAAAGTGAACATGAAAGATATCTGGTAGAAAAACATTTCAAAAAACCGGTAATCCTTACAGACTATCCTAAAGACATCAAGGCATTCTACATGAAAGTCAATGATGACAATAAAACCGTCAGGGCAATGGATATACTTTTCCCTGGTATAGGAGAGATAGTAGGAGGAAGTCAGAGAGAAGAAAGACTTGAGGTACTGATGAACAGGATGGAAGAAATGCATATTCCTGTAGAGGAAATGCAGTGGTATCTCGATCTGCGAAGATTTGGCACAGCTCCACATGCCGGATTTGGTCTTGGATTTGAAAGGCTTGTTCAATTTGTTACCGGCATGGGCAACATACGTGATGTGATTGCTTTCCCAAGGTTTCCCGGTAGCGCAAGATTCTGATATTCATGGAATATACTGATGGCTACCGACATAAAGGATTGAGAAAAAAACTTGTTGATTCATTAAGGAATCATAAGATCTTTGATGAAAAAATACTTGATGCAATATCAAATATACCCAGACATTTTTTTCTTGATCCCGCATTTGCTGATTGGGCTTACAAGGATATTGCTTTCCCAATAGATGCAGAACAGACTATTTCTCAGCCATATACAGTTGCTTTTCAGACTATGCTCCTCGATGTTCAGCCGAAGGATAAAATACTTGAGATTGGGACAGGTTCCGGATATCAGGCAGCAGTGTTATCATATCTTGGTGCCAAAGTATATACTATTGAGCGTCAGGAAAAGCTGTTCCACAAGACATCTGTTTTGCTTATAGAGATCGGTTTTGAAGCCATCAGGACATTTCTTGGCGATGGATATAAAGGATTGCCACGTTATGCCCCATTCGATAAAATAATAATTACGGCAGGAGCAACAGAAATCCCAAAAGATCTCCTCAGCCAACTTAAGATTGGAGGTACAATGATCATTCCACTTGGCAATAATGATGACAAGGACATGGTCAAACTCACCAAGGTAGATGAAAAAAATGTCAGGATGGAAAAATTTGGCAAATTCAGGTTTGTACCATTTCTGGGTGGTGTAGAGAGGGAATAGAATTTCCTTTATTTAATCAACTTAAAGACATTATGGATGTTTTTCAAAAATTGATATATCATTTGAAGTCATGACTATACCAGTAGCTTTATTCAAACTATAAAACATTTTGCGAATTTTTACTTTTGGTTAAATATCATTACTAATGGGAATCAAGGGTGGAAAATTTTACTCAATTCATATATTGCCACCAGGACTCAAAGCCACAAAATCTTTAAAAAAAACTAATATCTCTATGTAAAATAAATTTTGATTTATTGGGCGTATCCCATTTTTGAACTAAAGTAACCAATTGAATTGGTAATTAAAATTCTTTGGGATTGCCTTCAGAGCCTGTCCTGCTAAGTGTTAGTCAGGGCAAACCCAGAATTTTGATAAATTTACAAATTTAAGATATACCATTTTATAAATGGTATTGTTATTGATTAAAATTAATCTCCTAAATTTGCAAATTTTAAATAATCAGACCAGTTAATTGAAATCTGAAACTACAGCTCATATTTACTTATCGGCAACAGCACTGATTTATGGAGCCAATTATACAATTGCTAAAGATGTTCTGTCCGGTGGTCTGATACAGCCTATGGGTCTGGTATATTTTAGAGCCTTGTCTGCATTCATCCTGTTTTTTATATTTCATTCTATCTTCATAAAAGAAAAAATCGAACGTAAGGATCTGAAGGAACTCTTCATTTTATCACTTTTCGGAGTTATCATCAATCAAAGCTTTTTTATTGTTGGCATTAAATATACCACACCCATTAATGCAGCCTTGCTGCTCACAGTAGTCCCAATAATAGTTTTTGTATTTTCAGCAGTTATCAACAAAGAAAGAGTAAAAACTTCGAGGGTAATTGGAATAATGCTTGGATTATCAGGTGTATTGACTATAATCCATGGCAGAGGCAATATTGCGATGAATATCAATACACTGCCTGGTGATATTCTCGTATTTCTAAACGCGGTTTCTTATGCATTTTATCTTGTTAGGGTAAAGCCCATTTTCCTGAAATACAATCCTGTTACCGTTACAAAATACTTGTTTTTCTTTAGTATAATCTGTTTATTGCCATTCAGTTTTAACGGCATTATTACCGTGCAATGGCAAAAATTTGATTTCAGGACCTGGACATCATTTTTATATGTGCTTGTTTTTACCACTTTTTTGGCCTATCTGCTGAATAATGTTGCATTAAAAAAAACAAGTGCTTCAGTTGTCAGTATTTATATTTACCTGCAGCCTGTTATAGCAACTGCTATTGCACTTTTTCTTGCAAAAGATGTGTTGACATTGGAGAAAATAATAGCAGGAATTCTCATTTTTACCGGTATTTACCTCGTCAGCTTTAATAAAAATAAGTAGTTTTGCATTAAATTCATTGTTAATGAAAATAATCGTACTTGGTACTGCATATCCATTTCGGGGTGGAATAGCCTCTTTCAATGAAAGAATGGCTCAGGAATTGATTTCTATGGGTCATGAAGTTCTTTTTTATACATTTACTTTGCAATACCCGGGATTTTTATTTCCCGGCAAAACACAATATTCTGATTCTGAACCTCCAAAAGGATTAATAATTATCAGGTCATTGAATTCGGTAAATCCTTTTTCCTGGATAATTACCGGGCTTAGGATCAGAAAAGAAAAACCTGATATAATAATCTCAAAGTTCTGGCTACCTTTTATGGGGCCTTCACTTGGAACTACTATAAGATTGGCAAAAACTAAAAAAACTAAAGCTGTTTCAGTTATAGACAATATAATTCCTCATGAAAAAAGACCCGGGGATTTTCTTTTTTCAAAATATTTTGCAGGCACTATCGATAAGTTCATCGTCATGTCATCTTCAGTACTTGAAGATATGAAAAAATTTACCATTAAAAAGCCGGTTGTTTTAGCTCCGCACCCTGTCTATGACAATTATGGAGAAATAATTTCAAAGGATGAAGCCTGCAAATATCTGAACCTTGATCCACTGAAGAAATATCTGATGTTTTTTGGATTCATCAGAGATTATAAAGGCCTAGACTTGCTTCTGCATGCTATAAATGATGAATACTTCAGAAAAAATGATATAAAATGCATAGTAGCAGGTGAATATTATGGTAATGAAGAAAAATATAATGCCCTGATAAATGAATTGAATATCAAAGATTTATTGATATTGAAAACTGATTTTATTCCTGATAGTGAAGTGAAATATTACTTTTGTGCAGTTGATCTTGTCGTACAGCCTTACAAAACTGCAACTCAAAGCGGGATTTCGCAACTGGCTTATCATTTTGAAAAACCAATGGTAGTTACTGATGTTGGAGGTCTTGCTGAAATTGTGGAAAATGGAAAAGCAGGGTATGTGGTAAAACCTGAGCCCGAAAAAATAAAAGAGGCTGTAATAGAGTTTTTTGAAAAGGATAAAAGTTTATTTTTTTCAGATAATCTAAAGAAAAGAAAAATGGAATTTTCGTGGAGAAATTTCGTTAAGAATATTTTGAATTAAATTTATTGTAATGATAATCAATGCAAAAGCACCTTTAAGATTGGGACTTGCAGGTGGTGGAACAGATGTTAGCCCATATTCTGAAGATTTCGGAGGGGCTGTTCTCAATACCACAATAAGCTTGTATGCAAGAGCAGTTATAGAGCCACTTGACAATGGAAAAATAATACTGGAATCATACGATCTTAATGAATATCAGGAACTTAACTCTAATACTTATCTGACAGATGATGGAAAGCTTCCTCTGTTGAAGGGTGTATATAACAGGATTGTGAGCGATTTTATCAAAAAACCACTTTCATTCAAACTGACTACAATTGTCGATGTTCCAAAAGGATCAGGACTTGGCACATCTTCAACTATTGTGGTTGCTATAATAGGGGCTTTTGCAGAATGGTTGAATTTGCCGCTTGGTGATTATGATATTGCACATCTCGCATGGGAAATTGAACGTAATGACCTCAATCTTGCCGGAGGTAAACAGGATCAATACGCAGCTACTTTCGGAGGTTTTAATTTTATTGAATTTTCAGGAGACAAAGGTGTAATCGTTAATCCATTGAGAATAAAAAGTCTTTATAAACAACAACTTGAGTGGAATTTATTACTATATTATACCGGTACAGGAAGAGATTCAGCAGAAATCATCAAAGACCAGGCAAAAAGATTTGAGAATCAGAAAAGCAATGCTGTTGCAGCTGCTCATGCCATTAAAGAAATTTCATACAGGATGAAAGAGACTCTTTTAAAAGGTGAAATAGACAATATCGGGAATCTGCTCGATATAAGCTGGAACAATAAAAAAATGATGTCATCAGAAATTTCAAACTCTGTACTTGATGAGATATATACGACTGCTATTTCTGCCGGAGCAAGCGGTGGGAAGATAAGTGGTGCAGGAGGTGGAGGTTTTATTATGTTTTATTGCCCTAAAAATACTAAACAGCAGGTCATCAATTCATTGCAAAGATTTGGCGGCAGAGCATATAACTATGTTTTTGTAGATGAAGGTCTGTTTTCATTTACAGTTAAATAGTTATGTCAGTATTTGAAAATATACCAGTAGAGGCATTAATTCTGGCCGGAGGCAAAGGAACCAGACTGCATGGTATTCTGGAGGATATTCCTAAGCCTATGGCACAGGTTAACGGCAAACCATTCCTTGAATACCTGATGTCAAATCTTTATGATAAAGGTATCAGGCATTTTGTCCTTTCGGTCGGTTTCAGACATGAGAGTATCATGGATTATTTCGGTGATAAATACAAAAATGCTGCCATTAGCTATGTGATTGAAAATGAAGCCTTAGGAACAGGGGGAGCAATAAAGTATACTTCACAGTATATAAAAAATGAAAAATTCTGGATATTAAATGGTGATACATTTGTCGATTTAAACCTTGGAGAATTTTATTTTGAGAATAAGGACCTGGAATTGTCAATTGGTCTTGTAAAAATGGAAAATTTTGACAGATTTGGTGTCGTAGAAACCAATGGAAGGTTTGTAAGGGAATTTAAAGAAAAAAAATTTACCGCTGTTGGATGTATAAATGCCGGGATATACCTGATCACAAAATCATTTATACATAATCATTTTCCTTCGGAAAGAGTTTTTTCCTTTGAAAGGGATGTTCTTGAAAAAAAAATTAACTCATGTGAAATTGGACACTATTCAGATGAAACCCAGTTTATAGATATCGGGATACCTGAGGATTATTTCAGGTCACAGTTTATTTTTACAAACATTTCAGATGTTCAGTCAATTTTCAATTTTGACAGATCATGGACAATTTTTCTCGACAGGGATGGAGTGATAAATGAAAGGATTCCTGACTCTTATATTCAAAAAAAACAAGATTTTATCTTTTTACCAGGTGCCAAAGAAGCAATAAAAAGATTTGCAGAAACTTTCTGCAGGATCATTGTTGTCACCAATCAGCAGGGAATTGGTAAAGGGTTTATTAGCTACAATCAGGTTGAAGAGATTAACAATTATATGATTTCTGAAATCACTGAAGCTGGTGGAAGAATTGATGGTGTGTATGTTTGCCCTGACCTCGCTATCAATCAGCCAAACTGTAGAAAACCAGAGCCTGAAATGGCTATAAGGGCTAAAAAAGATTTCCCTGAGATAGATTTTAACAAGTCTATAATGATTGGAGATTCTATCAGCGATATGTTATTTGGTAAAAATCTCGGTATGAAAACAATACTTGTGAGCACAAAAAATGAAGAAAAAAAAGAAAGCTGTCTGATCGAAGTTAATTGGAGAGTAAGTGGAATTGAAGAATTGGTTAAATAAAATTACTGATAGTAATTTTTGCCATCATATATTATCCCATTTACAATTATTCTTTATTCCAATTGCATAACGGTATAATGCCGATGCAATAGCTGTAAAGGCCCACTTTGATGGACTATTACCGATATGCTTTCAGTATTAATTGTTAGGTGAAAGCTGTATAAATGGAATTCAAGATTGAATCAAATTTTGTATAGATGATAATATTCTTTTTCTTGTATTAGCCAAATGTCTCCAATCTGAATCGATCAGGCAATTTCCTAATACAGCTTTGACTTTAATACTCCTTTTTTTGCAAAAAAGTGAACAATAGAAACTCTCAAAACTCCAAAACCGTATTTTATACTTCTTTGTAAATTGATTGAAGAGGCTTCCTCAAAGTATTTGGTAGGTGTAGTGACCTCTGCAATTTGATAGCCCTTAAACAGTATCTGGGAGAGCATCTCATTGTCAAAAACAAAATCGTCAGAATTGATCTGATATTTGATATTTTCAAGCACTTCCCTGCTAAAAGCCCTGTATCCGGTATGAAATTCGGAAAGTTTGCTTCCCTGAAGTATGTTTTGGGTCATTGTGAGCAATCTGTTAGAAATATATTTGTATAATGGCATGCCTCCCCTCAATGCTCCATTACCAAGTATTCTGCTACCCAATACTACAGGATATAGCTCCTCACCAATTATATTGCACATTGAGGGAATCAGTTTCGGAGTATATTGATAATCAGGGTGTAGCATAATTACAATATCAGCATTTAACTCTAAGGCTTTATTGTACAGCGATTTTTGATTTGCACCATATCCTTTATTCGATTCATGGACGATAATATGTCCGATACCAAGACTTCTGGCAATATCGACAGTATTGTCCCTGCTGTTATCATCACACAAAATTACCTCATCGACAAGAGGGAAAGGAATCTCAGCAAATGTCTGTTCTATCGTCTTTGAAGCATTATATGCAGGTAAAACTACAACTACTTTTTTGGATTTATACATTGGTTGGAAAAAAAATAATTCTAAAAAATACTTTTTAATAAATCTGAATTATAAATATTTATATTCATTCAAAACAAATGCAAATATAATTGGTAAGAAGCAAAAAAACTATATAAATGTTTAAATTTGCTCAGTTTTATTCTACTTCAAACTGATATTTATGAAAAATATAACTATTCTCGGTGCCGGATTGGTCGGAAAAGCAATTGCTATCGACCTGAGTTCATCATTTAATGTTGTTTCTGCTGATTTTAACGAAAATGCCCTCAACAATCTGAAAAAAGATCACCCGCAAATTCAGATTTTGGCTACCGACCTTAGCAAACCTGAAAATATTATTTCTGTAATTAAAAATGCTGATCTGGTAGTAGGTTGCATGCCTGGCTTTATGGGTTTTGAGACGATAAAAACAGTTTTGAACGAGGGCAAAAATATTGTGGATATTTCTTTTTTCCCTGAAAATATGTTTTTGCTCGACAGAATAGCAAGAGACCATGATGTAACCTGCGTAGTCGATTGTGGTGTGGCACCGGGCATGGGAAATATAATTCTGGGATTTCACAATGAAAGAATGGAGGTTAGAAATTACAAATGTGTTGTAGGTGGCTTACCAAAAACCAGGGAATGGCCATTTGAATATAAAGCTGTCTTTTCACCAATTGATGTTATCGAAGAGTATATAAGACCAGCTAGATATATTGAAAATGATACCTTAGTAATAAAAGAAGCACTTTCAGATCCTGAACTGTTGTTCTTTGAAAATGTAGGTACCCTCGAAGCCTGGAACTCTGATGGTTTGCGCTCATTGTTAAAAACTATGCCCGATATTCCCAATATGATAGAAAAAACCATGCGATATCCGGGCACAATAGAGTATCTGCGCGTACTCAGGGAATCCGGGTATTTCAGCTATGAACCAGTTGAAATAAATGGTAATATGATACGTCCAATTGATCTGACTGCAAAACTGTTGTTCCCAAAATGGCATTTAAAACCGGGAGAAGAAGATATGACAATCATGAGGATAATAATTGAAGGCAAAGAGGATAATGTATTCAAACGCTATACATATGACCTTCTCGATAACTTTGACACAAAGAATAATACTTTATCCATGGCAAGAACCACAGGTTTCACTTGCAGCGCTGCAGCTCATCTGGTAGCAGGAGGGCAGTTTGCAGAAAAAGGTCTTTGTCCACCTGAATATCTTGGAAGAAAAGAAAATGACTACTATTTCATTTTGAATTATCTGAAAGAAAGAAATGTGATATATAATTTAAAAATTGAAGAATTATAAAAAAACAAAACTACTTATTATCGTATTTTAACACCGTATTCCGGTGTTGCTAATATTTCGCTCCTTTGGAGCTATGCAATGAATAGTAACTTGTTTCGTGATAGTCAATCTATCATTTACAATTAAAATTGCATCATTTGCGAAAAAAAAATAGTGATAAAATATTAAATTGCAATTTTATAACATATATTTGCACTTCAAATGTAGTTAAAAAAAAGTTAAATTTTCTTTTTTGTTTTTTTGTTTGAAAAAAAATGTCTTTTTTTATGAAAATTTCGTCTTTATCATTAATGAAGATATTTTTTAAATAGTATTTAAATTTAATACCAGGTTTATGAAGTTAAAATTACTCCTATTACTGTATCTTACTTTTTACTCATTTGGCAGTTTAATTTCCCAGGTTAAATTTGTGAAAGATATTATTATAGCTAATAATAAAGTCAATGAAGAAATTCATTATTATCCCGAAGTTAAGAATGAAGGATCTTCTCAAGCTGAATTTTATTGGAAATTAACCAAGCCGGCCTTTAACCCGGGATGGGCTAGTCAGGTTTGTGATCTGAATGGTATTTGTTATGCCTGGAACGTTGATAAATCATCCAAGGTAAATAAACTACCCGGAAATGGCACCAATCAGATGTCATTCCAGTTAAATCCAAACAGCATAGCTGATAGCGGAGTTGTTCTTCTCTCAATATATACTGATGCTGCATACACTAATTTATTGGATACACTTTCTATTTTTCTAAATATATCGCAAGTTACATCATCCAGACTTCAAAATATTGATCGGGAAATTAGCATTTATCCAAATCCTGCATCTTCTTATTTCCAGTTGAGTAATAATCAAAATGTAGGCAGGGTTGAAATTTTCAACATGATAGGTAAGAAAATTAAAACTTTCGAAAAATCTCAATCCAGCTATAACATACGTGATCTTAGAAATGGAGTTTATTTATTGAGGCTTTATGACAGTAAAGGTCAGGTTATTAAAGTTGTCAGACTTAAGATAGATCATGAAAATCCATAATAATATAAAAAGGAGGTTCAAGTGAATCTCCTTTTTTTATCCGCCCAGCTTTTCATTCTTTAAATACCTAAACTGTACAAACCAGAACCAAACAAGATATGAAAATTGATTATTGATCAAGGAATCCCCTACAGGTAAACCCCATCCGGGCAAGTTGTACCGACAAGTTTTGAACGATGAAATAATACCATTTACAATTATTCTTTAGTCCAATTGCATAACGGTACAAATACCAGGATCAGTTATTAAATATTTACCAATCTTTGGTTGCTTTGATCAATGTGTCAGAATCTGTACTAAAAAACGCATTAACAAATGTATTAGGTATAAGCTGTTTGAATCCTGATAACTGATGAAGAGAACAGAGATATTTGTAGAAATATTACCCTTCCCTTCAACTCAAAAGTGCTGAGCACCAAAGTATCATTTATCAGTTGGCATGAAAATACACTGATCACGTGATATTTCTTCATAGCAAAGGTCTCAGACCTCTTACTGCAATAACGAAAAAGAAAAAAGGAGGCTTTAAAAAAACCTCCTTTTTGATGTTTACTTATAGGGTTCCACCCCTGATCTCAATGTCTTTTTATCAGAATTTCATCCCGACTGTAGCATTGAATTTATTAATTGTTTTGTCAATATCAATTCTGGGACTATTATTTTTATCAGCAATATAAGGATAATATGCATAATTATATTTAGAATTAACATAAGCCAGGTCAATATAAAATGAATTTCCTCTGTATCCTAATCCTGCACTAAGAACGGTGGCCGGATTATAGTCAGCATCAGATTTGAAAGGACTGTCATAAAATGCCAAACCGCCTCTGATCCTGAATTTCCAGATGGCAAGTTCAGAACCCAACCTGATGTTAAAGGCACCTTTCAGGTCCTTGTCTAATTTATTATTGATCTGTTTTTCAGCATTCAGGTCTTCTGTGGCAGAACTGTATTTATGATAATTGAATTTCATGCCTGGATTATTTATGTATTCAGCATCCATGTTGATAAAACCTCCGAATTTCTCATTTCCAAACACTTTTCCAATACTACCAATAAATTTCCATGGTGTTTTAAGATTGTAATCAAAATAGCCCTCATAGTCAATGGTATCAAAAATCCAGTCATTTACTGTTTTAACTTCCAGGTATTCATAATAATCATCTTTAAACCTGATTATACTTGGAGTATGAAATGATATACCAACCCTTGTTTTGGCCGGTAATTTAAAAATTGCTCCACCTTTCATATTTATACCAACTCCAGTTGTATTGTACCCTGTAGAATAATCTATGTTTTTAAAATAAAAATCAAGATCAGGATTATTAATAAGGTCTTTGGGAGCTGTTTCAAGATAACTTCTTTCAGTACTGTAATTGATAAATGGAATACCGAAAGAGATTCCCCACAATACCATTTCATTATGATTTTGCCCATAAGCTATCACCAATTCTTTATGGCTTCCGGATTCACTGATTGACTGTGACTTTCCAATTTTATAATCTGAAAATGAGCTGTAATCTATATTGGTGAATAAATCACTGTCTTCAAGTATACTGCCCTCGGTATTGCCTTCAGTATCCAGTAAGTAATTATATGAAGCCACACTATTCAGCCCTATGGCAAAACTTCTTGAAATTATCCTGTTGTCTGATTTATTTCTCCAGTTGCTTACCAGACCGATGTTATCAAAACTAAATGCCTGATCACTATTATATGTCCCTTCATTTCCAAGCGTTCCTAAAGTATTTGTCGTCTGTGTGCCAAGCGTGAAAACCATTTCACTTTTCCAGTAATTTCCAAGCGATGCAGGATTATAACTTATCGCTCCGAAATCAGCACCCATTGCTCCAAAGGCACCGGCCACTCCCATACTTCTCGCAGTTGAAAAATTTTCTGTTCTCGAGAACCTGAGAGCATCTTCGACAGTTTGTGAAAAAAGGAAAACCGGAATAGTTAATATTAGGAAAATTATTGTTTTTTTCATCTCATCTATTTTTTCTTATTTATATTTAATAATTTTATTTAACTGATTTTTACAGTAGCTTTATTGAACTATTCAAAAAAGGAGCAGTTAAAAACCACTCCTTTCTGTTTTTTCTAAGAGCTATTACCTGCGTCCTGACCCTCTCGATTCTGATCCTCCGGATGATCTTGAAGATCCTGAGCTACTTCCTGAACTTCCACTGGAATGCGATGGAGAAGAACTACCGGATGACCTATACGAACTACCGGAGTCTGAACTCCTGCTGCTACCAGATGACCATGAGGAGCTATTTCCTGATGATCTACCTGAATCTGAACTCCTGGTGCTACCTGTTGACCACGAGGAGTTTCTTCCCGTGTTACTGTCATTGCCCGATGACCTGTTATAGTTCCCAGAACTTCTTTGGGAATTTGATTCAGTTCTGTAATTCTCATTTCTTCTTCCCGAATTATTATCAGGTCTGTAAGAGTCCTGCCTCTGACCTCCGGAGTTGTTTATTCCGGATCTTTCAGATTCAGAACTTCTGCTTCTGTCAGGGGTGTAGATGTTTCTTCCGCTGTCAGTTTTATCACGTGATGGTGTGTAGTCATTTCTGCCTGGCTCTCTCCTTTCTCCAGTGTTAGGATTATCTCTTTTAACATCCGGAGAATACCTGTTGTTATCATTTGTTCTATCAGGATTTTTGGTCCAGTTATCTTTTTTTACGGTGCCATTGTCCCGGTTGCCTGAATCTGTTGATCTGTCAGGTCTGTAATCTCCTCTTTTTGATGCACCATCTGATGCTTTATTTACATCACTTCTGGTTTTATCTCCAAATGGAGACCATGATCTTCCTGTATCACTTTTCCTCCTTCCTTCATCTTTATTGACACCAACTGATTTGCCCATATCAACACTTTTGTCTTTTATGATATTATCTTTTGGATTATTTCTTGTTCCTGCACTTATTCCGGTGGGTTTGCCACTTTTTGGAGATACACCGGATACAGAGCGTCTGCTACCATAATGTTTCTTTTTGTTCGAATCACCATACCAGTTATTATCACCCCAATGATAGTAACCATAATCATTATAATAATTATTGTAGTAGTTATTATAGTAAAAATTGTTCCAGTAATAATTATTATATCCGTATCCCCATCCTGAGTACCATGGATCGTTCCAGTAAGAGCCGCACCAGGGGTTATCCCAGTAAGTATAGGAGTAATAATTGTAATATCGGTACCTGTTATAATACCATGGTCTGTAATAATTCCTGTGGAAACTTATTGTAAACCCCGGCATATAAAAATATGGGTTATGATAACTGTAATAGCCAAATCCACCATAATAATCCCAATAGTCATCATAATAAAACGGATCATAATAATTGAAATAATGACTCCTGTGGAATCTTTTTATCCTCTTGGAATAACTATAATCATAGTCATCATAATACTCATCATCATAGTACTCATCATCATAATACCCGTCATCTTCATTATTGTAATAATTATTTCCTGAAGAGGATGTTTCTTCAACATAAGAGTTGGAAATGTCAGTTTCAGGATCATAATAAAGATCATCGAACTGAGCATAAATGCTCAATGAGAATACTGATAAAAGGACTGCCAAAAAAATTAACTTTTTCATTTTATTAAGCTTTAGAAATAATAAATTCAATTCTTTGTTAACTTCACGGTGCAATTTTATTACTTTTGCACGGATTTTTATGTTAATGAAATATTAAAGTTTTCCTAAACTCTGTTAAATTGACATTTTTGTTTCGTTTTATAGGAAAAATTAAACTATTTCAACATTTAAATACTTTTATTTAATCATTAAACGTATAGCATTTATACTAAGTTTCAAATTATTTGAATTTTAAATTTTCCTTAACATATTTATTTACTGATAATGGCAAAAGAGATAACATCAAGGACTGAAAACTATTCACAGTGGTATCTGGATATTGTATTTAAAGCGGGTCTGGCTGAAAATTCAGCTGTTCGTGGTTGTATGGTAATAAAACCCTACGGATATGCTATCTGGGAAAAGATCAAAGAAGAACTTGACAAAAGATTTAAGGATACAGGTCACCAGAATGCCTATTTTCCTCTGTTCATACCAAAGAGTTTTTTAAGCAGGGAAGCTGATCATGTTGAAGGATTTGCCAAGGAATGTGCAGTAGTGACCCATCACAGACTAATGAATAATCCGGATGGAAGCGGAGTTATTGTTGATCCTGAAGCAAAACTGGAAGAAGAACTGATTGTAAGGCCTACTTCTGAGACTATAATATGGAATACATATAAAGACTGGATAAAATCTTACAGGGATCTTCCAATTCTTATCAATCAGTGGGCCAATATTGTGAGATGGGAAATGCGCACACGCCCATTTTTGCGTACTGCCGAATTTTTGTGGCAGGAAGGTCACACAGCCCATTCTACAAAAGAAGAAGCAGTGGCTGAAGCAAAAATGATACACGAACTTTATGCTGAATTTGCGCAAAATGTTATGGCAATGCCTGTTATTAAGGGTGCAAAATCGGAATCAGAGAGATTTGCCGGTGCCTTGGATACTTACACGATTGAAGCTCTCATGCAGGATGGTAAAGCATTACAGGCCGGGACATCGCATTTTCTCGGACAAAATTTTGCCAGGGCTTTTGATGTTAAATTCCTTAATGATAATAATGTTGAGGATTTTGTCTGGGCAACTTCATGGGGAGTATCAACCAGGTTGATCGGAGCACTTATTATGACTCACTCTGATGATGAAGGACTTGTGCTTCCTCCAAAACTTGCCCCGATACAGGTTGTAATAGTGCCTATTCCTAAACCTTTTGATGAGATTATGGTTCATGCAAAAAAAATAGCCGGCGAATTAAAGCAGAAAGGTATTTCTGTGAAAATTGATACTGATGACAAGAACAGACCCGGATTCAAATTTGCAGAATATGAAATGAAGGGTATACCTGTACGAATTGGTATAGGTGCCAGGGATATAGAAAATGGTGTTCTTGAAATAGCACGCAGGGATACTAAAGAAAAAGTATCAGTAGAGATGGAAAATGCCGTGCAATATGTGACTGAACTACTCGATGATATTCAGAATAATCTTTTACAAAGGGCAATTGATTTCAGAAGAGTAAATACATGTAAGGTTGATACATTTGAGGAGTTTAGCCGGGTTATTGAAGAACAGGGAGGTTTTGTCTATGCTCATTGGGATGGTTCTGCTGAAACTGAGGAAAAGATCAAGGAGTTGACAAAAGCCACTATCAGATGTATTCCTGATGAAGCTGAAAGCGAAGAAGGTTTTGATATGATTTCAGGAAAACCCTCTGCAAGAAGGGTATTGTTTGCCAAAGCGTACTAAAAAAAATATGGCAGGAAATAAACCCATAGAGCTCAAAAATAAAAAGGCAAATTTCGAATATCATATTATTCAGATATTTGAAGCCGGCATATTACTCACTGGTACCGAAGTGAAATCTATAAGGGAAGCCAAAGCCAATATCAATGAAGCATATTGCAGTTTTGATAAATCTGGTGAACTTTGGATAAAAAATATGCATATTTCAGAATATGACCAGGGTTCATTCTATAATCATGATCCGAGAAGAGAAAGGAAACTACTGCTCAACAGATCAGAACTTAACAAATTGCTTCGCAGGGTTATGGAGAAGGGATTTACTATAGTGCCATTAAGAGTATATTTTTCTGAGAGAGGAATTATCAAGATAGAAATAGCACTTGCAACCGGAAAAAAATCATTTGATAAAAGACATTCAATCAAGGAAAAAGATATGTCAAGAGATGATTCGCGCTTTGGGAAAGCCAATAAGTGGAAAGAGCACTGAGTTGATTAAGAATAATTACGATTTACGATTTACGATTTACGAAGTACGATTTACGAAGTACGATTTATCCATATAATCATAGATTATTAGAATTTTTAAACAATAAAACCAAAAAACAACAAAACCATAAAACCTTTCAACACTGCGACCAGTTACAAATTTCGAATTACTATGTACAAATTACATAATGTGAATTTTCAATTATCAATTATCAATTTCCAATTACAAAAAAGGACAGATAATGAATATTGAAAACCTTAGCGAATATATCATTTATGAAGATGATCATTTTATCTGTATAAATAAAAAGGCAGGATTATTATCCCAACCCGGAAAAAGTAATGATGTCTCATTGCAGAAACTATTGGAGTCGGTATACAACTGTACTATTTTTCTAATAAACAGGCTCGACCGGCCTGTGAGTGGTTTATGCCTGTTTGCTAAAACAAGGAGATATGCAGGCATTATGAGCTCAGTCCATGGAAATGAAAGGACAAAAAAAACCTATCTTGCTATCACCGAGAATAAACCAGACCCACCTGATGGTAAACTGGAAAACTATCTTATAAAAAAGGGAAATAAGACCTGTGTGGTTGAAGATCTGGCAGCAGGCAAAAAATCAGTCCTCAAATATAAATATCTGAAAAGTTCTGAAAATTATTTTTTTATTGAAATTGAGCTGTTAACCGGAAGATTTCATCAGATCAGGGCCCAGCTCTCAAATATTAAATGCTTTATCAAGGGAGATGTGAAATATGGTGCAAGACGCTCCAATGCCGACAGGTCAATCGGCCTGCATGCCTGGAAGCTTGAATTCATACACCCTGTTTCATTTAATAAGATAATATTGGAAGCTCCGCTACCTGAAGATAATATCTGGAAAAGTTTTTCAGCAGACCTTAAATGAATCAAAAGGTTCAAAAACAATACGACTTGTAATTATGTTCTAAAATTTATTTAAAAATTTACAAATCAATTATCAAATTTATTTAAATCAGTAATATAAATGAAAAATAAAAAATTTGCCCTGATTATTCTGGATGGGTGGGGAAAAGGTATAAAAAAAGAATACGATGCAATTGATAAAGCAGAGACCCCTTTCTTTGATTACCTGATGGCTAATTATCCTAATGCTGAATTGAAAACATACGGTGAATTTGTAGGACTTCCTGATGGTCAGATGGGTAATTCTGAAGTAGGACATATGAATATTGGAGCTGGTCATATTATTTATCAGGATCTTGTATTGATCAACAAGGATGTTAGGAGCGGGGAGCTTGAAAAAAAAGAAGAAATATCAAGACTTATACAATATGCGAAAAATAATAATAAACCTGTTCATCTGCTCGGTTTACTGTCCGATGGTGGAGTACATTCTCATATAGATCATCTTTTAGGTCTGATTGATATTTTCAATAATAACGAAATAAAAACCTTTGTTCATGCTTTTATGGATGGTAGAGATACCGATCCAAGGAGTGGAATCAATTATATGAAAACTCTGGAAGAGAAGTGTAAAGAAGATTCCCTTTCAGCTATTGCAACTATATCCGGCAGATTTTATGCGATGGATCGCGATAAGCGCTGGGAGAGGATAAAGTTAGCTTATGATGCCATGGTAGGTGGAATAGGGGAGAAAGAAACGGTTGCTACAGCTGCAGTCCGGAAGTCTTATGAAAAAGATATTACAGATGAGTTTATTAAACCTGTCGTTATGGTAGACGGTAATTCTCATCCGGTCGGCAGTATTAAGGAAGGAGATGCAGTTTTATTTTTCAATTTCAGATCTGACAGGCCAAGGGAATTGACAACAGTACTTTCTCAAAAGGATTTTCCTGATTTTGAAATGAAAGCTCTTCCTTTGTATTTTGTTACCATGACAAATTATGATGAAGAATTCAGAGACATTCATGTTGTTTATGATAAAGACAATCTCGTCAATACCCTTGGTGAGATTATATCAAGGTCAGGAAGGACTCAGCTGCGAATCGCTGAAACAGAAAAATATGCCCATGTAACATTTTTCTTCAGTGGTGGCAGGGAAGAAGAGTTTCAGAATGAAAAGAGGATTTTAATACCTTCACCAAAAGTTGCTACCTATGATCTGAAGCCGGAAATGAGTTCTTACGAGGTCACTGAAGCGGTGCTAAAGGAAATAGAAACACAAGGCCAGGACCTCATAGTACTGAATTTTGCAAATGGTGATATGGTGGGGCATACGGGCGACTTTGGAGCTGCTATGAAAGCTGTGCAGGCTGTCGATTTTAATCTTTCCAGGATAGTACCCGCAGCTCTTGAAAAGGATTATATGCTCATTATTACAGCTGATCATGGAAATGCTGACAATATGATAAACCCTGATGGAACGGCTAATACAGCACATTCACTTAACCCTGTACCTGTGATATTTATAAGCAAGGATGCAAATAATTTTACAGTCAAAGATGGGAAACTTTCAGATCTGGCACCAACTATTTTAACCCTTATGGAGATTGAGCCACCAGCAGAAATGGATGGAGATATCATTGTGATTAGCAAATTAGCCAATTAGTTAATCTGAGAATTAGCTAATTTGAGAATTAGTAAATGCAATAAGGGGCTTATAAGGTTTATACTTGTTTAGAGGGTTTAGAATTTGTAAATCAGCACATTAACACATTTTCAAATTATCACATTGTCAAATTAGCTAATTATCTCATTCTCACATTATCCAAATCCCGGTTAACCGCAATGCTGGCATTGAGTTCATACCCGATAATCAAAGCAAGTGAATTCAATTGAATCCAGATCATTGTGACTATAATTGCACCAAGAGAACCATAAATCTGATTGTAACTGTTAAAATTATTAACATAATATGAAAATCCCAAAGAACTAATTATTGCCAGAAATGTGGCTACACCTGCTCCGGGACTTATAAATTTTATCCTCTTTTTCATGGCAGGACCAAATTTGTATAATAATGCAACAATGAAATAAATCACCATTGTAACCAATACCCATTTAATTATATAAATCAAAAAACGTGATACAAAATCCAGGTTAAGATAATCAAGTAGTTTTTCGAGCCACAAATTCCCCACAATTACAAATGCCGAAGATATTACCATAAACATGAACAATAAAAAAGTGATTTGAAGGGACATCAGTTTATGCTGAAAATAGTTTCTTTGTCGGTAAGTAGATTTGTATGATTTGTAAAAACTCAGAAGTATTGATGATACACCATTGGAGCTGAAATATAACATCAGGATCAGGGAAATAAGCTGAGAGCTGAAATGTGTTTTTTTTCCCAGAGTATCCATAAGATTGAAAATATAATTTTCAACCTGAAGTGGTAAAAACCCGCTTAGCGAATTTTTCCACGTATCTATATAAAAATCGGTGAATGGAAGGTAAGGAACCAAGGTAAGCAAAAAAATAATAGCCGGTATCAGTGCAATGAAAAAACTGAAAGAAATTGCCCGTGACCTCATCATTATATCATCTTTCATTGCCTCATCATAGACAAAAACAAGAGAATTGTACAATGGGACACCGTCAAATCCTGGCAATACAGTATTTTTTGCCCATTCTATCAATTTTGCTATAATAGGAATTGAGAAAAAATTATTCCAGTAATATTTTAATTTTTCAATCAAAATACGCATTTAATTTACTAGTTAAAAGAATAGGTGCTGACACTCTTTTATTTGTTTGCATATCAACAAAAAAAAGTTTAATAACACCAGTATTTATGAGTTCTTCATTTTCATTAAAAATATTGCAGTGAAATGTGATCAGTTTTGTTGGCATTTCCTTTATTTGGGTTTCAACAGTTAATAGATCGTCATAATATGCCGGTTTCAGATATCTCGATTCAAGGTGTACAACAGGAAGCATAATCCCAAGTTTTTTTTCAAAATCACGATAAGAGAAACCCAGTGAACGAATAGTTTCAACCCTGCCAATCTCATAGTATTTTGCATAATTGCCATAATATGCATATCCCATCTGATCTGTATCAGCATATCTTATTCTGAACGAAAATCTATTTGTGTACATATTATTCTCTTATTACCGGACAAGTCATACAATGAGATCCACCCCTGCCTCGTGATAGTTCAGTCGAAGGGATAGTTATTATCGTATTTGATAAATTTTCTGCTAAAAGTCCGTGTTTTTTTATATCATTTAGTAACTGCCTCGCAGGGTAAATTTCGTACCCTTCTCTGATCAATGCCTCTTCGGTTTTGTGATTGCGGTCGTATGCAACAGCAACTCCGGGCCTTAGTGCCACAAGATTACAGCCATCGGTCCATTGTTCCCTTTCCTGATAGGGATAAACTCCATCACCTCCGAAAATAAAATGCATATCAGGATTTATTTCCGACAAAAACAGATCTTTAATACTATTGTACTCTTTTGTATCTCCTGATTTATTAAATCTGGTGACCAATGATCCTATCCCTTCATAAACGATAGGTTTGTATGCCACGATATGATTGTGATTTATCTGGGTGAAAATTGTATCAAGATGCATATAATTGCGTTCATGAGGGATCTCAATCTCCACAACATTGTCAATAATTTTTCTCTCAAACAGGTAATTTTTCAAAAGATTGATAGCATGTTTGGAAGTTCGTTCGCTATGTCCTATTAAAAGATAGTCTTCATGAATCATCATTACATCCCCTCCTTCGAGTGAGACTGGTTCAGCCTTTCTTGATGGTGGAAAAAGATCCAGATCATTCAGGTCGATTATTTTGTTTTCTTTTCCCGTTGACTCAAAAAGTGGGTGATTTTTTATAATAAATCTCGCAATAATATTTTCCCTGTGCCTTGCTTCCCTTGCTGCTTTGGTGATCAGAACATGATCTTTGATGATCACAGCAATATCCCGGGTGAAAATGAAATTGGGAATTGCATCAAAAAGATATGATTCTTCATTTTTGCAAAATCCGGTAATGAGCAGTTCCGCAAGTTCCTTGTTGGGATAAGAAGCTAGTATTTCCCTGTATCTCGAAGGCAATTCTTCAAACAAAACAATACTGTTAATCAAATCTGCTTTAGCCTGATCAGATAATTTAAGGGCTTCCTTCAGCATTTTTGCCGCATCGAGTACATTTTCCCTTCCTAAAAAGGCTTTTAGAACATCTGTGAATATATCGTGTTCATGTTGCATGAGTTCCAGATATATTATATCATCAAACAGTAATTCCTCTGCTTTCTTAGGAGATATTCTTGATAATCCTTCATCAGGTCTGTGAATAATGACTTTTCTCAATTTACCTATCTCGGAGTTGACATTTGGATTCATCCCGATTTTCATTTGATGTTCGCGCAAAGATAAGAAATTATTATATTTGCGCCAAAATTCAAAAATGAAAGATAAACTTTATGCAGCTATCGACATTGGA
The DNA here is from genome assembly GCA_050258615.1 of Deltaproteobacteria bacterium. Lineage (GTDB taxonomy): Bacteria > Bacteroidota > Bacteroidia > Chitinophagales > Saprospiraceae > JADJGA01. The sequence goes on along the minus strand of JBLMZC010000034.1, from coordinate 81,713 downwards.
ACCAATGCAGGAAGGATAATGATAGGAAAGATAGTAATCGAAAACGACCATGAAATAGTTCAGCCAATTCAGCTGGTCAGGGCACCTCTAAGACTCGGTGAAGATGTTTTTGAAACAGGTGAAATAAGTCCAGCAAAGCTTAAAAAGTTTATTCTTACTATGAAAAGCTTCAAACTATTAGCAGCTGCATATGATGTCAAAAATATCGTTTCCTATGCAACCTCAGCAATGAGGGAAGCTTCAAACCGTGATTATGTAATTGATAAGATCTACAAAAAAACTAAACTTCAAATTGAAGTTATAGATGGAGACAGGGAAGCTGAACTCATTTTTAAATCCTTCAATTTTTCTGAATTCCGGGATACACTACCCCATTTATTTATTGATGTTGGAGGTGGAAGTACTGAATTGACTATTTTTAGTAAAAATGACAATAAGATATCAAAATCCTTCCAGATAGGTACTATCAGAATGTTGAAAAAAAAGGTTCAGGAGGGAATTTGGCAAATAATTGAAAATTGGTTAAAGGAGAATACTCTAAAAGCAGACAAAATTACTGCTATAGGGACAGGTGGCAACATAAACAAAATTTCACAGCTTGCACGGAAAAGATATCTTGAACCAGTAAACCTCAACGAATTGAAGGATACCTATGAATACCTTGTCTCCATGTCAGTCGAAGACAGAATCGACCAGTTAAGGATGAATCCTGACAGGGCTGATGTTATTGTGCCCGCAACTGAAATTTATATCAGGATCATGCAAATGGCAGGTATCGATTTGATTTATGTTCCGAAAATGGGACTCACGGATGGAATGATCCTTGAACAATATTATCAATATAAAAACAAATAGAACATGATTATTTTTAAAAGTATTCTTGCCTTCATCCGATTGATTATATTTGCTGTAACATTGATTGTTTCATTTTCGGTGTATTTATTAATAGCTAAATTGTTTTTCAGACACACTACAAACAGTGGTTTTGCTTTCAGAAAATACTATCTTACATTTCTCAATTTCGTAATGGGTATTAATGAGCAGATTGAAGGAAAACCTGATTCCTCTCCCGCCTTATATGTTTGTAATCACAGGGGTATGACAGATTTCTTTGTCAACCTCAAGCATCTTAATGCATTTATTTTGTCAAAGGCAGAAGTTGAGGATATACCTGTTCTGGGATTCATTGCAAATTATACAGGTATTTTTTATCTGGAAAGGAAAAGCAAAGATAGTAGGGAAGCTGCCAGGAAAGCTATAGTCGAAATTTTACAATCAGGCAATAATGTGATTCTTTATCCTGAGGGAACGACTAATACCGGTAAAACAACCATGTCATTCCGGCTGGGAGCCTTTGAAGAAGCAGCAAAAAATGGATTCAGGGTTGTTCCGGTCGCTCTGGAGTATAAAGATAAGTTCGACCTCTGGAAATCTACATCAATGACAAGACAATTTATTAACCAGTTCGGAAAATTATTTACTCATGTAAAAATGAGTTTCGGAACGCCTATTGAAAACAATGATCCGGTAATACTGATGAATAAATCAAAAGACTGGATAGATAAAAAATTGCTGGAAATGCAGGATAACTGGTCAGAAGCATATTGATCAACGGCAATCGGCAGGTAATTTATCACTGATCTCAAGATTGACACTTGTTTCCATTGCTATCTCAGATATTGGCGATGGAGACTGGCTGACAACAAAACCTGTGGGTTCACTCACCAGTATACCATTTTTTGTAATTGCTCCAACCATAAGGTTTCTGCTTTCAATCATAAAAATTGCCTGACTTACAGACATACATCTGAAATCCGGCAAATCAGTCATGCCTCCTGATTTTTTACTCAATACAAAATCAAGTACACCTCCTTTATCGATTTGTATTCCGGTACTGTTGCCTTCACTTGTAATGATAGGCCTGCCTCTGTAATAGACTTTCAGGATGTAGTTGGGTTCGCCCTTATCATATTCATAACCAATGATCTTGGACCTTAATCCGATGAGTTCAAGTTCTTTTTTCTTTGTATCAAAACTCCTTCCGTAAAGTGATGGCAACTCTTCTATTTTAATTTTATCAGGGCTGTATTTGGTAACCAGGACATATATTTTTCTGTTTTCCTTTACAAAAGAACCCGGTTTAGGATTCTGGCCAATAATTATTCCTCCTTTCCTACCGACTACATGTATTGAATCATCAATCAATAATTCAAAATTTTTCTTTTTTGCATCCAGTTTCGATTTTTCATATGTTTTGTTTCTGTAATCCGGAAGTTCCAGCTTCTGTCCATGATTGGTGTAAAAACGTAGCCATAAAAGCAGGATAAGCGCAATAGCAAGATAAAAAACTAAAATATATACAATTTGCTTAACGAATAATTTGCTGAAAATAAATTCAATCAGGTCTTTCAATGAAAATTTGGTATTATTGCCCATATTCTTAACTATGATATTGATATTACTTTTTGCTGTATTTTAATAACAACAGCAAAGGTAAAATATTTTATTTTGATATAATGATTATTATTTTAATTAATACAATAATTTGATTTATAACATCCGGGTTAATTTAAATACATCCCTTTGTGTTAAAATCATTGATGATTGATAGTTTTACGTGAAAAATTAACTGTATTTTAATGCATTTTTTATGCAGCAAAAATAATAATTATCGCATCTAATAATAAAATGTAAGAAATTGTGTTTTGAATATTTAGAGGTGGTTTAGTGGTTAACTTTGAAATTGGCACGGGCAAGCTTATTTGTCGGATGATAACTTAAATTCACAGTCCGAAAAGCTTGGGGATTGTCTGACCACTGGTGTGAAATATTCTTTTTGATTCGTCAGGTTAGTTTGAAGTGCAGAATTGTCTTTCAACTGATAAACTGAAATTGATGCAAATAATATATATTAATTATTTCTTGCTTATTATTCTTTAATAAGATCATATTTTATATTTATATTATATATATTTGCGCTGAAAAATAAAAATGTAAGAGAACGAATAATTTTTGTAAAGTGGAGGTTTTATTTTCTGACCAAATGATTGAATAAATATTTAGTCATAATAAGTTGATAATCACCACTTAATAATATGTGAAAAAATAATCTTATGAAAATACGGATTTTGATGATTCCCGTTTTTATGATTTTTCTGGCTAGTTTAGATAATAACGGTGAATTAACAGGTCAGTGCACAAACAATGTTGGTACTATAAATAAAATCAGCAATTTTATTGGTAAAAGTACCAGAAGGAGTTTGACTGATACTATTTTCCTTTGCTGGAATGACCGTTTTTATATTGATCATAATGATGATTATATATTGACCGGGGATCCTGACCCTACAACTCCTCCCGGAATCGGCTACGGATGGTATAAAGGAAAACCAACAATTGCAGGAGACTCAAAAAATGAAATCTACAACGATCCGATCTGGAGATTTTCAGGAGATCCTCATCAGATGATCTCAGTTGATAATCTAAATGGAGATGCAAAATTTGAAAACTATTTGTATGCAGGTTTCAGTACATTCAATCAGATTATTAGTCCCCCGGGAAATCCTACTTTAATACATTATGCTCCTGTTACTGTTGATTACAGGATTGGCAACCGTGGATATCATGAGAATGGTGGTCCATGTGTAAAAGCCTCCCCTGCTGAATCTTTTCCTGTCGTATATTTAAATCCCATCAAGATATCGGATATACAGTATAATGTCGATGGAAATCCACTTAAACTAAGTTTTATGGTAAGTGGTGGAGCTCCCGAATACTATTTACAAAGATATGGGATAAAAAAAGAATATGCGAGCATTGAGATCCATGACACATATTTTTTACCAAATAAATTGTCAGTACCAACAGCAGGTATTTCGCATGGAGACAGAGTTACAGTTTTACTTAAAGAGTATAGCGAATATAATGCTATAATTACTGACAAATTCTCTTGTTCAGAAACAAGCCAAATAAAAGTGTCAAAAGGCGTTAATCCTACTTTTTCGATTGATACAATTTCTGCTAAGCCTGGTGAGACCGAGTGTTTTTCCTTTAAGGTAAGAGATTTCCAGAACCTCGAATATATCACTGGCAGAATTGATTATGACCCTGCAATAATTGAGTTTGATACTTTAATAGCACAGTTTCCTGACACTTATAAAATAACAAATGAAACACCAGGAATATTGATATTCACTTACGAAGATATAAATTCTTCCACTCTACCGGACAATACCGTATTGTTTTGGCTGTGTTTTAAGGCTATTGGAAAAATAGGAGAATGTTCACCGGTTAATCTTACTTATTTTCAGGCCGTTGATAGTAATCTTGAGGATATTTATCCTTATGTCGAGAATGGATTGTTCTGTATCGATTCCCCTGATGGATTGTATGTAAGCACTACCTATTGCGGTAGTGACAATAAATTTAAACCTGAATCCAGTTTAACTTTTAAAATTTACAATGGTACTGCTCCATACAGTTATGTAATAAAAGATCAATCATCACAAACTATTGAGAGTGGTATTGTAAATCAGGAAAAGGTAGAAACAACTGTGTTTGGACTCTATGCCGGAAACAATTATACAATTACAGTTACTGATAATAACAGTATTGTATTTAATACAGGTAATATTTTTATTGGAACAGTTCCACCCCTGGAATTTGATTTTGTACAAGTCAGTAATCCAAGCTGTTATGGGTTTGATGATGGAAAAATAATTATTTCGGTCAAAAATGGAGATTTTTTCCAGCATAGTATCAGGTGGTCAACAAATGTATTCGGCCTTGATACCCTTGAAAACCTGATAGCCGGCACATATGGTGTTACTATCGTCGATAAGGCAACAGGATGCAAGACAGACACATTCGCTACTTTATTTGTGCCAAAACTTGAACTTGAATATCAGGTACTTAGTGAAGCTTCATGCAAGGGTGTGAATGATGGAAAAATACTTGCTACCATAAAAGGAGGTACCCCGGATCCTCTTTTTGGATATAATTTTACATGGCAGTTTGGCTCAAATAAATTTGAAGTTAAGGATTTTAACCAATCTCTTTTTAATCTGGCAGGTGCAGGTAAAATAACACTAAGGGCAAATGACAAATATTCCTATTGTAAGACTGAAGAATTTTCTATTGATATAGGAGTCAAATATATCATGATTATAACAGACTCAACAATTATTGATCCGAAGTGCTATGGTTCTGATGACGGTTCCATCACCCTTTCCGGTGATCTGACTGGTTTCACGAACCCAAATTATACTTTAAAATATCCTGTTTTCCCTCAATATCCGTTTAATAAAATAAGCAATAACAGGTTTGTCATTCCTGATCTAACTGATGGCAGATATGTTATCATAATGGAAGAGACTACCACAGGATGCCAGGTCCGTGATACATTTTACCTGGATGAACCACCACCAATTATAGTTACACAAAATATTGGAAAAGTGGGCTGCGACGCAAGCCAACTTGCAAATGCCGCAATTACAGTAACCGGAGGAACTAAACCTATAACACTGACAGGTATTGGTTCACCTCAAACAATCAATGTTGGGAGTTTGACACATACTTATAAAAATCTCGACGTCGGTGATTATACTGTTTTTATTGAAGATGCAAACGGATGCAAAGATACAACAGTGTTTTCTGTATCCAGGTTTGAAGGTCTCGTTCAGATAGATAGTATCAGCTATAAGCCACTCGGATGTAATCCTGATGCAAAGACTGATATTAAAGTTTATGCACGTTCAGATAATGGCCCTATAGTTTACAGGTGGACGTCTTTGCTAAATGTTGAACTTGGTACCACCAATATATTAACCGGAGTAGGACCCGGCACTTATATTATTGAACTTAAGGATAAGTTATGCACTATTCGGGACACAATAGTTGTAGCTGAACCTAAGCCATTTAGCTATAACAAAACAGTTACTCCTGCAGAATGTGGTATTGGAGAAACGGGAGGTCTGAAAGGTGGAGCCTGTATCAATCTGGTTGGAAATGATACCGGTTTTACTTATAAATGGAGCAATGGTATGGCAGGCAAATGTGTTAATAATCTGCAGGCAGGAACTTATTATGTTAGTATATCAGATGGAGGATCATGTACGGTCAAAGATTCAGTTTTAGTGCCCGGAGCACCAAAGATTCAAATTGAAATACTTGCACTTAAAGGGATTTCCTGCAATGACGGGATTACTGCAGATGGTTCAGTAGCAATAAATGCTTCGGGAGGCAATAACCCTTTGAGCGTTTATACATTCAGGATAAATAACGGAGCTTCAAAAACAGGGAAGATCATCACTTTTGATAATTTAAAAGGAGGTGATAATATAATTTCTGTAGCCTACAATACAATAAATGGAAATGTTTGTACATTAACGGATACAATTAATATTCCTGTCCCACCAAAACTTACATTGGATAAAATAAATTCCAAAGTAATAATGCCGACATGCTATGGTGATTGTAATGGCTCTGCAATCCTGAAAGCTTCAGGTGGAAATCCGGCAGCTTATTTTTATAAATGGCAGGAAACAGGAGTTGATGGTGCAGTTGCAACAGGGTTATGTGCAAGAAAATATCACATTCAGATTACAGATGCAAACCTGTGCACTGTGTCTGATTCTATAACTGTAACGCAGCCCGATGAATTAATAGTGAAAATAGATTCTGCCAAGACAAAAAATGTGAGTTGTTCAGGAAATAACACAGGCGAAATTCATATCAAATTTACCGGTGGAAATCAGAACGGACCATTCACCTTCAAATGGAATCCTGATGTTTCAAAAACCACAAGTGCAGGGAATTTATCAAAAGGAATTTATAGTGTTACTGTCACTGACCATAAAGGGTGTAGTGATTTTATCAGTTATGAGATCAAGGAACAGGAACCAATTACTTTTACTCCAGTTCAGGTTGGAGATATCAAATGCTGGGGTGGTCAGACATGTATTACAGTTAGAAATGTCAAGGGAGGAAGTGGACAAGGATACAAATTCACTATCAATGGAGGATCATTATTTCCACTTGATTCCTGCAGAAAAGTTTTTGCTGCACAGACTCCCTACCTGATTTCGGTTTTTGATTCAGAAGGATGTAAGTCAGAAAGAGAGTTACTGGTCACCCAGCCTGAAAAAATCGAAGTTGATCTGGGTGATAAACTGGTGATTGATCTCGGCGATAAAGAAACCGTAAGTGTAAGTACTAATGCAATAATCGATAGTATATCATGGCTTATTAACAAATCATATACCGACTTCACATATCTCAATAATGATAAAAGTGAAATTGAAATTGAATCATATGCTGATAATATCATTTATGCAACAGTAACAGATGTAAATGGGTGTAAATCAACAGGAGAACTGCAGATAATAGTAAATACACTCCGTAACATTGATGTTCCAAACATTTTTTCTCCTGATGGTGATGGAAGAAATGATATTTTCAGAATTAAAACAGGTAAAGGGGTTAATATTGTTAATTATATAACTATATATGACAGATGGGGAGAAAAGATCTTTTCTGAAGAGAATATATTACCATCAGGTGGTTATGCAGGCAGTTGGAATGGTACTTACAACGGAACCAAACTCAATCCGGGTGTATATGTTTATCTTGTTGAAGTTGTTTTCAATGACAAACGGAAAATACTTTACAGGGGGTCAATAACATTGCTCAGATAAAAAAAATGAAAATAAATCAGTAAAAACTTGTTTTTCTATTTTATTTTTCTTAAATTTGGAAAATAAAGAGAAGTAGAGTTTTTCATGTTCCTTTCGATTAGGGTTAAGCCTCTCGGTTTTTGGGAGGCTTAATTTTTGAAAAGTACTCTTCAATTGCAGTTTCAAGGGTTCTGGCTTTGTTTTCTGTTTCTTTCCATTCCTTTTTAACAGTGCTTTTGTCATTCATGCCACCACCAATGTAAAGCAAAAACTCATTGCTGAAAACTTCCATACTTCTTAAATTTACGAACAGGTGCAATTCGTCATTTTCTTCATAATTTACCGGTCCCAGAAATCCTGAATAATATGCCCTGTCATGGATTTCCTGTTCCAAAATAAACATGGATGCATCTTGTTTTGGTATGCCGCATACAGCTGGGGTGGGATGAAGGTCCATTGCCAGGGTATAGGGGTCAGCTTCATTTAATATTAAGTATTCTGTTGCGAGGTGGACTAAATTTTGTGATTCGAATTCTGCAGCTATTTTATTGAACGGTCCATTCTTGATGAATTCGAGATTTTTCATGTCAAGGATTTCTTCTATATAAGTCATTACAGAAGCTTGTTCGTTGATTTCCTTTTGATTCCATTTAGGTTCATGGTTTTTTAGAATCAATTGAGTGCCGGCCAGGGCAGTTGTGCTAAGCATTTTTTTTCTGCCTGAAATAAGAATCTCAGGACTGGCTCCGATCCAGGTTCCTGAATAAGGATGATTAAATATAAAAACAAAAGCTTTTGGATATTTTTTGCACAATATCTGAAACAATAAATAAATATTGCCCGGAAATGCCTTAATGGATTTAATCCGGGACAGAACAAGTTTTTCAAAATCAGTTTTTACAGCGCTTAAAAATATTTTTGCACTTTTCAGGTAGTCTTTTTTAGAAAATGTACCTGTCGTATTTATTTTTTCAGGAATGAAAACAAATTCTTTATCGTGATAAACCTCATCTGCCTTGATAAAAAATGATTTATTATTTAATGTGGAAAATGGATGGACTATAAAACCTTTTTCCCTGAAAGACTGAATATCATAATCATACAACATCTTATCATTTTGAAGTATCAGGCAGGATTTATCAGTGCCGGGTAGTCGGAAAGCAGCAAAAATCTTATCATGTTCAAGATATATCATTTGTTTTCTGGTTTTCAATTGTTAAAGGCCTGAATCCCATTTTTTCTCCTGTGCTCAGCATAAATTTATAGGCTTCATGAAAATCATTTTTTATCATTCCGTCCAGAATGGCTTCTCTGATTTCGTTCTTTATAATGCCTATTTCCCTGCCGGGACTTAATCCAAAAGTATTCATTATCATCTCACCGCTCACTGGAGGTTGCCAGTTTCTAAGTTTGTCTTTTTCTTCAACTTCTTTTAATTTTTCAATAACAAGATCATAATTTTTCAGAACCGTCTGAATCTTAACCATATTTTTAGAAGTAATATCTGCCCTGGCTAACAGCATCAAATCATCTATATCATCACCAGCATCAAAAAGCAATCTTCGTACAGCACTATCTGATACGGTATCATTGACTAATGCCATCGGACGCAGATGAAGTTTTACCAGTTTCTGAACATATTTCATTTTGTTGTCAAGAGGGAGTTTCATTCTTTTAAAAATATTGTAAGTCATTGATGCTCCCACTATTTCATGCCCATGGAATGTCCAACCTTCGCTATCCTGGAATTTTTTTGTTTTTGCCTTGCCGATATCATGCATGATAGCCGCCCATCTGAGCCAGATGTTTTCTGTCTTTTCACTAAGGTTATCAAGCACCTGAATAGTATGAAACAGATTATCTTTATGTGAAATTCCGTTTTTCGTTTCTACTCCTTTTAGTTCAAACATTTCCGGAAAAATGATTTCAAGTAGCCCACTTTCAAATAAAAGCCTGAATCCAATCCCAGGTTTTTTGCAAGCTATTATTTTTTGCAATTCATCAGTCACTCTTTCTTCTGATACTATTTTTATGCGTTCCCTGATTGAAGAAATGGCAGTAAAAGTGGTTTCCTCTATGTTAAAGTCAAGTTGTGAGGCAAATCTAATAGCCCTCATCATTCTCAAAGGATCATCTGAGAAAGTCATTTCAGGGCTTTGTGGGGTTCTGATTGTTTTATTTTCAAGGTCGGTCAGTCCATTGAATGGGTCATATACTGTGTTACTTTCAATATTTTTTAATTCAACAGACAGGGTATTTATAGTAAAATCCCTTCTTAAAAGATCATCCATAAGACTTCCGGGAGACACCAATGGTTTTCTGCTGCTATAATTGTAAGATTCTTTTCTTGCTCCTACAAATTCAATTACATAGCCTTTGAATTTGAGCATTGCAGTTCCGAAATTTTTGAAAATATGAACCTCTTTTTTTATGTTCATTAATTCTGCAGTTTTGATGGCAAGATGTATTCCATCTCCGACGCAGGTTATGTCAATATCTTTGCATGGGCGACCTAATATTTTATCTCTTACAAATCCACCGATAACATGAGCTTCAAGATTCAGACTAGACGCAGCTTCAGAGATTGTTCTGAGAATCTCGGCTTCAGTTTTATTTAGTTTTATAATCATTATTTCACTATCAATTGGAAAAATCAAAAAGGCTACAATAAATTAATTAACCGGTTGATTCATGTTTATATCTAATCACCATTCTGTCAAGGATTCTTAACAAATCTGTTGCATTGTTTGTTGTAACAAGCTCATTTCTGAATTCCTTAATGTCCCTTAAGCCTTTGAAATAATTTGAATAATGTTGCCTCATTTCATTAATAGCTGCTCTTTCTCCTTTCCAATCAATTCCATAAGAAAGATGATCTTTCACAGCGTTTACCCGTTCTTCAACAGAAGGAGGAGGAAGCAATTCCCCGGTATTAAAAAAATGCTTTATTTCACGGAATATCCATGGATATCCAATCGCTGCTCTTCCTATCATCAAACCGTCTACTTTGTATTTTTCTTTATATTCCAATGCCTTTTTCGGTGAATTAATGTCCCCGTTACCAAAAACAGGAATGATGATTTTTTTATTTTCTTTGATCTTCAGCAGGTGACTCCAGTCCGATTCTCCTTTGTACATTTGGTTTCTGGTCCTGGCATGAACAGTCAATGCTTTGATTCCTGCTTCCTGAAGCATTTCAGCAACCTCAACTATTTGTATTGAGTTTTCATCCCAGCCAAGCCGTGTTTTAACGGTTACCGGAATATCAGTTGAATCAACTATCGCTTTGGTTATTCTGGCCATTTTAGCTTTATCTTTCAATATGGCAGCTCCTGATCCTTTACAAACCACCTTTTTGACCGGACAACCAAAATTAATATCTATAATATCAGGTTTAAATCTTTCTATTATTTTCACAGCATCCCTCATTGATTCCAGTTCGCTGCCGAATATCTGTATGCCAACTGGTCTTTCTTCCTTAAAAATGTCAAGCTTCTTTATACTTTTTTCTGCATTTCTTATCAGGCCTTCAACAGAAACGAATTCAGTGTAGAGCATATCACAGCCCTGCTTTTTGCATAATATCCTGAAAGGAGGATCACTGATATCTTCCATAGGTGCCAGAAGCAATGGGTTATCATTCAATTGTATGTTACCAATTTTTATCATTTTGCATTTTGATCTGCAAAAATAAAGTTAATATCTGACAAATCAAGATTAATCTTTGATTTTGGGTTTCAAGTGTTTTAATGACAGCCAAATACAAACCTGTATTTTTTTTCAGAGGATTATCTAATCTGTTAATAATGCAAATCAAGGGTTAAAACGGCTCTTTGGATTCAATGGCATAATCAAATAATAAATGAATAAATTGCCCTGATTTTCACAGGGGAAACACATAGGTTCTTAGAGTGTTTTCAGGCTGTCAGACGACAATTTATTGTATAAAACGCGATATAGGCACTCTGTTTTTTAACCATTGATTCACATTAACAACGGATAATTATTAAGACTTTTTTAATTTAGTTACTCTATTAAACAAAAGGAATTTATCATTTTACGGAAAATTAACTTTTACGGAAAAATATTTGATCATTAACTAAACATATTCAGTGTTTTTTTTTAAATTTTATCAAACTGCTTTATTTTTGTGAATTATTTTTATAACATTTTTATTATTAATTAAAGTTGTATAGAAATTGTAAATGATCAGACTTTTCGCATTTTTTGTTTTACTTCTGTGCATAGAACCGCAATTATGTTCTCAAAATTTCCCTCTGAGTTCAATCAATTTTATGGAAAAGTATCAGATCAACAAGGCATATGCTGGAATATCCGGCAACAGGATATTGCGATTGAACACAAGACAACAATGGGTAGAGTTACCCTCAAATCCTGAGGTGTACAATGTTGATTTTTTTTCTCCGGTTTTGGCACTGTCCGGCGGGATGGGTTTTGGAATAGACTTTGTTAATATTGGGGCAAAAAGCGTTTATGGATTTAATTATTCCTACAATTATATATATAGGTCAGGCATTGGTGATTTTTCGGCGGGTATTGGACTCAATTATCTAAGTTTTAAGTTGAAAAATGATAAAATACGTACACCTGACGGATTTTTTGAGAATGACCGATATGATCCGGATGATAGTTATCTTTCAGGTTTATTTGGAAAAAATTTAAGTTTTATCCGCATGAACTATTCTTTTTTGTATCTTTTGAAAAATATCGAAATTGGAATAGAATTTGATAAGGATATTTCAGGATTACAAAAAGTTGGGATCAGTACACCGGATTTACTCAGGATGAATTTTCAGTTTCAGCAAAAACTGAATGATTTAATCCTGTTAAGATTTAATCTTGTTGTATTTTCAGATTTTAACAGTTTCCAGACAGAGACGGGTATTATCGCTATTTTAAAAAATAATTATATAACCGGGATTAATCTGAGGGGGTATAATAAAAACTCATTTGATGCACTTGGTTTAATTGGAGGAGCAGATATAAGCAGAAATTTAAAACTGGTATATTCATATGATATAGGTCTAAGTGGTTTATCTGAGGCTCATAATGGCTCTCACCAGATGACTGTTTTTTTTAATTTAGGAAGTCCCGAAAGGAAACCGAAATTGCCGAATATCATTTTTAATCCCAGATTATATTGAATTATTCTAAACAATTGAATAAAAATAATTAGCAACAGTTATAAATCAATATTTTTAATACTTTTGGAAAAAATTTTTATAAAATTTGAAATAATATTTTGTTTTAGAAGTTTCAACATTGGCAACATTTTTTTAAATATTTATTAATTAATTTTGTTTGTTCGAAAAAACGAACATATCTTTACGCTCGTTTTTTAAAAAATTAGGTAAAACACTTGAATTAACTATGAAAAAAGCAGTAATTTTTCTATTTGGACTTATCTATTTCGCAATAGTTTTTACGGCCTGCGGCAGCAGGGAAACAGGGCAGTTAACCGGAGTCCAGGACAGACCTAAATGGAGAGGAATCAATCCTTATGGTATGGTTTATATACCCTCAGGATATATGCAGATGGGACAAGATGATGACGATATGTTCCGAACTTATATCAAAAGGCAAAAAGCCGTTTCAATTAATGGTTTTTATATGGATGATACTGAGATCACCAATAACGAATACAGGCAATTCGTTTATTATGTGAGAGATTCCATTGCTCATACTATACTTGGAAATGTTTTTGATAATGATGACGGTGTTGAAAGGATTGACTGGGAACAGGAAATTGACTGGGCTGATGAGGGTCTTGATGAAATGTATTTTCAGGGCGATATGGTGATGGATGGAAAAAAGGAGATGGATACCAGGAAATTGGTTTATCAATGGCAGTGGGTTGACTGGCAAAAGGCAGCACATGATAAGGAAATATCACGTTCAGGCCTGATTAATAAGGAAAAGGTCAATGTATATCCTGATACACTTGTGTGGATCAGAGATTTTGCATATTCATATAATGAACCATTCACAAGAAATTATTTCTGGCACCCTGCTTACGATGATTATCCTGTTGTAGGTGTTAGCTGGAATATGGCAAATGCATTTAATTACTGGAGAACAAAACATTGGAATTCCTACAGTGGAAATGCGGTGAATACTGAGGAATTCAGGTTGCCAACCGAAGCAGAATGGGAATGGGCAGCAAGAGGAGGTCATGAAAGAAACTCATATCCGTGGGGTTCTTATTATGTGAGAAATGCAAAAGGATGTCCTCTGGCTAACTTTAAACCCGGAAGAGGTAATTATGGAGAAGATGGAGGTATGATCACTGTAAAATCAGATGCTTATTTTCCTAATGATTATGGCTTATTCAATATGGCTGGAAATGTTTCAGAATGGACAGAAACTGCTTATGTTCCATATGGCTATCAGATTGAACATGACCTGAATCCAAATATTACTTACAAGGCAAATGACGATGATCCACTAGCAATGAAGAGAAAGGTGATCAGAGGTGGTTCATGGAAAGATGTTTATTTCTATCTGCAAAACGGAACAAGGGATTATGAATTTCAGGATACAACCAAATCTTATATTGGCTATAGATCAGTCCTGACTTTCCTTGGCAGATCTATTTCAGATTTTAACTGATAAAAATTAAATTATTATAAGCAACGGAAAAATTATTAATTAATTAATCAAAAAAAAGTATTATGAGTTTCTTAAAATCAAATGAATTTAAATATTTGAAAAATTTGGCAATCGGAGTCGGAGCATCTGTTGTAATGCTTGGAGCTTTGGGTAAATTAACTAATGCATCCTGGGGTAGCCTTGCTATCACCATTGGTCTTGGTGTTGAGGCTTTTATATTCCTGTTTTTAGGTCTCATTGGACCTGAAAAAGATTATTACTGGGAAAAACTATATCCTGGTTTGGATAAACACAATGCAAAATTGATTCCCCTAACAGAAGGTGGCAGTTCAGAATATCGACCTCTGAACGCAGATAATGTTGAATCAAAATTGGGCGGAATGCTTGAAGAACTTCAGACTATGTCAAAAAGCCTTGGTTCATTAAGAGCTCTGCAGGAAATCGATTTTTCAGAAACAGCCGACAATGTTAAATCAATGCACAATTTCTACAAAAAGATCAATGAAGCTTTAGCTACATTAAGCGAAACAGCTGAAGATACTGTTAAATATAAAGCTCACATGACTTCTTTGAACAATAATCTCGAACACCTTAATAAAGTGTACGGAAACGTTTTAGCTGCTTATCAGTTTAAAGGCTAAAATTTTAAATATTTTATAATAACTATTAAATAAAGATATATGTCAATTCCAAAGGAACCGCGTCAGTTAATGATAAACGTTATGTATATCGTTCTGACCGCTCTTCTTGCTTTGAACGTTTCTGCTGAAGTCTTTAATGCGTTTGATATGGTTAATGACGGATTGTCAAAATCCAGTATTGCCCTCGACGACCAGAATAAAAGACTCCCTGCAGAAATCAAAGAAAGAGCAAAAGCAAAACCAATATATGCACCATATGCTGCAAAAGTGGATAAAATATCTGCTTATGGTAAAGAATTAAGCGATTTTATTGATGAAATTACTGACCATATAGTTGATCAGACAGGAGATAAAAATGGAGTAGTTGACGATAAAGATTATGAATTTGTGGGTTCAATCAAAAAACCTAAAGGTGAAAGAAATTTTGATATTACTACTAAATATCTTGTTGACAAGGGAAAGGGAATGGAACTTCACGACAAAGTACTGGAGTACAGACAAAAATTCCTTGAACTTATCGAACCTAATGAAAGAGCGGCATTTGCATCAAAAATTCCGCTGACTATTGATGATGAGTCCTGGAAACTTTCCAAGACCAAAAGAAGAAACTGGGCAGATTTTAATTTCAATCACATGCCTGTAGGAGCAGTTCTTCCGATTTTTGCAAAATACAAAAATGATGTCAAGGCGACTGAAGCAGCTGTTTTTCAGCATTTTCTTGGAAAAATGGGAGGTAGGGATGTAGTTCTCGATGAATTTACTGTGGCTTCAGCACCCGTTAAATCATATATTATTAAAGGTGAAAAATTCGAGACTGAAGTATTTTTAACTGCGTTTGCTTCATCAGCTTCCAATACAGGAGTCAGTATAACAATCAATGGAGGAAGAGTACCTGTTGATAAAAATGGAGTTGCAAAATATACAGCTGTTGGAACTCAAACCGGTGTTAAAAAATATAATGCTGCGGTAAGCGTAACAAACCCTGTAACTGGTGAGGTGAAGACTTACA
Organism: Deltaproteobacteria bacterium; assembly: GCA_050258615.1. Lineage (GTDB taxonomy): Bacteria > Bacteroidota > Bacteroidia > Chitinophagales > Saprospiraceae > JADJGA01. Next base: position 65,760 of record JBLMZC010000034.1, on the reverse strand, counting down.
GGAAAGAATTTGAATATGAAGTTGGTGAAAGATCAGTAGCAATTTCCGCTACGAAAATGAATGTATTTTATATTGGGGTTCCGAATCCAGTTGAAGTTTCAGCTGCCGGTATTTCAAGCAACCTCATGAAAGTTTCAATGTCAGGAGGAGGTGGAGGTTCCATAAGCAAGAATTCAGATGGAACGTATACGGTAACTGTATCGAGCCCGACTCCCGCTGGTGAATTTGCTTATATTGATGTTTCTGCACCTGGAATTGCCGGTGCAAAAAAAGGTTTTAGGGTGAAAAGAATTCCTGACCCTGTTGCAAAATTAGGAAGTAAACTTTCAGGTGCAATTTCTTCCGGAGAGTTTAAAGCACAGGGTGGTATCATACCAAGGCTGGAAGGATTTGATTTTGATGCTAAATGTGATATTGAAGGATTCAGATTGGTAAGATCTCCAAAAAGAGAAGATCCTAAAGTAGCCGAGAACAGAGGAGGCAGATATGGTGCTGATGCTCAGGCACTTGTTAATGTTGCAAAGGCTGGTGACAGATATTTCTTTGAAAATGTAAGGTGCAAATGCCCTGGTGATAAAGCATCCAGAGAAATAAATCCTCTGACTTTCGTTATTCAATAATGTGTTAAAAATTATTTTTATCATGCGAAGATTATTTTTTTATTTCTTATTTGTTGTGGTTTCATTGAGTGTTAATGCTCAGAATCCTGCAGGTAAAACTGAATCAAGCGAACCACTTGGTGATAAATACCTTGATGATATTGTAAAAAGATCATTGATTTTTGAAGCAAAGGTGATGCCATATGAGGCATTGCGGGAAGCTGATATTCCCTGGTCGAAAAAAATATGGAGAATTATTGAAACAAGGGAAAAGGTCAATATACCTTTCAGAAGCCCGCAAAGGCCGTTTTTTAGTATCCTGATCGATGGGATCAATAGTGGTGCCATTACTGCTTTCAAGGATGAAGAATTTAAAGAGATCATGACTGTTGAAGAAGTAAAAAAGCAGATTTTCCGAATGGACTCTATTACATATTATGATCCTGATACATATGAGGAAACAGTAAAAGTTGTGCCAAGCGAGATAAATCCTGACGATATAAAAAGATATCGTTTGAAAGAAATATGGTATTTCGATAAAGAAGCGTCAATGCTGAAAGTACGGATTTTGGGAATTTCAGCTTTACATGAAAATGTTGATCCTACCACTGGTGAGGTCAAGTATGAACTACCATTATTCTGGATTTATTATCCTGAAATGAGGGAAACTCTTGCAAAAGAGACAGTCCTGAGTGACTTTAATGACGTATTTCCAATGACTTGGTTTGATCTGATGGAAAATAGGATGTTTTCAAGTTATATTATCAAAACAACCAATGTGCTTGACCTTCGTTTGGCTGATAAATACGATAAAAGCCTTGACCCAAGTATGGATATTTTATTAGAATCAGAGAGATTGAAAGAAGAATTATTCAATTTTGAACAGGATCTTTGGAGCTATTGATTTATTTGTTATAAATATATAAAGGCTGTTTACTTTTGTGGACAGCCTTTTTTCTTTAATGAAATTGTAAATTATGCAGATTTATGTTAAAACCGCAGCTTTAAGAAAACGTATCAGTATTTTAAAAAATAGAGGATTAAAGATTGGGTTTGTACCAACAATGGGAGCTTTGCACGAGGGTCATATAGCTCTTATTAAAGCATCAATTGGAGATAATGATATTACAATATGCAGTATTTTTGTAAATCCTACACAATTCAATAATAAAAAAGATCTTCAAAAGTATCCAAGAACTAAAGAAACTGATATCATTAAGCTCAATGAGGCTGGAACTGATATTTTGTTTCATCCTGATATTAACGAGGTGTATCCTGAAGGAACCGATGATAAGCCAGAAATAGATCTCAGAGGAATTGATAAAATTTGGGAGGGTGAATTCAGACCGGGTCATTTTGCCGGTGTTGTTCAGGTAGTCAAAAGACTTCTTGATATTGTTGTACCGGATGCATTATATATGGGACAAAAGGATTTTCAACAGTATACAATAATCGCTCATATGCTAAAAAAGGTTGAATCATCTGTTTTGCTAAAAATAGTACCAACAATCAGGGAAAATGATGGCCTGGCAATGAGCTCCAGAAATGTAAGATTAACTCCTCAGAATAGAATTAATGCGGTCATCTTGTATCAAATGCTGTCATACGCCAAGGCAAATTTCAATAAAATATCTTCACAACAAATTGAGAAAACTGCATTAAATTCAATAAGTGAAAAAGGACTAAAGCCAGAATACTTTAAAATTGTCAGCATTGACACTTTAACGGATATTTCTATGAATCCAGGACACAAAGCTGTAGCAATTGTGGCAGCATGGGCTGGAGATGTCCGACTCATAGATAATATGTTTATGGACTGATTTTGGGATAAAAGCCTGGTTAAAATGGATTATTATTTTAAATTTTAATATATTTTGTTTTTTTTTAATATATAAGTTTGTAGTTTTGTGAAAAGTTTGTGATGAAGCTTTTCAATTCTAAATATTTTATTTTACTTATTGTACTGTTGATTTTATCGGCTGTCATTGCATTTTTTTCTAAGGATTCATATTTTGTATTATTCAGGAGACTGGATTTTTTGATTTTACCGGTAGCTTCCCCATCAGGAATAATAATTACAATTTTGCTGGCATTCTATTTTATTATCAATCTGATGAAGAAAAAGCAGTTTTTCTTCAAAACTACAATTGACAAAAGGATTTCTGGTTTTTTTCTTTACTTAATATTTTATTTGTCCGGAATATTATTTATTAGTTTGATTCAATGGTTCTATAAAAAATCTGCTATCAATTTCAGAGTTGATGCATTGTTTAGTACAACTATGCAGGATCTGATCTGGTTCGTGATTTTTTTGGGGTTGTTTGGAATATATATGGTTGGATCATTATGGATTTTCAGTTTAATACATAAATTACAATTGAGTTTCAGGTTGAGGAATTTTATTGTCATAGTGTCAATGGCTCTGGTTGTTATAATCATAATTGTCACAGGTATGAGTGATCTGATAATACCTTTTATCCTTTCTTTTTTAATCTTTACATATGTACTTGAACTTTATTCAGAAAAACAGAAGCTAAGTTCCTCATGGTTGTTTACATTTATGGTTGTGATCTCAGGTTTTACTTCGCTTATAATATTTTCCGTTTATAACAGGACTTTAAATGAAAAAAGACTTATGGAAATTAAGTCAGGCACCTATACGCGTGATGTTCAACTGGAAAAGCAAATTATTAAGCCTGGAAGCACTATCAGTGTTTCAAAAGATATTTTTTTTCCCGATACAAATCTTACAAAGCAGGATTCATATGTTGAAAGATTAAATAGTGGCTTTCTGGCAATTAACGATTCAGTTTTTTTCAACCCTCTTAATGGTGATTATATCAAACAAAAAGGTAATGTTAACGATGATAATATAATACAGTGGATCTGTTATTACAATAAGAAAAAAACAACCGGAGGCACTGTGATTCCCGAATTTCCGAAGAATATCATATTATTTGAAGATAAAATTTTATTTAATAATACTGCATTTAACCAAATCCCTCTTGAAGTTAGAAGTGGTGAAAACTCAGCATCGGGTGAATTTGTTAAGTCCGGGAATTCATATTTGAGGTACAAAACAAAGGATGGGATCGAAATAATCAATATTCAGAAAATTCCTGGTTTTTTACGACCATTATCATTGTTTTCCCTTTTGTTTGTTATAACCGGAGTTTTTATCTTCATAATCTCGGTGTTAAATTCAAAAATTCTGATTTTGCCTGAGCAACTTCAGATTTCTTTTAAGGGATTCAAAACATTAAAAAGCAGAATTCAAGGTAGTATTATAGGTCTTTTTGTACTCTCATTTATTAGTATTGGTATAATAGCATTTTCATATATTAAAAATCTGTCTTTAAATTATCAGAAAGATGCAGCCACTTACAATGCCACAGAACTGATAAATAAGATAAGGACAAATACTGAATTTGATAGTAAAGCAGGTTTACTTGATTTACTATTGAAAAGACAAAAAGAAAATGGGGAATACTTTTATATGTACGATGACCGGGGAATTCTTGTTGAAGACTTAAGGAGAAATACTATTATTCCTGGTGTGTTTCCGGCTTCACAAACTGATACTGAAAAACCAGATTTTTCAGAAAAACTGTCATATAAAATTGAAAACATTGCAGGCAAAGACATTATGATCACTAAATTTGAATTAAAAACAGAGGAAGATACATATTCGATTTGTGGTTATAATACTGAAGATAAACTTTATAGTGCAACGGCCTCCAATGTCCTTTCTAATTTTCTTAATGTTTACGTTTTGTTATTTCTTATGTCGGGAGGGATAGCGATAGCTGTGGCTAATTCTATTTCAAATCCAGTTGAAAAATTAAGCGAAAGACTGGAGGTACTTAATTTAAATGAAAAAAACGAAATACTTCAATGGAATAATAATGATGAAATAGGGCAATTGATTGCCATTTATAATAAAGCAATACTTAAGCTTGAGGAGAGCAAAAAAATAATCGCTAAAATTGAAAGAGATTCTGCCTGGAGAGAAATGGCAAAGCAGGTTGCACATGAAATTAAGAATCCCCTGACTCCCTTAAAGTTGAATATACAGTATCTTCAGGGGATTGTTGCGAATTACCCCGAAAGGGCAGCTGATATGATAAAGCAACTGGCACCGGGTTTGATAGAACAGATCAATAATCTGGATAAAATATCGACAGAATTTTCTGATTTTGCAAAAATGCCAAAGGCGAGAAATGAAAAGGTCAATCTCAATGAAATAGTAACAGTTGTACATGATTTTTTCAGAAAACGCGAAGATCTGAGCATTAAATTATATGTACCAATTAATGATCTGGTAGTTTTTGCTGATAAAAATCATATGGTAAGCATTTTGAATAATATAATTAAAAATGCAATTCAGGCTATTCCTAATGATAGAGAGGGTGAGATAATCATAAACTTGTTTAAGGAAGGAGAAAATGCGATTATAAAAATTACTGATAACGGAACAGGAATACCAGAGGATATGGTGGAAAAGGTCTTTTCACCAAATTTTACTACAAAGAGTTCAGGAACCGGGCTTGGACTTGCAATTTCCACTAATATGATCCAGGCTTTTAATGGTAAGATATATTTTACAACAGTAGTTGATGAAGGAACGTCATTTTTTGTTGAAATACCATTGATGAGAATCAAAGATAACTATGGAGATCAAAAAGTTGTATCGCTTGATGATTGATGCAATCTTTTAAGTTTATTGGCAATTTTTTTACTTTTTTCAAATAATAGCTTAGGTGTATTTTTTATAGAATCTTCAATACTCATTTTTTGAGGCTTTAATTGGTATATTTTTGAAAAACCAAGTTTTGAATATTTTTTTTTGGTCAGTTCATTAAGGCCGGCAATAGCGATGATCTCAGCTTTGTGTTTCAAGGCTTCTGAAGCCAGTTTAAAGCTCAGTTTACCTAACTCTGTCTGGTAATCAATTTTTCCTTCACCCGTTATCAAAACCATGCATTGATCCCAATAATCATTGATCCCTGATATATTTCTTACAAAGTCTGTTCCATCTATGATCTGTGCATTTGCAAATACATGCAGGCCTCCTCCTGCTCCTCCTGCTGCACCACTACCAGGAATTGAATTAATACAGGTATCAAAATTATCATTAATAACCTTAGCCAGATTTTTCATTCCTTCTTCAAGTATTTGGATATCTCTTTTGGAAGCTCCTTTTTGTGCTGCAAATACTAATGCAGATCCCGAAGGTCCATAAAAACTGCTCTGCACATCTACAACTGCATAAATCTTAGCATTGTATCCAGTTTGCGGTTTGATAATTTTTTTTATTTTAATCAGGTTTTTGCCTATAGGCTGTAATTCTGAATTGTTTGCATCATAAAAACGATATCCGAGTGCATAGGCTATTCCTGTCCCCCCATCAGTTGTGGAACTTCCACCAAGGCCAACATAGATTTCATTTATATTGGAATCCAGAGCGTCTTTTATCACTTGACCCAGGCCAAATGTGCTGGTATTCATTGGATTTCTCAATTCGGGTACTATAAGGTTCAATCCTGAAGAATCAGCTGTTCCGATATAGGCAATATTATTTTCAGTAAGATATTTGGTTTTTATTGATTTTTTCAACAAAGGATCTTTAATAAAAATTTCCTTTTTAGTCAAATGCAATTTGTAATAATTCATTATTTCCAGAAACCCATCTCCACCATCAGCAAAAGGGAATTTCATGATTTTGATTTTCGGCAATACTGATCTTATGCCTGATTCTATGATATTGCAGACTTCAGGGGAGGTCAATGAGCCCTTGAATTTATCAGGAGCAATGATTATCATGATCTATTTACCTTTGCCTTTCACCAAAACCAGAATAGTGTAGAACAAAATTTTAAAATCAAGTGTCAATGACATATTTTCGAGATAGAGCAAATCGAATTTCATACGTTGCAACATCTGTTCTACATTTGAGGCATATCCATATTTTACCTGACCCCAGGAAGTAATGCCAGGTCTGACATTTAGTAATCGTTTGTAATGAGGAGCAGTATTGGCGATTTTATCAATATAGTATTTTCTTTCGGGTCTCGGACCTACCAATGACATTTCACCTATCAATACATTCCAGAACTGAGGGAGTTCATCCAATCTGTATTTCCTCATAATAGAGCCCCATTTTGTCACCCTGTCATCATTTTCATGGCTAAGCATCGGCTCACCATTTTCTGCATTTTCAACCATTGATCTGAATTTGATGATAAAAAATGGTTTGCCTTTAAGTCCTATTCTTTCCTGTCTGTAAAAAATAGGTCCTCTAGATGAAAATTTAATTCTGAGTGTTATATATATATAAAGTGGGCATAGTATCAGTAACGCGAAAATGCTTATTAAGATGTCCATCGATCTTTTTATTTTAAACTCCCATTTTGGCATCAATTCCCTGTCAATTTCCAGCAGGACTGCACCATAGACATGATTCATTTTTACGGTTCCAAGCAGTATATGGTACATATCAGGAATTATTTTTATCAGGATATTATTTTCAGAATCAAATAAAATATTTAAGATGTTATTTACCTTTGAATGTTCTTCTGATTCCACAGCAATAATAACTTCTTCAACACTATATTCATTGAGTATTGTATTGATATCATTTATAGCGCCAAGTTTGGGAAGATACTTTTCAAGTTCATTTTTGCTCTTGCCATTTGTATCGATAAATCCAATAAAGTTATACCCAAGTTTATATGGTATTGACATTAATTCTTCATACAATTTAAGGCTATTGTTGTTGCCTCCAACCACTAGTGTGTTAAAGGAGACAATGCCCCTTTTAATCTGGTTTTTAAACTTTGTTAATATAGTGATTCTGAATATGGAAGTAATAAAAAAATGGAGTAAAAATAAAATTAAAAAATTCTCAAACAGACTGATATATGCCAAAACTTTATCATTGCGCAGCAAAGCAACAAGTATAATTAAACTACCAAGAAAACTTAACCAAAATGTCCTTTTTACTGTTGCAAATCTTGAAAACCTGTAAATATCTTTAGTCTTATCAATTAATATATATAAAACTATCCAAAAAACAGGTATTACAAGGAGTCCCATATAAAAATTCTGGTCCCTGAAAATTTCATTAAATGAAAAATCTGTTGATTCTATTGATTTTCTTGTGAAATAAAAGAATACCCATGAAATTAAAGCAGCAATATAATTCCAGAAAAGATAAATGGTTATTCCTTTTATATTTTTATCTATCCTCATTTAGCCAAATATATCAGTTTTATGTTGTCCAGCGATATCTCAGATTTTTCATTTGTATTGTCATGTTCGGCCCTGAAATATATTTTATATAAACCCAGTCCAGATTTTCTGATAATATCCGTAAGGTTTAAATAAAGTTTATTCCAGTTTTCTTTTTTCGTTAAAAGTATAACATCAGAGTTATATTCCTTGCCATTACTGTTTTCTTTCCCGGTCAATCCGATAACAAAATTTGTACTGCATTTATAATCCAGCTCCAAATATACTGAATTTCCTGATAAAGGCAGCTGAAAAAACTCTGCTGAACTTGTTACTTCAATTGTATTGTTTGTTTTGTCAAGAATAATTTTGCCGCAATTTAAACCGGAATGAACATCATTTTTTGATATACTAACTGAAGTAGAAGGATTTTTATCTATATCAACAGTGAAAATATTACCATTTTCAAAATCTTCAATAAAGACGAATCTGCTGTTTTTTGAATAACTGAATAATGCATCAAGGGTATCAATTTTGCCTTCTGAAAATATTATATCAAAATCAATGCTGTTTAAAAGGAAATATTGTTGAAAATCCTGCTTGTTGCCATTTGTTCTTATTCCTGCAACAATACTAATTTTAACATTTTCATTTTCGTGAATTATAGGAATAAGTCTGTTTTTACTAAAAGTTCCTGCCAACTTTCCGTCAGCATAAATCCACAAATCACTTATTTTGTGCGATGGGGCACCCTCTGACTGGGGTTTAGTTGTCAGGTCAATATTTTTGATATATAAATAGTGTGGACTTTGGGCTTTTTGGAAATCTATGCCACAGCTGATCGGCAATATCATCAGCGGGATTAAAAAAAGATATAAAATATTTAAACAGGCTTTAATCATTTCATATCTTGATTTTTTTATTTATCATTTCAGCTACTTCAATGGCATCTACACCATCACTTAAGCTAACTCTTGGCATTCGTCCATTTACGATACATTCATAAAACTCATTAAGCTCATCAAGTATTGAGTTATTCGTTATGTATTCTCTGCTTTCTTTGCTTTCGAGTATATTCATTTTATTGTCTGGTAAATTTTTCAATGAAAATATTTCTGTATGCTTTTTACTCAAATCAAGCTCCAGGTACTTTTCTTTAGTCCAAATTTTCATTTTTCTCTCAAGATACGGATGTATTATACTTGCATTCAATGTTGCCTTGGACCCATTTTCAAAAAATAAAGAAGCAGAAACAAACTCAGGATAAGATCCATATTTTTTAAATCCATTGGCATTGATATTTAAAATATTTTTTCCCATTAGCTTCAAAACTATATCAATATCATGAATCATAAGATCAAACACAACAGAAACATCAGTTCCCCTTGTATTGTAAGTTGAAAACCGGTTAGCTTCAATATTGATTATCTGATGTTCATCCAGATCAAGATTTTGGATGACAGGATTGAAACGCTCAATATGTCCAACCTGAATTATTGTATCGGAATAATTGCTTTTTTCCTTAATTGCCATCGCTTCCTCATAATTAGTGGTGATGGGTTTTTCAACGAAAACATGTTTGCCAAGTTCAATTGCCTTTTCAATCAATTTAAAGTGATTGATTGTTGGAGTTGTAATATCTATTGCATCGCATTCCTCAATCAGGCTGAATGCATTTTTAAAATTGGAGATACCATATTTTTTTGATATCAATTCTGATTTGTTAACATCCGAATCATAAAACCCGATCAATTCAAACCTGGTTTTTAAAATATTTATCAAATGAAAATTTCCAAAATATCCAACTCCAAATAATCCTATTTTGATTTTTTCCATTTGATTTTTATTTTTTTAACAATCCTATTTATTACTAAAACACTTAAAACAAAACTAATTTAAAAAATAATATTTTGATTATTTAAACATTTCAAAATATTGATTTAATTATTTAATATTTATAAAACATTTTAAATACAATATTACTACAATATACTAAATTCTCCTAAAAAAGATATTATAAAATTGATAGAAATATACAAATATCAATAATATTTAATCTCTTCTATTTAGCTAACGATGGATTTTCTGAAATGTAGCCTTTAGTTTCAGATAAAATACATTATATAAATCATTTTTAAATAAGCTACTGATATCGCTTAAAAACTTAAAAATTTGGATAAGAACATTGATTTATAAATAAAACATAATGCAAGTTTAATATAAACATATTGCTTTTGAAAATATGTGAAATTATAAATTGCTGATAATCAATATGAAAAATTTTTTTAATAAAAATTGGCACTCTATTTGTATATAGTTTTGCAATATTCGCTAAATGTGAATTTTTTGAACTTAACTTTTAACTTATTTTGAAATGGCGGGATACAAAATTGTATTGGCTGATGAACATAAAATGATGCTGGAAGGAGTGCAGAATTACCTGGAAAGCATTTCAACAATACAGCTAAATATCTCTGCAGTATTTACTTCAGGTAATGACCTGATCGATTTTATCAGACAAAACAGTGTTAATATTGTGATCACAGAGATTAATTTTCCGGGCTTTCAACCGGATGAACTGATCACATCTATTAAAAAGGCAGACAAGAATATTAAAGTAATAGTCTTGAGTGCATATGGGGATATTAACCTGGTGAAGTCATGTTTCAGAAGTGGAGCTGATGGTTATCTGCTAAAATCAAGCAAGTTTGATTCAATTAAAGATAGTTTAAACATGGTGGTACAGGATAAGATTTTTATCGGAGAAAATCTTAAAGTAGCACCCGATTTAAACGATGCTGAAGTTGGAAAAGAGCTTGAAAAAAAAAAGTTTCCAGTTGACAGATTTGTCATAAGGCAAAGTCTTACAAAAAGAGAACTGGAAATTTTGGGGTTGATATGTGCTGGTTACAGCAATAAAATGATTGCAGACGATCTTTATATAAGTGAACATACTGCAAGTGTACACAGAAAACACCTATTGAGAAAAATTGGTGTCGTCAATTCACAGGAATTGACCGAATTTGTAAAAGAGTTTAATATTCTAATTTGAAGAAATATTTATCAGGTAAAAAAAGCCTGTAAATTTAATTTGACTTTCGTGAGTATTCTGAATTGATCCATCTGATTCAAAGGGTTAATTAAAAATAATTTTGTAATCTATAAATTTTTTAAATACTCATGAAAAACAAGAATTTTACACCTACCGTAAATGCGATATCAGGATATTCCTTTATCGTATTATTGTTTTTGTTTGCTTTTGGGTTTGCTCAGAATTCTTTTGCTCAAACCCCGGACTGTCCTCTTTCCTGCAATGATCTGGTTCAGATTTCCCTGAATCATGATTGTCAGGCAATCATTACACCAGAAATGATTATTGAAGGGGAAAATGATAACGCACAATGTCCCTATAAGATCTACAAGATATTCGATAAGAATAATCAGATAATAGGTACAGCAGCACCTGACGGAAGAAGCTGGATTATTAATGCAGATGGAAATCCGGATTTGACCCTCAAGATTTTGAAAGCAGAAGTCGGATTCAATCCAACAATCAATAATGTTTGCTGGGGCGAAATCGAACTTAAAGATAAAATAGCTCCGACTTTGAGATGCCTGGATACAGTTTATGTTCCTTGTAGTGAAGATTTGTCAGATTATCTAACGTCAGATACAGACAAAAGCTACACCTATGTTGGGCTTCAGCCTATTGTTCCCAGTGTTGGTCCAAATTACTATGGATTCCCTTTTACAATTCCCAATGGAGGATCTGTAACAATTCCTTTTAATGTGGACAATGTTGCCAATCAATCTGAAATAATGAATTTTGTTCAGGCAGTATTGAATTTAGGAGGTGCATCAACCACCGGAGTAACAGTCCGTATTCAGGACCCTCATGGTTATACTACCGGCACACCACTAACTTCGCCATATTCAGATAATTATTTTTATGGAAGGCAGGCTACTAATCCTTACATTGATAAGGACTGGAATATAATAATTACAAACAATTCCGGAAGTAGCAGAACCGTAAATGATGCCAAACTCAGAATCAAAAGTACAGGATTCCTGAGAATTGGAAATGGTGTAATAGTTGATGATAATTGCCATGTTAGCGAAGCAACAATAAAAGTCCTTTCTGATGTTACTACACAGAATCCACAGCAATGTGGCGATTTTTTCTGGGAAAGAAAGATTGTTTACCAGGGAACTGACTGGAAAGGCATGAAAACTCCTGTTTGCGAACATGTGATCAGATGGGAGCATAATGATTTTGATGATATGGAGTGGCCTCATAACTGGGATGGTATTGATACCTTACCATTATCCTGTTCGGGATATTTTATGCAGAGAGCACCAAATGGAAAGCTTACTGATGCAAACGTAAAATGGGATAAAAATGGTGACGGATATCCACAGCCTGATGAAATTGATGTTCCTACTATCGATGGTAACCCGATTTGGCCAAATATGGGATATTGCATGATCAATATCATGTATACTGATGAAGTTCATGAGATTTGTCCCGGTTCATTCAAAATACTTAGAAAATGGATAGCATATGATATGTGTGAAGCAGGATCAAATGGGTGTTGCAATGGTGATGAAAATCCACGTGAGCATTATCAGCTCATCAAAGTACTTGACCTTACGCCTATTACATTTGAAACCTATACACAGAGTACTTTTACTGTAAGTACCAAACCATTTAAATGTACTGCCGATGTAACATTGCCTGTTCCAATTATTCAAAATTATGGTTGCAGTAATGGTTATTCATATGAAGTTGGATATTGCTCAACAGCAAATGGAATATTTGAATATTTCCAGAATATTACATCAAAAATTGTAAATAAACAGAAAGTATATACTATATTGGATCTGCCTTTAGGCGAGACATGTGTCAGATACAGACTGGTAGATGAGTGCGGTAATGTATCAGAAGGAACTTTGACAGTTTTAGTTGTTGATGATGTTCCTCCAATTGCAGTATGCGATGAACATACAGTCTCTACAGTCGCTACAGAATGTACTGCAAGAGTATTTGCTAAAACTTTTGATGACGGAAGTTTTGATAATTGCTCTGATATCACATTTCTTGTAGCACGAATGACCGGTACTTCGGTAGGTGCTTTTGGACCTTATGTTGATTTCGGAAGTGGTGATGTTGGAAAAACAAGACAGGTTGTACTAAAAGTAACCGATGCTAGTGGTAACTGGAATACATGTATGGTTGAGATATATATTGATGACAAAATTGGACCTCAGATTACATGTCCTAAAGATCAGACTATCGATTGTAATGTTGATCCTTATAATGTAAGCCTGACAGGAGGGCAACCAACCTGGTGGGATAACTGTGGTGGAATTTTGGCACCTCCGTCTCATACAGGTTCATTGAATCAATGCAATGCTGGAGTAATAGAAAGAACATGGGTGATAACTGATAATGGCGGAAGGAAAAACCAATGTTCACATAAAATATTTGTTGTAAATACAAAACCATTTGTAATGTTGCCATCATATTGGCCTAAGGACAAACTTAATCTGATAGGATGTACCAATACTGATATTGACCCATCAAGTACAGGACAACCGGATCTTTCTGCTGATGATTACTGCAGTATGGTAGCTGCAACATATAAAGACAGAAGATTTAATGTTGTAAATGGTGCTTGCTTTAAAATACTAAGAGACTGGACTGTAATAGACTGGTGCCAGTATAATGATCATAATCCTGTACCAACTCAAAATCCAGGTAATCCTTACGTTGGTATGTGGGTGCATACACAGGTCATTATGGTTAATGATAACAATCTGCCAGTTTTCACTTCCTCATGTGCAAATCAGACATTATGTGCATATAATGCAAATTGTACAGGTGATGTTACTTTAACTGCTACAGCTACAGATTTATGTACACCTCAGAATGAACTGATTTGGACATATGAAGTAACAGGAGGCAATCTGACAACTCCACTTAAAGGATTTACTAATACTTTTACAAGAACTAATATGGCTCTTGGTACGTATCAGATCAGATGGACTGTAGAGGATAGATGTGGAAACCTTGCATTCTGCTCCTATTCATTTACTGTCAAAGATTGTAAGAACCCGACTCCATTGTGCTACAGTGAGATTACTACAGTTGTGATGCCAAGTACAACTCCAAGAATGGTTACAATTAAAGCAAGAGATTTTGACAGAGGTAGTACCGATAATTGTAATCCTGGAGCAACATGTGGACAATGTTATACTCAGTTAAGATTTTCATTCTCAGGTACAGATCCAAAAGATTCACTCAGGACCTTTACTCAGGATGATGTCGGACTAAATGAGCTTGATATGTGGGTTTGGGACGTAGCAGGTAACAGAGATTACTGTACAGTGAGAGTATTTATTCAGGATAATGTGCAATCAGGAAATCTGGTAGCAGGTACTGTAAAAACTGAAAAGGAAGATAAGATAAAGGATGCCACCATAAAGGTTGAAGATCTTGTAGGAAATGAAACGATGATTACAAAGACTACAGAAAATGGTTTATTCCAGTTTAATCTTCCATCTGACAGGAGTTATAAATTCAGTGCCCAGATGACAGGAGATTATATGAATGGACTGACTACTCTGGACCTTGTAATAATTCAAAAGCATATACTTGGAATCAAACAGATTTCAAGCCCTTACAAAATATTGGCAGCAGATGCTAATAATGACAGGAAGTTGACCTCCAGCGATATTCTGGCATTGAGACACCTGATACTTGGAAATACTCAGAAACTTGATAAATCCGATGCATGGAAATTTGTAAATAAAAACTATGTTTTTGAAGATCAGAATAATCCTTGGTTAACTAATAATGATGAAATGTATAGCATAGTTATCAATAATCTTAGAGAGAATATGATTGATAATAATTTCATGGCTTTGAAAGTTGGTGACGTGAATAATTCAGTAATAATTGATCAATCTGGTGAAATTGACCAGAGGAATTCAGTTGATCTTGAGTATGCCAGCAATACATTCAAAGCAGGACAGATAGTAGAAGTTCCGGTTTATTTGGCAGCTGAGGCTACTGTTGAGGGAATTCAGTTTAATATTGATTTCAACAGCGATTTGCTTGAACTTCAGGCTATAGAAGGTAATTTACTGAATGTTTCAAATTCTAATTATTCTTTACATGATAATAGCTTATATTTTAGCTGGAATTCTCAGTCAAGTGTGAACACCAATGATACAAAATCATTATTCACTTTGAAGTTTTTAGCCAAAAATGATGGAGCTGTAAATAATCAGATTTCACTAAACGATGGTCTGAAAGCAGAAGCATACAATGGTGATCTTGAAACCTTCAATCTGAGACTGATTCCAAGAAGTACAGAAAATGGTAAGTTTGCATTATTCCAGAATATGCCAAACCCATTCACAAATGAAACAGAGATAGCATTTAATATTCCTGTTGATGCCCAGGTAAAACTTACTGTGTATGATATTACAGGAAAGGTATTATTTGAAAAAGTAAAAAATTATAACAAGGGGTATAATTCGGTAAGTGTGAGTAGAGATGATTTGAATTTTACAAGTGGAGTATTGTATTATAAAGTTGAAAATGGAACAGATTCTGAAGTCAGGAAAATGGTTATTCTGGCTAAGTAAAAAATCAATTCATCAAAAAAATGGACCTTTATCCGCTCAATTTGTAGCGGATAAAGGTTTTTTTGTATCTAATTATTAAATTTTTTAATTTTTTTTAAAAAAAATGATTAAAATTGAAAAATTGGCACAATTATTACTGTATTAATTATTAGTTTAGAATAAAATGACTAATTTTGTAATATTGTTATAAAATTTAAAGTATAAGGGAGTGTATTATTGGTGTTTAATGCTTCTTTGATTGGTTAAATTAAAATTTTAATAAGATGAAAAAATACTTTGTTATTGCTATGTTATTTTTAGGTCAAATGACCATATTGGCTCAAAATACCTGCAATATTTTTTTTGAAACACGAACTTCAAATGCTACATCAATCGAAATTGACGTAAAGGCAAGTGGTTTTACCAGTGTGCTGGGTTTTCAAATGTATGTCAAATGGGATTCAACTGTAATCAGTAAAGTATCTGTCCTTAATCCAAATACAAATTTATCAGGCTTAACTTTTGGAGCAAGCCAGCTTGGAAATGATGTTCAGGCTGCCAACTGGTATGATAACTCTGGAGCTGGGGTAACTTTAGCTTCAGGTGCAGTTTTATTCACAATAAAGTTCAATTATAGAGGAGATCCATGTGAGCAGACCCAGATAAGATTGACAAACCCTGATAATTTTCGTAGAAGTCTGATAACATACTCCTTTGCAGATGAAACTGAATACCCTTTGAATTTTACAGCAGCTAATGTTCAAATTCCCGGAACTAATTGTGGTGGTACAGGGGGAGGAGATCATGGAGTTGGATTTTTAATTGATAGCGTTACAGCTCCCTCTGGATCTGAAATTTGCGTTCCTATTAGAGTAGATAGCTTTAGTCAGATTGCTACACTTCAGTTTTCTATTACCTGGAATCCTGCCCTTCTTTCATATGTAAGGGTACAGAACAACTTTGCAGCAAATACGGTTCCACCAGCAGATGATATTGGAACAAATGTAATAAATAATAATACTTTGATATATTCAATGGCAACCACAAATCCAATTACCATTCCGGATGGCGGAATTCTAATTGAAGTGTGTTTTTTGGTTCTTGGTCAAAATGGACAAGTTGCTAACATAGATTTTTCAAATGCTGTTACTTTTGAAGTAACTAATGACAATGGTCCATTGCCTTACTATCAAGATAATGGTAAAGTTAATATCAATTTAGTAAATAATCCAGTCACTTTTACGGTGATTGGCGTCAACGATGCCAAAAAAAGCCAGAAAGTTTGTATTGATATCCAGGGAAAGAATTTTAAGAATATTGAATCTTTCCAGTTTATAGTAAAATGGAATCCATCAGTGCTAAAATGGAAAGAACTTGGTTCAGTTAACAATATTGGAATAAGCAACCAACACATAAGTACTTATGGTAATGACGGATTAAAAATCTCCTGGAACGATGCTCAGAGCAAAACTGTAGCTGACAACACTACACTTTTCCAGCTATGCTACGACGTTCAGGGTGATTGTAATTCATCTACTATGATTAATTTGGTTGGTGAACCAGGATTTCAGATAGAAGTATCTTCTAACGAAGTTCTCCTTCCGCATCTCGAAATACCTGACACAGTTAAAGTTAAATGCGAAATACCTCCATTTGAAAAAGAACTTGTAAATGTTACCTGTAATGGAGGAATCGATGGCAGGATACTGCTTACAATTCAGGGAGGTAATATTAATGACTATAACTATAAATGGTATAAGGGAACAACACTGATAGCACAGGGAGACGGCAAAAATACAATGATAGGTATTGGAGCAGGGACATACAAAGTAGTGATAACTGATAAAAACGATCCCTCCAAGACAGTAACCTATGATAATATGGTCATCACAGAACCTGCTCAACAGGTTATTAACCAGACCATAGTAAATCAGACCTGTACAACTAAAGGTTCAATTTCATTGACTGTCACAGGAAACAATCCTCCTTATACTTATCAATGGAATCCGGCTTCGATCGGCAATACACCAAATGCAACCAACCTAAATGCAGGAGCTTATGCTGTTACAGTTACGGACTCTAAAAATTGTCCATCTGTCAATAAATCATTTACTATTACTTCTGACATAACTGCACTTAATGTGAATAGTCAATTTAAAGATATAACATGCAAAGATGCAAATAATGGTGAGATTACCTTGACTGTAACAGGTGGATGTACACCATATACAATAACCTGGAGTGATGGACAGAGTCCAAACCAGTTGAAACGGGTTAATCTTCAAGCCGGTATTTATAATGTGACAATTACTGATTCTCAGGGACAATCATCCCAAAAATCCGCAACAATTACAAATCCTGCTGCAGAAATAGTCATATCAGAAACTGTTATAAATGCTTCTCAATCTTCAATATCAATTGCAGTTACAGGTGGTTCAGGTACATATACATATTCCTGGACTGGTCCAAATAATTTTACAAGTACCAGTAAGGATATATCCGGACTGGCAAAGGGTACTTATACTGTTATTGTAAAGGATTCAAGAGGTTGCGAGAAATCTAAAACCATAATTGTTACCGGAATAAAAGAAAATATAATTTTTGATGTTAAACTTGATCTGACAACTTACAATGGTTTTGGAGTAAAGTGTAAAGGTGAATGCAACGGAAAGGTTACTGCAGTAATCGATGCTAATGATCCTTATGAAATATTTATGAATGATACTAAAATAACTTCATTCCCAACTAATTTATGTGCAGGCACTTACATATTTAAGATTAAAGATTCTGCCGCAAAAGAAAAACAAGTTACTATAATTGTTGCAGAACCACCGGCTCTGGCACTCGAAGTTGGAGAAGTTACCTGTGAAAACCCAGGAAAAGAAGATGGAACTATAAAGATCAAGGTGTCAGGAGGTGTGCCGGAATACCAGTATAAGTGGTCAGCAGGCAATAATACTACCGATTTTGCAGAGAATCTGGTTAAAGGAAGTTATTCGGTTTCAGTAACAGATAAAAATGGATGTTCAATACTTTCAAACCTGATCAAAGTTGATAACTGCGACAAAAGCGATTGCTTCACCGGTTCATTGGTAATTACCCCAAATGGTGATGGTTTCAATGACTTTTTCCTTTTGAAATGTGCTGAAGACCTTGTAGGCAATTATTTATACATCTATAACAGGCTTGGAACTGAGGTTTACAAACAAGCTGATTATGATGGTACGTGGAATGGGCTTGATAAAGAAGGCAATCAACTGCCTGAAAATGGATACTTATGGGTTTTTGTCGGTAAGAATGAAGCCGGTGTCAACGAAGTGTATAAAGGATCCGTAACATTATTGAGATAATAAAATTGATGAATGTAAATAATTCTGTTATTAAGACAGAAAAATTTTTAAATTGAAAATTCTATTAAAATGAAGAAATTATATATATTTTTAGTATTACTGCTTGGACTTAATCTGGTCAGCTTTGGACAGCACAGGTATATCTATTCACAGTATATGCTTAATCCGGTGTTACTTAATCCAGGTGCAACAGGATTTAATGGGGGACACAATTTGTTTCTGAATTATAAGAATACATGGGCAAATCACCCTGGAACTCCCAAAACATTCAGTTTTTCCTATGATGGATCCGTGGCTAATAAAGTTGGCCTGGGAGCATTGGTAATGAGCGATAATTTCAGTGCACTGCAAACCCTGAAAGGTCAGCTTTCCTATTCCTATAATATTAAAGGAGAAAACTATAATTTTGGTCTTGGGTTTACAACGGAGTATATTGATTATCATGTTTCAGGTGCACTTGGTGACGGTATTGTTGACAGAAATGATCCTTACCTTCAGCAACGTCAGGATGGTGATAAATTTTTTGAGCTTGCAGTTGGTGCATATGGACTGGTGCAGGATAAATTCATATTGAGTGTTGCATTTCCTGCACTTGTAAGAACAGTACTGAGCGAAAGAGAAATAAATGAAGAGAAAGCATTTAACTATATTCTTGGAATAGGATATATGTTTAAAATGCCAGAATACAAAATGTGCATTACACCAAATATTTATGTAAAAAAATTATGGCAATACAATACCATGATCGATGCTAATTTGTTATTTTCGTTTTATGACAACAGATTTTCAACGGGAGTTATGTATGGAATCGGGGAGGAAAAAACCCTTGGGTTCCTTATTGGTACCAGACTTAATAAGTTTAATTTCTATTATTCCTATGATTTTGCGTTCAAGGATTTCCAGGCTTATAACAATGGATCTCACGAACTGACTGTAGGATTGAATTTCGGTGCAAAACAGTGAACATATCAAATACAATGAAAAAGGGCGGCATAATATTTTATGTTGCCCTTTTTTTTTATACCATTTACAATTATTCTTTAGTCCAATTACCGAACGGTTGCTGACACTGACACTTTGGTCAGTACAGGCACTTCGGTCAGCATCCTGGAACTGACACTGACACTGACACTGATACTGACACTGATACTGATACTGACACTGACACTTCGGTCAGTACAGGCACTTTGGTCAGTACAGACACTTTGGTCAGCATTTAAAATATAATGCTCGTGCAAAGGATGTTTATGCCAATTTTGTGGCACTATTACAGATATGCTTTCGGTATTATTATTAAAAACAGATTCGAATACAAAAAAATAAGCCCAAATTTGCCAGCGCAAACTCGGGCTCTTTCGACTAAGGTCTCAAAATAAGAAAACTACATCTTTTATATCTTTACAATTGATCTATACTTCACCATTATATATGCATAAATCGTTCCAAAATGCAAATATAATTATTTTTTATATATAAACAACGAATATACATCTAATATAGTTCAAAAATAAGCTATTTTTTTCAATTTATTTTTTGTATAAGTAACACATTTCCAGATAAAAATACATATTAAAAAATATTACAATGCGAATATATTTGATTGTTAATATTTTATATAGATCTATTAATCGATAATCAATTTTATTAAAATTTTATAAAAATGGATTATTATATCTTTCAAATCCGATTGTTGTGAATTCAGAATGGCCT
Organism: Deltaproteobacteria bacterium; assembly: GCA_050258615.1. Lineage (GTDB taxonomy): Bacteria > Bacteroidota > Bacteroidia > Chitinophagales > Saprospiraceae > JADJGA01. The sequence continues at coordinate 45,239 of JBLMZC010000034.1, read as the reverse complement.
GGATAAACATTTGTGTCGTCTGGAAGAATCATCAGATTTGATTGTATACTATTTATCAGTGTTGCATAATCACCACCGGGAAGATCTGTTCTTCCTATACTTGTATGAAACAGCACATCTCCGGAAATAAGTATTTTGAAGTCAGCCGAATAAAAACAAACACCTCCAGGCGAATGGCCCGGACAATGAATAGCTGTAAGTTTGCTATTTCCAAACCTGATAGTATCCCGATCTTTGATATCAATTGTAGAGCCTGAATAAGGAATAAAATCCAGACCATACATATTTGCTATTGCAGTACCTGAATGTATGAGAAATAAATCATCAGGGTGTATGAATGGATTCATACTATACATTCCGGCAATAAAATCCAGGCCTAAAATATGGTCTATATGTCCATGTGTCAATAAAATATACTTTAGGGTTAAATTATTTACTTCAATGAAATTGGTGAGTTTTTTTTCTTCATTAGTAGAATTGCAACCCGGATCTATTATACAGCATTCACCGGTTTCATCATATATGATATAAGTGTTTTCTTGGAATGGATTAAAGACAAATGTTTTAATTTTCATCAGAATGCTTGGAAATATTAAGAAAAGTAGGACCTGGGGGATTTGAACCCCCGACCTCTTGCCTGTCAAGCAAGCGCTCTAAACCAACTGAGCTAAGACCCTAAATGGATTGCAAAAATATAATATTTTTTTATTTTTTAAAAATTATACAGATAAAAAAAAATTATACCTGTTTGATGGCTACAAAACTGTAATCTTGTCTGTTCTTTTGTATATCAATTTACCCACTCTCTGTATGTGTTTTTTCAGATCAGGATTGTTAATGTCTTCGTATTTAATTACATCAAAATGATAAGGCATTAATGTATCTTCATTTAAAATATTATTTATATTTAGAATAGTGTGATAACCGGCATTATTACCCGTTAAAACAATATCTACATCACTGCCCTTCCTGAAATTGCCTTTGGCTCTGCTGCCAAAAATGAAAGCACTCTCAATCTCCGGAAATATACTGATTATCCCGATTATTTCGTCTATTTCTTCCTGCTCAAGCCCAAACATCATATTTCTGTTTTTAGTTTGTATTACAGATCATTTAAAACAATATATTACCTGTTTTTAATATCATAAATCACTTTGTCTGCCATTACTTCATCGTAAGTATGAGAAGTAAGATTTCTGTTTTTCAATGCTTCTAACCAGAGTGAACCATTTTGGATCAACTCAACTTCGAAAGATTTTTTAATTATATCTCTTGGAAAAAAATTCCAGCTATTCCTTTTTCCTCAAGATAATCTTTCAATACTTTCCAGCCCAGTTCGAAACAAATTTCAAAAAATTGAATTATACCAGCTTTTTGAACTATATCCGGATCAGATATTTTGACTCCCATTTCCAGATTTATAAAAGCTTTTTCAAAATTTGAAAATCTTTGTTTCCATCTTATATCTTCTTCCATTGACGTGTTTTTATATAGGATTTTACGTTTTTTATACAAAATTATATTATTATTCTAATGATCCCTGAATTAAAATCAGAATTCTGACAATAATTGTTTCAATTTTGTTTCTGCTATTTTCATAAAATACTGGAAATTTATTAGCCGGGTATTAGATTGTATAAGGTATTCCTGAGCCTGGTGGACTTCAAGGGAATTTGTCTGCCCCAGTCTTAATCTTTCAAAACTTATCATCAAATTTTCCCTGGCAAGCTCGTTGTTTGACTTTTCTATTTTGAGCAATTCTACCTGATTTTCATAGCTTTCATATGCTGAGCGTATTGAATTCATGATCAGCATTTTAGCTTCATCGAGATTTGTTTTGGCATTTTCCAGTTCCAGTTTAGCAAGCGTTTGTTTTCTTTTGTTTTCACCTGCAGTGTAAAGAGGGTAGGAGATTCGACCTCCTGCTCCAGGTCCAAAACTGGTAGTGGATAACACAGAGCCACCGGAATTATTGACCTGTGTAAAACCAAGATTTCCATTGACTGACAGCACAGGTTTATTCAGTCTGTTTGCCTGTTCCAGTGCTATTTCAGCTATTTTGACCTCGTTTTTCAGCATTTGTATTTCTTTATTAGAATCAATTTTTTTTATCAGATCTTCAGATTTCAGATCAGAAATTTCCATAATGATGGTATCTAAGACCTCAAAATCCGGATTATCAAGTCTGCCAATCGTGTTATTTAGATTTTTTTTTGAATTTGATATGACATATTTCTGATTGATACTGTTTTCGAGGCTGACGTTCAGATCGATCTGCGACTGCATGACTTCGGTTTTTGGAAGGGTTCCGGCGATTAATCCTGCTTTTGCGATCTTTACTCTTTCCCGGTTGAAATTGATAATTTCTTCGATAGATCTTAGTTGCTGTTTCTGCCTTATAACATCATAGAATGCTGAAGTTACATTTAAAATTGTAAGATTTAATATGTCTTCATATTTTATTCTGCTCAAACTTTCAAGTTCTCCGAGCCTCGATTTTTCGAGTTTCATTCTGCCTCCGTCATACACTTTCCAGTTGAGTTCTGCACCGGCATTGAGTGTATTAGATGCTAACAATGGAAATGTTTTGTTATCACCCTCACTGAAGTTCTGATACAAAAAACCGGCATCTAAGTTATTAACTCCAAAAAGATTAATTTCAGGTTTCATTCCTGCATTTCCTTTGGTATTGTTGGCCTTTGCAATATTGAGCTGAATTTGTGCAAATTTCAGGTCAAAGCTATTTGAGAGTGCCAGTTTAAGTGCTTCGTCAAGAGTAAGTAAACTCTGCGAATAACAAATAGAACTACAAAAAGTAAGGATAATTAAAAGCTTATTTTTCACGAATTATTTTTTCATTGGTTAATATGATCAATTACAGATTTCTTCCCCGAAAATAGAATATACATTACCGGGATCACGAACAGAGTTAAAACAAGGCTAAATAATAGGCCTCCTACCACTACAATGCCCAGTGGGATCCTGCTCTGAAATCCTGATCCGAAAGCAAGTGCGATAGGTAAAGCACCAAAAATAGTTGCCAGAGAAGTCATAAGGATTGGTCTGAATCTTGCGACTGCTGCTTCAAGAGCTGCTGAAATTTTAGGAATTCCTGCCCTACGTTTCTGATTGGCAAACTCCACAATCAGAATACCATTTTTTGTTACTATTCCAATCAGAAGTATCATTCCAATTTGAGAAAATATATTTATGGTTTGTCCAAAAATCCACAAGGACAATAAACCTCCTGCCAGAGCCATAGGTACTGTGAACATAATGATAAACGGATCGATAAAACTTTCAAACTGAGCAGCAAGAACAAGAAAGATTAATAAAAGTGCAAGAATGAACGCAAATGAGATATTTGAACTGCTTTCAGCGAAATCTCTGGACGGACCTGACAATGCAGTCGTAAAACTATCATCAAGATATTTGTCAGCGATCCGGTTCATTTCAGATATTCCATCACCCATTGTGCTGCCTTTTGATGGGTTAGCCGAAATGGTAGCTGACTTATATCTGTTATAATGGTAAAGGACAGGAGGATTGCTGTTTTCTTCCATTTTTATCACATTATCAAGCTGGATCATTTGTCCGGTATTTGATCTGACAAACAGATTTTTTATATCTGATGGTTCACTCCTGTCGTTCAATGCAAGCTGGGTAATGATGTAATATTGTTTATTATTTCGAAGGAAGTAACCTGTTCTGCCTCCGCTAAAGGCATGATTAATGGCGTCAGCCACATCTTTTTCATTGACACCGAGACTTGTTGCCTTTAATCTGTCAACTTCAATATTGAGTTCAGGTTTGTTAAATTTAAGATCGACATCTACATTGCTGAAAACCGGGCTGTTTTTGGCTTCTTCAAAAATGAGAGGTAAAACCTTTTTCAATTTAGCAAAATCAATATTTTGCAATACAAACTGTACAGGCATTCCCCTTGAAAACGAAGTAGAAATTGTCTGCTCCTGATTTGCGATCACCCTGCCATCGGGTATTTTTTTATAAATATCAGATATCCTGTCGTAAATTTCCTGCTGACTGGCTTTTCTTTGAGTCGGATCTTTGAGGAATGTTACTATAAATCCGGTATTTCCTACTCCATCGAATCCACCATATCTGGCAAGAACATACTTAGCTTCAGGTACAGTGTCCATATTGATTTTTGCTACCTGATCCAGGACATTTTTTGTATTATGAAAATCCGTTCCTTCCGGTGTTGTTATAAATGTACGGATGAAACTCTGATCTTCAAGAGGCGATAATTCAGATTTTAATGTTTTTAAAAATAAATATATAATTCCGGTGCACAGAATTATGATTAACACAGAAATCCATTTGTAATGCATAAATTTGTTTAATGCAGCCCTGTAAAGATTTTCCATTCCTCTGAAAAAAGGCTCTGTGGCATTATAGAATCTTGAGTTATGAGATAATGTTCCACCTAATTTGACGTTTAGCACCGGTGTTAGAGTCAATGATACCAAAGCAGATATCAGTACTGCTGAAGCCACCACAATACCGAATTCCCTGAAAAGCCTGCCGGTGAATCCCTCAAGGAAAATAACCGGTATGAACACTATAGCAAGTGTCAGTGATGTGGAAATGACTGCAAAAAATATCTCTCTGGTACCCTCAGCAGCAGCTTTCCATCTGTCCATTCCTTTCTCTATTCTTTTAAAAATATTTTCAGTTACTACAATACCATCATCAACAACCAACCCGGTAGCAAGCACAATTCCAAGAAGTGTGAGTACATTGACCGAAAACCCAAAAATATACATGATAAAAAAAGTTCCGGTAAGGGATACCGGTATATCAATGAGAGGTCTGATGGCAATTACCCAGTTTCTGAAAAAAAGAAAAATTATGATAACTACAAGTATAATTGCAATGATCAGGGTTTCAACAACATCACTTACGGACTGCCGGACAAATACTGATCGGTCTCTGCCGATGATCATACTAATACCCTTAGGAGCATTTTTACTCAGTTGATCAAATCTATTGTAAAATTCATCAGCGATTTCAATAGTATTGGCTCCCGGAAGTCCGATGACAGCCATTACAACTCCTGATTCTCCATTGATCATAGCTCCCGATTCTTCATTTTGGGGTCCTAATACTGCTTCACCGACATCCTTTAGTCTGATAATCTGATTTTCATTTTGTCTGATTATGAGGTTATTGAAATCATCTTCTGATTCAAGTCTTCCCCTTGTTTTGATAGTCATTTCTGTAGCCTCACCACGAATTTTTCCCCCGGGCATCTCAATGTTCTCCTTATTCAATGCTAAGTTTACATCAGCAACAGTAAGATTGAATGATACAAGTTTTTCAGGATCAAGCCAAAGTCTCATTGCCGGCTTTTGCTGACCGTAAATCTGAACCTGGCTTACACCAGGTATAGTCTGAAGATTTTCCATTATGACATTTTCAGCATACTCACTCAGCTCGATCTCATTCATATTTGCACTTTTCACTATCATCATTATTACCGGGTCACTGTTAGCATCAGCCTTCGTTACTGTCGGAGGTGCATTTATATCCTGCGGAAGACTCCTGACAGCCTGCGATACTTTATCCCTGACATCATTAGCTGCTTTTTCCAGATCAGAGCCCAGTTCAAATTCAACTGTTATCCTGCTGCTTCCAATTGAAGATTGTGAACTTATAGACTTTACTCCTTCTATCCCGTTAACTGATTTTTCCAAAGGTTCGGTAATCTGAGATTCAATGATCTCAGCATTTGCTCCTGTGTATGATGTCTGAACTGATATTACAGGAGGATCGATAGCAGGATAAAGCCTTACACCCAGAAAGTCATAACCAACAATACCGAGAAGGATGATCAACAGGCTGAGCACAACTGATCCAACAGGCCTTTTTAGAGCAATATCTGAAATTAACATGATAAGTATTACTTGATATTAGAAAATTTCAATGGCATTCCATCTTTTAAAAATAATAACCCTGACGTTACAACCGTATCACCGGATGAAAGGCCTTCAATAATTTCGATTTCAGCTGATTTTCTTATTCCGGTTTTAACTTCCTTTAATTGAGCTGATCCATTTTTTGATATAAGTACGCTTTTATTGCGGGCAGTTGGAATTATTGCCTGGGTAGGTATAACTGTGGCATTTTTATTATCGCGAAGTTTGATTTTCACCATTGCAAACGATCCTGTGACAAGTTTAGGGTCGCTATCATTTATTTCAGCTCTTATTTTTAGGTTTCTGGTATTTTTATCAATTCCGGTTTCGGTAGCAATGATCCTGGCATTATATAATCTGTCGCTATTATTAATAAGAAAGCTTACATTCATTCCTGTAAATAGTGAAGTGCTGTATTTTTCAGGTACTGTAAAATCAAGTTTTAGTTTGCCGGTGCTTCGGAAAGTAGCAAGAGTAGTTGATGGGGTAATCATTGCTCCTGTGCTTACCTGCCTCAAACCTATTTTTCCATCAAAAGGGGCCAGAATCTCGGTTTTCCTTATCAGGGCTTTCTGATAATCGATATCTGCCTTAAGCGAACTTATCTGCAAACCTGCCTGTTCATATTCGTTCTGGCTGATACCATTCACTTTTATTAATTCTGATTGCCTCTGATAAATTTTTTCCTGAATGGCAAGCTGAGTTTTGAGTTTTTTTAGATTTGACTGCAAATCTTCATCATAAAGTTTTACAAGCAGTGTTCCTGATTTTACAGATTTACCATCGGGAAGATATAATTTAACAATTCTGCCAGATATCTCAGGTTTTAGTTCGATTTCATCATAAGGAAGAATTGTTCCTGAAACACTTGCTTCTTCAGACAGAGGTTTTAATTTTACAATATATCCCTCTACCATTAGCAATGGTTTATCAGGTTTGCCCATTTCTCCTTTTTTGTCCTTTGAATTTGACTCACTACAAGACCATATGGCCAGGGAAATCAAAATAAGGTAAGCTATTTTGCAGGGCTTAATCATTAAGTTCATTTTTTATTGAAAATTGATTTATATTTTAAATTTTATTCATTATCCTTATCATTGAGAATTCATACATTTGAAAGAATTCTTATATCATTTCCTTCTATTATTTTTTTGGAGTAATCATTAAATACAAGATTGATCATTGACTTGCCAACTTCTTCCATCGTATTGAATCCATTTTTATACATCAGTTTTCCAAGAGGGTATAACCAGTTGATATATTTATAATAATTATGAGTGTTGCTCATACCTCTTGCAGGTTTTATAAATCCTGGTCTGAAACCAATCGCTTTTTTGAATGGCAGTTTCATCAGCTCATTTTCAGTTTTACCTTTTACACGTGCCCATGATGAAAACCCTTTTTCAGTACTATCAGTACCTGCTCCTGAAACATAAATAAATGTCATATCAGGGTTGAGTTTTGATAATGTTTTACCAAAATTCATAGTGAGTTCGTAAGTGACTTTATAATATTCATCTTTTTTCATTCCCACAGAAGAAACTCCCAGGCAATAAAAACAGGCATCGTAGCCTGTCAGATCTTCTTCGAGAGGAGTAAGATCGTAAAGATCAGGATATACAATTTCCCTGATCTTAAGGTGTTCAAGTCCCAGTTTTCTTCTGTTTATCAACAGGATTTTTTCTACCCTGGGGTCTTTCAGGCACTCATAAAGCACTCCTTCACCTACCATCCCGGTTGAACCGGTTATTATTACTTTTATTCTGTTGTTTTGCATGTATTCATTTTCATCATCCAAAGGTAGGAAAAAAGATTGAATATAAAAATGGATATGAAAATTTTATATTTAGAGAAAATTTATAAAATTTTTTAACAGTAATTTTTTTAAAATATTCATTACTTCCCGATGCAAAAGCTGCTAAATATATTCTTCAGCAGATCTTCGCTCGATATTGTGCCTGTGATCTCTCCAAGTGTCTGGTTTGCAAGCCTTATATCGACAGCGACAAGATCTCCCGGAAGTTTGTTGTTGAGACCTTCCAGCACATTTTCAAGACTTTTGGAAGTTTTGATAAGCAATGAAAGATGTCTTTCGTTTGTAATGATCAGTCCTGAGGAATCGATCGATGAGTTGATAATTGTATCAAAAATGTGATTTTTGAGTTGTTCCACATCTGTTTTGCTTTTAGCGCTTATCTGTATGTGATCTTTGGGTAGCGTAATGTTCCTGTCAGAAATGAGGTCAGATTTATTGGCTGCCATTAAAACAGGAACCTCATTAGATTTCAGGGAATTCAGGTCTTCAGCAACAAAATTCAGGTCAGGGGCTGAAGAATCGTAAATGTAGATTATCAGAGATGATTGTTCAATTTTTGTCATGGTTTTTTCAATTCCCATGATCTCAATTTTATCTTTTGCTTCCCTGATACCTGCTGTGTCTATCAGTTTGAAAATTATGCCATTAATGTTAAGCTCTTCTTCAATAGTATCGCGTGTAGTTCCTGCAATTTCCGAAACCAGCGCTCTTTCTTCATTTAGGAGAGTGTTTAACAAAGTAGATTTTCCTGCATTTGGCCTTCCGATTATGACGGTTGGAACTCCATTTTTCAGGACATTGCCCAATTTGAAAGATTGAATAAGTCTATTGATAACATTCTGAATTTCATTAATCAACCTGATAAAATCATTGCGGTCAGCAAATTCCACATCTTCCTCACTGAAGTCGAGTTCGAGTTCCAGCAGACTTGAAAAATGAATGAGTTTTTCTCTAAGATTTTTAATTTCAGATGAGAATCCCCCTTTCAGTTGTTTGAGTGCAATATCATGAGCAAATTTGGTTTTGGATGAAATAAGGTCACCGACAGATTCAGCCTGCGACAGATCCAGTTTTCCGTTCATGTAGGCACGCATGGTAAATTCACCGGGTTTTGCCATTTCAGCCCCGTTTCTAAGAAACAACCTTATTATTTCATTTATAATATAATTTGAGCCATGGCATGAGATCTCTACCATTTCCTCACCTGTAAATGACCGGGGTGATCTGAAAATACTGACCAGTACTTCATCTACAACTTCATTTTTTTCATCTTTGATATTACCATAATGGATAGTATAGCCTTGCTTGTCAGTGAGGTCATTGCCAGTAAAGAATTGGTTTACAAGAGATATACACTCATCGCCTGATAGTCTTATTATTGCTAAAGCTCCTGATCCCGGAGGAGTGGCAAGAGCAATGATGATCCCTTCATTTTGGCTGAACGGCAACATTTAAGCTGCTTTGATCTTGATCAGTTTGCTGTTTTCCAATTTATTCTTTACATAGTCCAGATCTGCTACCAACTCTTTGATGCCTTTTGTCGATGGTAATTCAAACATATCGTCAGTGAAAATTGATTCTAAAATTGATCTTAAACCACGTGCACCGAGATTGTATTCTATAGCCTTTTTAGCTATAAATCTTAGTGATTCAGCAGGGATTTTCAATTCGATCCCTTCCATTTCAAATAATGCCTTGTATTGTTTTACCAATGCATTTTTAGGTTCTGTCAATATGTCAACCAGAGCGTCTTCATCAAGTTTTTCAAGAGCTGTCAAAACTGGTAATCTGCCTATCAATTCGGGTATCAGTCCGAATTTTTTCAGATCCTGATGGAGCACATGTTTGAAAATATCATTCTTGTCAATATTTTCTTTGGTGTCATGATTAAAACCTATTTGTGAGGCATTCATCCTGTTTTCAATGATCTTTTCCAGCCCCGAAAAAGCTCCACCTGCAATAAATAATATATTCCTGGTATCAACAACGATCATTTTCTGTTCAGGATGTTTTCTTCCACCCTGAGGGGGAACATGAACCTCTGAACCTTCGAGTATCTTAAGCATAGCTTGTTGCACCCCTTCGCCAGATACGTCACGCGTAATGCTGGGATTATCATTTTTTCTGGCTATTTTATCTATTTCATCTATATAAACTATGCCTTTCTGCGCAGCTTCCACGTCAAAATCGCAAGCCTGAAGTAACCTGGAAAGCATGCTTTCTACATCTTCACCTACATATCCTGCCTCGGTAAATACAGTGGCATCAACAATGGTGAATGGAACATTAAGAAATCGGGCAATGGTTTTTGCTAAAAGCGTTTTGCCGGTTCCTGTTTCACCTACCAGAATAATATTTGACTTGTCAATTTCAATTTCTTTTTTTGAATCGAAATGTTTGAGTCGTTTATAGTGATTATATACGGCTACTGCAATATGTTTTTTTGCTTCTTCCTGCCCTATAACATACTTATCAAGATATTCCTTGATCTGTTTAGGAGTGATGTCAGGAATACTGAGTTCGTCTTTCTTGTGTTTAGTGCCAATTTCTTCACTTACAATTTCCATAGCCTGTTCAACGCAGGAATCGCAGATGTGTCCATCAATACCAGCAATAAGCAGAAGTGTGTCGCCTTTGGGTCTGCCACAAAATGAACATTTGATACTTTGTTTAGCCATATATTGAAACGAAATTGTTAGGATTTTGTACTTTTAGTGGTCAGATCACGATTGATTTTGATTACTTCATCAACAAGTCCATATTCAAGTGCTTCATCGGCTTTCATCCATTTGTCCCTGTCGCAATCCCTTTTTATGGTATCAAAATCTTTTCCTGTATGAATTACGAGAATATCATATAATTCTGACTGAAGGTCTTTTATCAGGTTATACGAAATTTCCATATCAGAAACCTGGCCTTCCATTCCCCCCATAGGCTGGTGAATCATTACACGGCTATGATGCAGAGCTGTTCGCTTACCTTTAGCTCCTGCTGTAAGCAGAACTGCACTCATTGAAGCTGCAAGCCCTGTACATATGGTTGATACCTCTGGTGCAATATACTGCATAGTGTCATAGATTCCAAGACCTGGAATTACTGAGCCTCCGGGACTGTTGATAAACATCTGAACATCTCTGTTGGCATCTGTAGATTCCAGAAATAATAACTGAGCCTGAATAACATTGGCAACATAATCATTAATAGGAACACCAAGAAATATTATCCTGTCCATCATCAGCCTTGAAAATACATCCATCCCTACTATGTTCATCTGACGTTCTTCAATAACTTGTGGTGTGAATGCATTAATATTTGGAACCGTTGTATTCTCAATAAATTTTTCAAGATGCATCCTGCTTAAACCTTTATCTTTTGATGCATATTTTATAAATTCTCTGCCTAAATCCATATTTATTATTTATATAAACCGTAACAATTAAAAATTTATAATGTTCAGTTTTTACCGTTTCTTTAATCTTTATTCATCATTATCTTGTTCGTGCTGATGTTCATGTTCATGATCATGTTCGTGGCTGTCTTTTCTATATTTTTCTGCCAGTTTTTTGAAGTCTTCAAAGCTAATTTTCTCTGTTACCTTAGTTATGTTTTTTGAAATTTCCCCGAATATCTTCTCAATAAACATTTCATTGTAAATATTATTGACATATTTTTCGTCATTCCTGATCATCTCCACCACTCTGTCAAAATATTCCGGATTATAACCGACTATTGAAGCAGCATTTTGTCTGATTTTTAGATCAAGTTCTTCTTCACTCACATTTATATTGTATTTTTTAATGAGTATATCAACAATATTTTGCCATTGAAGGTCCCTGATGCTTTTCTCTGTAATGTTTTCAGTTTCTTCTTCTGTTTTGTCAGGATAATGTTGTTTTACCCATTTTTTTATGTAATCGCCAGAAAAATTGAATTGATTGATCTCTTTTAATCTTTCTGATATTTCGAGGTGAAGAAGTTTTTCGCTTTCTGAATTATGAAATTTTTGAAGATCATTTTTTATAAAAGTCCTGTAATCATCTTCGTTATTGACTTCAGGAATATTTAATGATGCAAATAATTCATCATTAAGTTCAGCTGGTTCGAAGGATTCTGTTTTCTCAATTGTGCCTCTGAAATCTTTGCCAATTCCTGTATCTTCACCTACTTTAAAGTCTTTTTCAGAGATATTTAATAAATAATCCCTTACTTTTTTTTCATCTGCCCCGGTCATAAAGCTGTAAATATCAAAATCAAAAGTATCGCCAACTTTGAGATCAATAATCTTTTGTTTGTATTTTTCAGTGATTTCACTGGTTTTTATGCTAAACTCGGTGTCATATGGTTTGTCCTTAATATTACCTGATTCCAGTTCAATTGCTGATATGGTAAGGATAACATCATCATTAATACTGCCATCATAAGGGACGAATTTTCCATTTCTGGTTTTGAGGTTTTTTACATCATTCTCAATAATCTCATTATCTGGTTCAATTTCATAGAATTTATAAGTATCCTCTTCAGATATGCCTTTGAGTACTGCTGTTGGTTTTTTATGAAGAGAAAATGTGACAGAATAGTCTTTCATGTCATAGACATTGATGTCAAGAGGTTGCTGTTTTTCACTCAAAATGGGGGAAAGCATGAGGTCAATATTATTTTCTTTCAGAATATCATTGAGGCTGCTATCCATTTTTTTATTTATAACTTCTGAGAGAATACCATTTCCAAAAGCCTTTTTAAGAAAATTATCGGGAACCATTCCTTTTCTGAATCCCTTAAAATTGGCATCTTTCTTTTTCTTCTTTAATTCAGATTCAAAATCCGGTAAATAATCGCTTTGGCTTATATTTATGGTAAGATCAATGCAATTTTCGTCAATATTATTAATGTGATGAGTCATTTAATAAAGTATTTTAAGATTCGCAAATAAAATCAAAACTGGAATAAAAAACCGTATTATAAAAAAATGTCATAATTAGAGAATTTTAAAACCAATACGGTTTGCTTTCAGAGTGCGGGTAGAGGGACTCGAACCCCCAAGCCTCTCGGCACTAGATCCTAAGTCTAGCGTGTCTACCAATTTCACCATACCCGCTGAAACGTGTATTTAACAATGTAATTTCAAAAAGAGTTGCAAAGATATATGTTTTTTGTAAAATTTTTATTTATTTTTTTAATATTGATGAATTATTGTTAAATAAATTTTAATTTAGATTTTATTTTAATAATCTTTGGGTTTAGTTTTTAAATAAAAGTCAGATAAGTGGGAAAGAGTGCTCCAATAACAACTCCGGAAGAACTGGATAATATTCGTAAAGAATTTGATGAATTCATGCAGAGCATAGATCCTCCTTTTACCGGAGATGATCTTAAAATGATTCAGGATGCATTTGAGCTGGCACTCGAAGCACACAAATTTCAGCGCAGAAAATCAGGTGAACCATATATTCATCATCCAATTGAAGTTGCAAAGATCTGCTACAATGAAATAGGACTTGGAGCTACATCAGTGACCGGTGCTCTTCTACATGATGTAGTTGAAGATACGGAAGTCAAACTCGAAGAAATAAATTACAGGTTTGGAAATAAAATAGGAAAAATAGTCGATGGACTTACAAAACTGGATGGACTTTACAATGTAGAATCTCCACAGGCAGAAAATTATAAGAAAGTATTGAGTACGCTGGTTTATGATGTAAGGGTGGTACTTATAAAAATGGCTGACAGGCTTCACAATCTAAGGACCATAGGTTCAATGGTCAGGCACAAACAACTAAGAATAGCTGCTGAAACAAATTATATTTATGTTCCGCTGGCTCACCGGTTAGGATTGTATAACATAAAGAAGGAGTTCGAGGATATTATTTTTATGATATCTGAACCTAAAAAGTATGAAGAAATAAGTACAAAACTAAAAGAATCTGAAAAAGACAGGACAAAATACATCAAAGAATTCATCAGTCCCCTGGATGCTAAAATAAGAGAGTTAGGTGTGCCTTACAGGGTATTAGGAAGACCTAAATCAGTATCTTCGATTTACAATAAAATTAAAAGCAAGAATGTAACATTTGATGAGATATATGATCTCTTTGCTGTGAGGATCATCGTCGATGTTTCCCGCGACAAGGAAAAAAGCATTTGCTGGCAGGTTTATTCATTAATTACTGATGTTTATACACCAATTCCAGAACGTCTTAAAGACTGGATTACGAATCCGAAAAGCAATGGATATGAGTCATTGCATACTACAATAGTTGGGCCCCAGGGAAAATTTGTCGAAATCCAGATCAGGTCGGAACGGATGGATGAAATATCGGAAAGAGGTTATGCTGCTCACTGGAAATACAAGGGTAATGATACAAAAATTGATGTGTATGACAGGTGGCTTGACAATATAAGAGAATTACTTGAAACTTCATCTACCTCAGATGCCCTTGAGTTTATAAGCGATTTTAAAACAAATCTTTTTAAGGAAGAAATATATGCTTTTACTCCCAAAGGTGATATGAGGATTTTTCCAAAAGGAGCTACTGCCCTCGATTTTGCTTTCGACATACATACAGATATAGGATATAGAGCAGTGGCTATAAAGATCAACAACAAACTTGTACCAATGGGGTATGTGTTGAAAAATGGTGATAAAGTTTCAGTCTTAACAAGTAAAAATCAAAAACCTAATGAAAACTGGCTAAAATTGGTAATTACAGGGAAAGCAAAATCAAAAATTCGCTCTGCAATGAAAGAAGAAAGAAGGTCATTGGGTGAATTTGGGAAAGAAACACTTGAAAGAAAGTTGAAAAATCTGAAAGTGGATTTTGAAGAAAATATTGACATGCTTGTTGAATATTTTGGCTTTAAATCAAGACCTGATTTTTATTTTGCAATTGCTAATGAAAAAGTTGAGCTTTCTAAACTCAAAACGTTTGAAATTTCTGGTCAAAAACTAATCAAGAGAGAACCATTTATCAACAAAGAGATCATTCCTCAGTCTGCAGGGGAAGATAAACAGGTGAGGGAATCAAAACAAAGTGAAATCCCGCTTGTTTATATAAATGGAGAACCAGGAGAAAAGTATAATTATTCTTTTGCAAATTGCTGCAACCCTATACAAGGAGATGATATTTTTGGCTTTGTCACTTCCAATAGCGGACTCAAAATCCATATGGCCAATTGCCCCAATGCTTTGCATTTGCTTGCAAATTATGGATACAGGGTCATGAAAGCGGAATGGGGTTCAAGCAGTAATACTAATTTTGTAGTGGAATTGCTGATTATAGGTATTGATAGCGGCCCTGGAGTAATAAAAAGAATAGTCAATCTTTTATCAGATGATATGAGTCTGAACATCCGGTCATTTAGTATCTCTGGAGAAGAGGGTTATTTTGAAGGAAAAGTAAGCCTATTTGTAAAGAACAACAATCAGATCAATATGATAATCAGAAGTTTAAAAAATATTGAAGGAATAAACTCAGTAGATAGAATAGAAAAACAAAAATAAGTTATGGGAGATAAAATGCAAATAGAACTGGCAAAGGTAAAAAAACTTTTTAAAGATTACCTCGAAATCAACGAATTCAGAAAAACACCTGAACGCTTTGCAATTCTGGAAGAGATCTACAACAGGGAAGACCATTTTGATGCTGAAGATCTTTACATTCAGATGAAGACCAAAAATTACAGGGTAAGTAGGGCAACTGTTTATAATACACTTGAACTGCTTGTGGAATGTCAGCTTGTCAGGAAGCAACAATTTGGTAAAAATACTACCCAATATGAAAAATCAATGGGAAACGTACAACATGACCACCTTGTTTGTGGTAATTGTGGCAAAGTAATTGAATTTTGTGATCCAAGACTTGAACTTACGAGGGAAATGATTGAGAAAGCCTATAATTTCAAGGTTTTGCAGCATAATATTGTATTTTATGGCATTTGCAGTGAGTGCAATATAGATTAAATAATTAGATATAATTGTAATATATTGCCAAATTCAGTTTTTGTTTCAGGATTTTGATCTATATTTGGCAAAAAATACAAAATGCAGGTTGATGTACTTATAGGCTTACAATGGGGTGATGAGGGAAAAGGCAAAATCGTTGATTATCTAAGTCCGGGATATGATATGGTTGCCAGGTTTCAGGGAGGACCAAATGCGGGGCACACCATCAAGATTGGAGAAGAAAAATATGTTCTCCATATAATTCCTTCAGGAATTTTTAATAAAAACACTTTGAATCTGATCGGGAATGGAGTTGTTATAGACCCGGTTATTCTTGCCAGAGAGATAACCAAGCTGGAAGTAAAGGGATTGAAAGTCAGGGATCAGCTTCTTATTTCGAACAAAGCCCACCTTATACTCCCTACTCACAAACTAATAGATGCAACTTCCGAATTTTCAAAAGGAAAAATGAAAATTGGTTCAACCTTGAAAGGAATAGGACCAACATACATGGATAAAACCGGAAGGAATGGTCTAAGGATCGGGGATATTTTCCTGACCAGTTTTGAAGAAAAATATCAAATGTTAAAGGCCAAACATGTCAACATTATAAAGCAGTTCTCTTCAGTACCTGAGTTTGATATTGAATCAGAAGAACAGAAGTTTTTTGAAAACCTGAACTTCTTAAAGGATTTCAATATCCTCGATAGTGAATATTACATTAATTCATTTATTGATTCAGGGAAAAAAATTCTGGCGGAAGGTGCACAGGGAACAATGCTTGATATTGATTATGGAACATATCCGTATGTTACCTCTTCGAATACGGTATCTGCTGGTGTTTCTGTTGGACTTGGGATAGCTCCTACCAGAATAAAAAGAGTGATTGGAATAGCAAAAGCTTATACTACACGAGTGGGGAGTGGTCCATTTCCCACGGAGCTTGATGATGATACAGGAGAAAGATTAAGGGAAATCGGGCATGAATATGGTGCCACAACAGGTAGAAAAAGAAGATGTGGCTGGATTGACCTACCGCAGCTCAAATATTCAATAATGATCAATGGAGTTACGGAAATAGCTCTCACAAAACTTGATGTGCTGAATGATTTTGATGAAATTGGGGTTTGCAAAGCTTACGAATTGAATGATGGCAAAAATAGTGATCAATTGCCATATGATCTGGTTAACATTAAAGTGAAACCAAGGTATGAAAAATTCAGAGGATGGAATTCAGACATTTCAGGGATAAGAAACAGAAAAAACCTTCCTCAAAAAGCCTGTGATTATATTGACATGCTGGAAAGTGAATTGAAAGTGCCATTAAAATTCATATCGGTTGGTCCTGAACGTTCTTCTCTTATAGTAGAATGAACCTTTGAGAAATTAATCTAAAAAAAACAAAAAAATAGATTCAATTTATTTTGTTATTCAAAGATGGAGTTGTATCTTTGCCCTCGCTTTTGAAAAATCCTTAAAAGTAAGGTTTGAAAATCATACAAAAGAAGCTAAAACAGATGTTTCAGTCCGGATATAAGTGACAATTGATAGATCGTGTATTCCGATAGACTGATTCAATCACGAATAATACTCTTTATTTATTATAAATTGTGATGAGGGTGAATGGGCAATCCGTAAACTTGCGGATCCTAAACCTTAAAGACAGATTATGTGAAGAAAATTTTGGTGAGGTGGGTGAGTGGCTGAAACCACCGGTTTGCTAAACCGACGTACGGGTAATGCTGTACCGCGGGTTCGAATCCCGCCCTCACCGCTTAAATGAGTGAGAGTGAGAGTGTGAGTGTGAGTGGGAGAGAGAGTGAGAGTGTGAGTGTGAGTGTGAGTGGGAGAGAGATTGTGTGAGTGAGTGTGTGGTTGATGGTAATAGGTTTGAGAACGGAGATTTTTTCATAAATATATTTAGCAGGGAAAGTGTTTGATTTTGAAAAGTTGGAGGTTTATAATAAAATCCGGGAATTGAATAAGGAGTTGCTTCCTTGGATTTTTAAAAATCAAAATAAAGATATTTATTTGTGCGATCAGTTAAAAAGAGCGGGTTTATCGGCAATGCTCAATTTATCTGAAGGAGCAGGACGGATGAGTATTCAGGATAAGAAACAATTTTATATCAGGGCAAGGGCTTCTGTATTTGAGTGTGTATCGATATTGCATGTTTTGTCAGATCTCGGAATGATAGAAGAGAATTATTTTAATTCTCTCTATAATAAATATGAAGAGATCTCGAAAATGTTATTAGGTATGATTAGAAATATTAATGAAAATTTAAAATAACACAAACGTATACAACACACACACACTGACACTCAAAACCACACTCACACTCACTCTCTAACACACACACATTCACGGGGTGTAGCGCAGTCCGGTTAGCGCACCTGGTTTGGGACCAGGGGGTCGTAGGTTCGAATCCTACTACCCCGACAGTAAGAGGTTGAAATCAATGATTTCAGCCTCTTTTTATTAGAAAATGATGGAAATTTACATTACATATATATTATTCTCAGAACAGATAGGTGGTTACTATATTGGCAGCACCTCCAAATTGTTAATAGATCGACTAAGTAGGCACAATACCAAACATAAGGGATATACTTCAAGAGCTAATGATTGGAAAGTCATATTTTCAAAAGAACTTACTTCTATCAGTGAGGCACGTGAACTTGAGATTGAGATCAAAAAACGTGGTGCTTCCAGATATTTGGATGATTTAAAAAAGCAAAAAGGTTAGCGCATCACGCTTTAGGCGTGAGGGTCGTAGAGCAAAATCGCGCTCAGCGTGATTCGAATCCTACTACCCCGACAGTAAGAGGTTGAAATCAATGATTTCAGCCTCTTTTCATAAATCAATTCAGATAAAATGCATACGACCTATATTTTATATTCTGAATAGATAGGAAAATATTATGCTGGAAGTACATCGGTAGAGCTAAGTTAAGGGCTTTCAAGGCACAATTTTTCATTACTCCACTTAATTCATCAGATAGTCAAAGAAAAATACCAATATTTCATTTATTTTTATTATTTTTGTATATGGAAAAAATAGAACAAAATGAAATTATCACATTTATTGCTATTAAGCATTGTTATTATTTTAATCTCCTATCTAGGCAGCCTTTTATTTAAATCAGATGTAAAGATTAATAACAAAAAAATAGTTACTGAATCGTTTACCGGGGTTAAAAATAAAATTGGAGCTGATGTTTATGTCAAAATGGGCGATAAGCATGATATTGTTGTAAAAACAACTGGAGATGTAATGAAAAACCTATCAATACGGGTAAAAGACGGGGTACTTATCATAGACTCCATAAGCAGGAAATTGAGATATGATTCTATCAGGATAGAGATCACAATGGTTAAAATGAATTTCCTTAGCATTGAAGGTTCGGGAACTATTTCAATGACAGGTACTTTTAATGCCAGTGATGATGTGGAGTTGGGTATTGCGGGTTCAGGGACTATTAATGCAGATTTTACAACTTCCGGCAAATTAAAGGCTGGTATTGCTGGATCCGGGGATATGGAATTGAAAGGTAAATCATCAGAAATGGAGCTTGGTATAAATGGCTCCGGTGGTGTGAAGGGTTTTAATTTTAATACCACCTCTGCAACAATAAATATTGCTGGTAGCGGAGATTGTGAAATCAGTGTTGTGAAAGAATTAAATGCAAATATCAATGGCAGTGGCAATGTCTATTACAAAGGCTCACCAATCGTCAATGCAAATATCAATGGCTCAGGGGAAGTTCAAAATGCTAAGTGATCAAAACCTGTCAATTCTTATAAATATTTTTATGGCGTAATTACTGCTCCATTTTGAGTTACATTGTACAATCCTGTTGCTCCTGCAGGCACCATAGGGTTTATAAAATCAAAAACATTCTGTGAAATCATTGGAAAAACACTCGAACACAAGCTGTAATCAATGTCCCAGAATGTACCCCCGGTGCGTCTGTTTTGAGTAATGTTATTCTGAGTTATCATCGGGTTACAATTGCTGATAAAAATTCCTGCCGGCAAGAGTCCCGGAGGAGCTGTCTGATTACCTGTATTGCTATGGATGTGATTGCCAGCAATGACAACTCTTTTAG
Source organism: Deltaproteobacteria bacterium (assembly GCA_050258615.1). Classification (GTDB taxonomy): domain Bacteria; phylum Bacteroidota; class Bacteroidia; order Chitinophagales; family Saprospiraceae; genus JADJGA01. The sequence continues at coordinate 25,433 of JBLMZC010000034.1, read as the reverse complement.
TTGCCCCCATAGAAAAACATGCAATTCCGACTCTGATGTTGTAATTGATATTATTACCGATTATCGAAGGCTGAGATGGTGGATCTATCTCAATCCCAACATCATTTAGGTAAATATCATTTGCTATTACACGTGGTTCTGCATAAAAAGAAATGGCGATACCTATGCCATGAAAACCGGGATTAGTTGTATGTCCAATTACATTGTCATCAATTGTTGGCTCTGATGGAGTACCATTATTACCTGCAACATACACTCCGAAGTGATCATTGTGATCAATAAAATTGTTGCTGATGGTTGGAGATGAATCCTGGCACCTTATGCCACCTCCCTGATTGTTAAGTAATTTGTTTCCAATTATCCATGCATCAACACCGAACCCATTACATACAATACCAAAACCGGTACAGTTTCGGATCTCATTTTCTTTTATCCATGGTTTACCCTGATTGGTTACATAAATTCCAATTGCATTATCTCCATCAGTTCTGGTTATTATATTGTGCATTATAAATGGTGAGGTGCCATTGCAAACGATTCCATTTTTAATGAAGAAATTCTCTATATTGCAACTGTCAGCTCCCATCACTGTACCAGTTATAGTACTTGAATGCTTTCCTGACCCTCTGAGGTCGACAAATGCACGGCAGGAAATTATAGTTTCATTGTAAACTCCGGGCATAACCAATACCAGATAAGGATTGACCCTTGAAGCCCCGGTACACGCATTTAAAGCTACCTGGATACTTGTAAAATCTCCTCCTGACTGTGCTACAACATAAACTTTTGCATATTTGTATGTGGCAGTTTGCATTAATGTACCATCAGGAAATTTAAATCCCCCTGATGACGAAAAAATGGTGTCATGTACCTGAAGTTTTTGTGTAGGTTTTGTGATCCCTATTCCTATCTTTCCATTGTCTCTTACTGTCATGGAAGTGTCATTGTTACTGTTGGTGGTAAGCAAAGTAATAGTTGCCCCTGTACTTCCTGAACCTTTGATTTCTGTCTGACTGTAGCCATGTAGTTGTGCGATGATCAACAAGATCATCATCTGAAAAAGAATCTTGTGACTCATTATAAAATGATTTTAATGATTAATACTAAGAGTTTATGGTTTTTTTTTATTTAGTCACAAATAAATTTAACTGAAATAATGATTTATCTGGTGATATTTAAATCACCTCAGGCTATATAAATTAAAATCATTTGAAAATCTTATCAATTACACAAATATCGTTTAAATTAAACTTTTATAATTTAATTCAAAGTTACATCAATTTGAGGTCAAAATCAATAGATTGCAATAAAAAAGATATTTTTTAAAGATTTTTACTGAAAATTTTAAAAGATATCGAAGATTTCTATCGTCATTAAGTTATACAGCTTTGTCAAATGCACGGACCATAACCTTTTCCGTGACAATATTCATCAGGTAACGATAATTTTTCTGCTATGCAAATTGAATTTTATTTTTTCTTTTTTAAAGGTGAGTTTGACATATAAAAGATCAATTCTCCACCATTGATTAAATCATAATGAGATATAAAGTTTTTTTCCATCATGTTACCGTTCAAAACAATTTTCTTAACGAAAAAACTATTTCTATTTTGACCAATAGCCCTGATTTTAAGTTCTTTACCATTTTCAAAAGATATCACAGCAGACTTAACCATGGGACTACCAAAAGAGTAATTCTCTGATCCGGGTAAAACAGGATAAAATCCAAGTGCACTAAAAATATACCAGGCACTCATCTGGCCTGCATCATCATTTCCGCAAAGCCCGTCCGGTTCATTTGAATACATGGAATTCATTATCATTCTGACTCTATGCTGAGTTTTCCAGGGTTCATTTGTCCAGTTATAGAGATATGGGATATGATGACCCGGTTCATTTCCATGTACATATGCTCCTATCAATCCATCCCTGGTTAAATCTTCATTTTTTTCAATGTATTTTTCATCCAGTTCTGTCAGGAAAATTTTGTCGAGGTGTTTTGAGAATGTATCTTTTCCTCCCATCATTTCAATCATTGTGTCGATCTCATGAGGCACATATAATCCATAATTTAACGCATTACCTTCAATAAATCCCTGGCCATGAGTATCAAGATAATTAAAATCCTCTCTCCAATTCCCGTTTTCCAGTCGTGGACGCATAAATCCTGATTGTGGATCAAATACATTTTTATATGATTTTGATCTTTCCAGATAGTTTTCATATAATTTGTTTTGGCCTTCTTTTTTTGCTATGTTGGCTATGCACCAGTCGTCATAAGCAAATTCGAGAGTTTTGGAAACGGAATTGGCACTTTTGTCTTCGGGTATAAAACCGATTTTTAAATAATATTCCAGACCATCAAAATATTTTACGGTTGAGGTATTAATACATGCTTTTAATGTCCTGCCCAAATCAATATCTGTAGTTCCTTTTGCAATAGCATCAGCAAGTACGGAAACAGAGTGATATCCAATCATGCACCAGTTTTCATTTGCATAATGGCTCCAGACTGGCAGCATTTTATGCACACTCTGGTCATGGTGTGCAAGCATGGATTTCATCATATCATTATTCCGGGAAGCCTGAATCAGATTGAATAATGGATGCAATGCCCTGTAAGTATCCCACAGGGAGAAAATTGAATAGTTTTTAAACCCTTCAGAAAAATGTACTTCCTGATCAAGTCCCCGGTAAGATCCATCTGTATCTTCATATAGAACAGGACTGAGCATAGTGTGATATAAAGCAGTATAGAATGTGATCTTTTCATCCGGTTCAATCGTTTCGACCATTATTTTTGATAGTTCCTGATTCCATTTTGCCTGACTTTCACTTTTAGTTTTGTCGAAATCCCAGTGAGGTATTTCCGTGACCAGATTATTAAGTGCCCCTGATGAACTAACAGAAGACAAAGCAAATTTAAGCTTTATTTTTTCGTTTTTTACGGGATTAAAATTGAAAAAAGCAATTAGATTTTTACCTGTCATTTCCGGAAAATTTTCTGTTTCCCGAAACCTTCTGTAAAACCCTTTATAAGTAAAATCATCATATTTTTTATGACCATAATTTTTAAATGGTTTTGAAAACTGCATTGCAAAATATACTGTCCTGGTTCTTCCCCATCCTGTTGTCATCCGGTATCCTGTGACAGTAGAATCATTTTCAACCCTTACAAAGACCCATATATTCTTGTCATCATGTTGATAAATATTATGTATAAAGTCGAGAATGATGCTTGATTGATCTGATTCAGGAAATGTATATTGATGAAAGCCAACCCTGTCAGTTGTTGTAAGTTCAGCGATAATATCATGATCTTCAAGTTTAACTTTATAATATGCAGGTTGGGCTATTTCTGTGCTATGATCAAAACTTGATCTGAATACATTATTCCTTTCATTTATTTCAATTGTATCAGTATCAATTTTTTTTGCAAGAGGCATTATAAGGAAGTCTCCCAGGTCAGAATGCCCTGTTCCACTGAAATGAGTATGACTAAATCCAATGATAAATCTATCATTGTACTGATATCCTGAACAATACCTGTAAACATCAGGATTGTATTTTTTATCGATAAACATCGGTGGATTATTTGTTTCAGGGCTTAATTGTACCATGCCAAAGGGAGTAGTAGCGCCCGGATAAGTATGTCCCATCTCTTTTGTCCCAATCAACGGGTTTACAAATTGTATCATATCCGGAATTGTATCATGAAATGCTGCCCCTGAGCAGATCTTGGAAAGAAACAAAAGCAGAAAAAGTGATTTCATATGAAAATTGGATAAAAATTAAATCAGGAATATTTCTTTATAATCGAATTTTCCGTTTTAAAATATTTTTTAATCAAGAAAATAATCAATCCGGCTGTAATAATCAAATATGTAATTATTGAGCCTGACCATTTGATAACAGAAATAACTGAGCTTACCATAGCAGTGTCTGGGTTCAGGTCTTTAAATTCAGAAAACTGAAAGATCAGAATTAATTCTGCAATGTTTTCTGCCCAGTCCATCATAATATGGAATATGGGGAACAGGTTCAAAAAATACAATACTGTTTGTTTAATTCTTAGATTTCTATAAATAAGAGATATCCAGAAAATGTACATTGATCCGTAAATCAACGGAAATATATTATCCCAGATCAGGATCATGTTTCTATAACATATCAAACCTCCCTGGTCAAGTGAATTGAAAAAGGAAAATACATATTCATAGTCATAGCCCGGTTTCAATCCTAAAACACTTTGTCCCTCTTTCAATTGTTGAATAAAGCATTCACTACTGTTTCCAAGTACTATAGCAGCATAAATTACCATGACTATTGTCAAAAAAACAGAAATGTAAATATTTGTTTTTTTATAGAAGAAATCAGATATTTTTTTCACCTGCAGGGAATATTAATGAAGGATGATTCAAATATCGTCTCAAATAATCTTGAATTATTTTAAGTAATTTTTCAGCAGTATTTAAATCATAGCTTTGCTGTGTGATTTTTTTTACTTTTTTATAAGCATAATACTCGCCTCTTATAAGTTCATCTTTATTCGTTTCCGCGAGGTAAATCAGAGTTTGTGCTCCTTTTTCAGGAGATTTTCCCATAATATTGAAAATCGTTTTTGCTAACCAGCCGGCATTTCTTCCCAGTTCAGTCCGTACAAGGCCCGGATGTTGACAATAAAAATTTATATTGTATTTGCTGAGTTTTTCGGAAAGCAGTCTGACTAAAAGTATAACCCCCAATTTTGACTGACGATAAACACGGAAGCCGCTGAAATTTCCTTTGAATTCTATGTTTTCAAAATTTATATCGCCCTGATGGAGGCCCGAAGCGGTGAAAATAACCCTGCATTCTCTATTTGAATCAATTTCCGGCAAAAGAATGTGATTGATAAGTATCGGAGACAGTAGATTTACCTGGAGAGTCTCTTCAATTCCATTTTCTGTAATCACTGGGTTGAAATTCATTATTCCTGCATTATGAATTATTACATCAGGCTGATTGATTTTTCTTTTTACAGTATTACATGCAGTTATGATTGAAGAAAATGAATTGAGATTGCCTTCTACAATATCAATATTGCCTTTGGAGGAAGGATATTTTTGCTTAAATTCCGTAAGGAGTTTTTCTGTTTTAACTTTATCCCTCGACAAGACAATTAAATTTGCACCCTGATCTGCTAAATAAAGAGCAGCAACCTTACCAAGCCCTGCAGTAGCCCCTGTCATAAAAATATTTTTTCCTGATATATTGATGTTAGTTGGCATAAAATTAGTTTTTAAAGAGAATAAATGCATTAAGAGAGGTAGCTATGATCAACCACAACAGATATGGTAAAATCAGAATTGATGCTGCCTTTAAAAAAGGAAAAAATTTAATAAACATTACAGCTATCAGAATTGTAAGAGCAGTGATGACAATAAGCCCAAATAAAACATTTTGAAATTGAAAAAAAACCGGATTCCATATTACATTTAGAACGAATTGAATCGAAAACGATATTAATATAAATTTCCTTAGTTCTTCATTTTTCCATAGCAATGCCATATAAAATGAGAAGCATATCATAATAGTGGTCCAAGCTGCTCCAAATACCCAACCCGGTGGAGTCCAGGGTGCTTTATTCAAAGACTGATACCATTCAGATGGAACACCACTGCCGGTAAAAACACTCCCGATAGCAAGTGCTCCAAAATTCAGTATAAAAAAAACAATTAATCTTAAGATCATAATTTAAATATTTTTATAATTAATCAAATAATTTACTGAGTTTTGAATTTTCCTCTTTAGTCCATTTGTTATGTTCAAATGATTCTTTAATTAATGCCCATATTTCAGATTTATCTTTTAAGGCAAGCAATATGGTTTTAGCAGGATCGCTTAGTTTAAAATTCCAGTAAGAAAAAGCCTTGAGCAGGTTAAAGGCAACAACACTATCCACAAGATTTAAGCGATACAGTGCCTCCAGGGCATTTTTCCTGGTCTCAAAGTCAAAGGAAAATGAAGAATAATCCTTCAGCTCATTGATATATTTCAGTTTTTTATTTTTTATAGCTATCTCGAGCCATTTTATCCTTATATTTTTCCCTCTCCATCCTGTTTATGATGAAGTCAATTTAAGATATTTATCACTATTTTTAGGAAACGAATTGCAAAGATTTTCAAGGGATTTTTCTATTATATAATAGTCTTTATCTTTCAGTAGTTTTTCGTAATCTTTTTGCAATGATTTATTAATTTGGGTGATATTATTGACAACTGCTCTTCTGACCATTGCATCAGGATCATTTATTGCATTGATAATAAGTGAAATTGTATTCATAGAATCTTTAAGCTGGTAAATGATCTCAGATTTGTTAAGATGAAATTTTTCTTTATAGTAAATTTCAGTCAGGTCTTTCAGTTTGTTTTTAAAGTTTTTATCCCTAAGAGCAAACATCGCATCATACCTGTCGATCATATTTCCGGCAATTTTAGCCTGAGAAATGAGTTCGTCATAACTACGTTCAAATTTCATGTTCTTGAAAATTCTCCGGCCAGGATCAAAAAGTATAAACGAAACTTTCTTTCCTTCAGGAATGTCAACTTTAATATCAGTACTTAGATGTTCGATCCATTTTTTAGCTGAAATCTTTGTATTGTCATTAAAATAAATGTCGATTGTTGCAGGCATTTTAAATAATCGTACAAGCGAATCAATTTTATGTGTCTGTTTTATATTGATATTGACGGCATTACTATTTTCGATTTTTTTCCATGCGACAGTATATTCCGGTTCTCCTCCTCGGTAAAGCCACTGATCAAAAAACCAGGGTATGGAAATGCCTGTTGATTCCCAGATTGACCTTATAAAATCCTTTGTTTCAGCATCTGTATAACGAAATTTTTTTAAATAATAAGTAATAGCTTTCCTGAAATTATCATCACCAATCACATCACGCAGCATATCCAGCACAAGAGAGCCTTTCTGATAAATCCTTTGTGTGCCTGCAAATCCGGAACCAAGTGGATAGTTGTTAAGAACTGAAAGTTCATTTGCTTTGAGCATTTCGTTAATCCTTTCATTTTGATAGAAATCTTCTCCATAAATGCTTCTCTCAAAAAGTTTGGCATAATATGTTGCAAATGACTCAGTAAGCCATACATCACTATTTGGGATATGAGTGATGTAATTGCCAAACCACTGATGCGCAAGTTCATGGGCATTGACATTGACATAATTTCTCATCCACCATGCCCTGTCGTCAACAAACATATAATCACCGAAGATAGTGGCTGTTGTGCATTCCATAGCTCCAAAAAGATAATCTGCAACCGGTGCCTGGCGGTACAAAGCCCAGGGATAGTGAAAATCGAATTCTTTTTCGAAAAAGCTAAACATTTCCCTGCTATACCTGTAAGTTGGTTCAAATCTGTCTTCCTGATCGGGATAATACCAATATTCCAGTGGTATTCCTGAATCAGTTTTCATATCTTTCCATTTATAATCACCAATTACAAGCGAAGTTGAGAAAAAGGGATGTGGTGAAGACATGCTGTAGTGCCAGGTTTTCGTTTTGTCGTGGTTAATTGTAACTGAATCCCTTATTCCATTTGAAAACACACTATATTTTTCGTCAAAAGTGATATGCATATCAACTGTGATACGGGCAGTCAAGTAGGGGATCCATGAATTTGGCCTATGTGCCCATACCTGTTTTCTCATTATATTTTTGGTGTCATCCCATCCGGTGTGGTAAAGATATCGCGGATTTATAGCGAAGTATTTAAGACTCAATTGATTATTTTTTTCATTGATTTGCTTTTTATTAGTAAATAATACAAGCTGATCACCATTATTTTTAAAATCTACTGGCGAATTATTGATTTTCGCTTCAGTTATTTCAATGTCGGTAATATTCATTACCAGGGAATCAAATTCATTTCTCAGTGGCATGAATGTGAAAACAGCTTTGCCGCTTACATGTCTTCTAACCGGATCGATCTTAATGAAGGCTGATAAATGATTGACATCTATTACTTTATCCTCATAATTTGAAGATGGATCGTCATAATAGGTAAATGTTTTCCTTTGTCCTGTAATGCTAAAACTGAATAAAATTAAAATAACTGCGAGGATTATTTTTTTTTCAGACCTTTCTATATACTTCATACTCATATAGTTTTGATAAACTAAATAAAAATCAGCCAAAGTGAACCAGCCAGCACTATTAAAATAGCTGATATCATGAATCTGTAAGCAAAGCTCCTGTTGCCAAGAAGGAATGAATAGATTGTCTTGCTTAACAGGTTTGTGGCATTAACAAGAATAAATGTAAGGAGGGCAAATTTAAATGATATTGTATTGCCTGCCATTTCTGCAAGGTTGACCATTATGGCATCAATACCTGCAAAAGAGGCTATAACTGAACTGATGACAAAACCTGAATTGCCAAATAAAATAAGGCACGATTTTGTTATTATCTTGACAAGGACAAGGATCATTGCAAAACGCAATGCAGGCAGGAGTGAAAATATCTTTGCAGGTTTTGACTGTTCTACATTCTCTTCATTTTCTACAGGTTCATTTCTTTTTAACAGTACAAAAGCAATAATCCCGGCAGTAGCAACCATGATCAAAATGGCAGGAATAATGCTTATCAGCCATTTTGGGTTGAGTGGGCCAACAAGAAGAAATATCTGTAAGAAACTTGCAAGATTGGCCAGAACAGCAGCTCCTACGAGGTGATTGACAAAAGTCACAGATTTGCTTCTTTGTGCAAGAGACTGTGTAGCCGATGTTGACGAGATAAACCCGGCAATAAAACTGGTAAGAGCAAATCCTTTCTTATTACCTACAATCCTTCCTAAAATATAACCGAATACATCAATTCCTGTTATCAAAACCACAACAAACCAAATTTTTCTCGGGTTAATAATATCAATATTTGCAAATTGCCCAAGATCAATATTGAATGATGAAAAAATCTGTGGTAATACCGGAATATCAGTCAGTTTATAGGAGGTATCAGGAAGTACAGGTAAAATTACAAGGGATATTATTGCATAGCTGATGAATGATTGTAGTTCCTGCCTTGATATGCCGGCAACAAGTTGAGTGGTCATGGATTTTACTGAAAGGATAAACATCAGAATTACAAAGATGGCTACAGTAATTTCAAGTGGAATTATTTCAACTGCCAATAAAAAACCAATTATATAAGTCAAAATAGCAGACAATTCGCTTGAGATACCAAAATTTTTTGTTGCAGTAGCTCCTATATAATAATAGATCACGACTATTATTACAATGGCTGCTGTTAAGATCAGGCTGAAACTGATATAATTGTTAATTGCTAAAATACCTGCAATAGATCCGGTAAGGGAAATAAGAGCATAAGTCCTTATCCCTCCTATATTATTGCTGCTTTGGTCAATGCTTTCCCTTTCAAGACCAATCGTTCCTCCAATTATAATGGCAAGCAGCAAAGTGATAAAAATTCCTGAAAGCATAATTTTGTTTTAGATTAATGATTTTGTAAATATACCATGATTTTTCAAATACCAAAAATAGAATAATTATTCTTCTTTATGCTTATACCATATATAATTATTCTTTAGTCCAATTGCATCGTGGAACTGACACTGACACTTTGGTCAGTACAGGCACTTCGGTCAGCATTTAAAATAAAATGCCGATCAATAGCTGTTTAGGCCAACTTTCCTGGACTATTACAGATATGCTTACGGTATCAGAGAATTCAGCTTATCTGACAATTTCATTTTATGGGTAAAGGAAGTGGAGTTGTTTTCCTAAATTCAGATACTCAAAATTATTCACTTCATTATTATGAAAAGGACTGGAAATATCATGAACTTACAACAAAAACTTTTTTTTCAAAAGGTGAAAAGATTAAGATATCTTTTTATTCTCCTACTACTGGAGCAAGCAGTGGTTTTATTCTAGTTGATTTATTTACTGTAAATGCCACAGGATTTTAATTGCAAATAAAAACGTAATAAAGAATGCCTGAGCCAATCAGCCATTTTCAGCAAAAGTAATTTTTAAAAAGTTATTTCAGAAGTTTAAAAACAGGATATTATGGGAATAATATCCTGCTTTTTAAATATGAAAATTATAAATTTTATTTTACTTTATTGAATGAAATCCAATCATATTTCCTTCTGTATCCAAACATATTCCACAGAATCCATGTTCGCCGATAGGATATTTTTCATCTATTACCTTGCCACCGGCTGCTTCAACTCTAGAAATTTCAACAGCGCAATCTTCGCAGGTGAAATATATGAGTGTTCCCCCTGAACCCGGCTTAACTGATGATGTTTTTACAAGTGCACCACTGATATTCATTCCTTCCTGCTCAAACGGAAAACTGACCATTTCAATATCTGTGAGGTCACCAGGTGTTGGCATCGGAATGAGTTCTTCATTCAATACTGTTTCATAAAATTTGCGGGCCCGTTGCATATCTTCAACATATATTTCAACCCATGTAAATACGTTTCTGCTCATTTTTTTAATTGTTTATTGTTAATTATTAATGGTCGGAAGGTAAAACGAAAACGTGGTATTATGGTATAATGGTATTATGGTTTAATGGTATTAGGGTACTATGGTATTATGGTTTTATGATATTATGGTATTATGGTTTGCTATCCTACACTCCATTATTCCACTCTCCCACCTTTCCACTCTCCCACCTTTCCATTCTTCCATCTTTCCATTCTTCCATCTTTCCATTCTTCCATTCTTCCAATCCAACTTTTCATTCTTCACTTTTAATTTTTCACTTTCAACTTTCACTACCTCTTTATCACCCTTTCATAAATTTCAATCCATTGATCCGCTGTCATTTTACTACATAATTCACCAACGAGCTCATATGGAATATCATTCATTTTTTTAAATCTTACACAGCTCTTGCCCATGTCCAGTTTGGTTTTGCTGTGTCTGGGATATTCACTAATGAACCATTCAAGTAATTTTTGATCAGCAAAAATCCCCATATGATAAAATGCCACGAAATTCTTTTGAGATGCTAAATTAATAAATGGTAATGGTAGTTTTGGATCGCAATGATAACCAGATGGATAAATTGATTTCGGAACAACAAATCCTATCATCCCATAATTTATTTCTTCACTGAAACCATCCGGAATATTTTCCTGAATGATATTCCTCAATTTACTGACGGGTTCCCTTCTGTCTTCCGGAAGCAATTCGATATACTCCTCAGGTGAATTAGCGCTATAAGTCATTTTTTTTAATTTTTTAGTATTATTTTTTTTTTGTCGATAATTCTCATGTTTGCATCAAATATCTTCATGAAATAAATACCATTTTGAAGGTGACTCAGATTCAGGATGTTTTTCTCAGGTTTGATATCCATTTGTTTTCCTATCGAACTGAAAACAATAATATGTATTTCTTCATCGGATGCAAGCTCAAAATAAAGCATACCGGAGGTAGGATTAGGATATATCTCTATTTTTCCTGAGGCTGATTCCGAAGTAGAGGTAGTTCCATCCTTACCATCACAGTTTTCATCTATACCGTTGTTAGGTATTTCGGTGGCTCCAGGATTAATAGCCGGATTATTATCATTGCAGTCAACATCTGAAAAATATCCGTCATTATCATTATCAGTCAGAGGTGCTGCCAGTATTGTGAATGTGTCAGTCCTGGAACAATCATTTGCATCATTTACAACAATAAAGTATTCACCTGGAGCAAGGCTGTCAACAGATAGCCCTGTTTCTCCATTGGACCAAAATACTTCGAAGGGTGGGGTTCCACCATTAATAACAGCACTTGCTTTACCATCGTTCGCATTTGTACTGGTTTCATTGTACACAGATAAATTAGTAGATAACAGTCCTGGTTGTCCGACCACAATATTGGAGATTATAAGCCCACATAACTTTGAATCAGTCAGTGTTACACTGTAAGATCCGGCAGTTAAATCTCCAAGGACGGGTGACTGTGAAGATATTCCGGTTGACCAGCTATAAATGACTGGTGGATTAGTATTGCTTGGATTGATTGTTATAGTTCCATCATTTCCTCCGAAACAAGAAGGTCCTTCAACAGTGTAAGTTGCAGAAAGAATACAACCACCAGGAGAAATAATGAAAGATTTGGTGATGGTGCACAAGGTGGAATCTGTAACTGTTACGGAGTAGGTTCCGGGGCTGAGATTGCTAACCTGATTTCCCGTAGCTCCTGTACTCCAGTTTACCTGATAAGGTGGATTGCCTCCCGATGGACTGACTGATGCTGATCCATCAGAAGCTCCAGCACTGCTTTCATTTTGAGTAGTCATATTGCTTGCAACAGGTGTCGACTCCAGGACGGTTATGGTATCAGATACAATGCATCCGGCATTATCACTGACAGTAAATAAATAAACACCTGCAGGCTGGTCATTTATAGTATCACCCATATAGTAAGAAGTACTTTGATTGTCAGACATACGTAGCCATGAATAACTATATGGTATTACACCACCAGATGCAGAGGGAAAAATTACTGCTGTGCTATCTCCATTGCAGTTGATTTCTTCAAGAATCTGCGCTGAAGCAGCCAGATTGTCAGGGATATCAAGAAAAAAAGTGTCTTTTGCTTCACAATCAACATTATTGGTTACAGTTAGATAATAAAATCCCTGTTGAGTAACAGTTATATTTTTTGTTGTAGCACCTGTTGACCATTTATAGATCAAACCTGAGGCCTGCGAGCTCAGAACTGCATTTCCTGTGCCCTGACAAAAATTATTTGTTAGCATCACAATGTTTGCAACAGGTGATGAATATTCGTTAACCGTGATCAGGTCAGTACCAGAACATCCATTCTGGTCAGTTATAGTAACAGAATATTGACCTGGTTCACTCACAGTGATATCAGGAGTTGTTTCTTCCGTTGACCAGTTATAGGAAATAAATTCCTGATTTGTGCTCAAAACTACACTTGATCCTGAACAAAGATTGCCATTTTCAACTATTGTAACCTGAGGTGACTGATTTTCAGAGATGATTGTATAACTTTCACTTACTGAACAATCTTTAGAATCTATGACCGTAAATATATAATTTCCGGGCGATAATCCTGATATATCTTTGGTGGTGGCACCATTTGACCAATTATAAATAAATGGTGGAGTTCCACCTGTTATCTGTATGACAATACTTCCATCTTCACTATCGGGACAATTCGAATTATTTATAGTTTCATTTATAACAATTTGTTGGGGTTGGTTTATTACTACATTAGTACCAGTATTAGTACCGGCATTGTCAGTGACAACTACTGAATTTGTACCAGGGCCGAGACTAACGGCAGGGTTAGTTGTTTCACCATTTGACCATAAATAACTATATGGTGGTTGACCTCCCGAAACATTCAGAGTGGCTGAACCATCTGTTCCACCGAAGCAACTCACATCAGTTTTTGATGCAACTGTAACAACAAGCGGATCAACTGCCACATCCAATGTGCCTGAAAATGTAGCACTGACCCTGTCGTCACCCTGGTTTCCATTGGCTCCATTCGCAATAATTGAATTTGCATAGAAAGTTATTAACATGTTGTCAGGTCCGGCTGGTGCTGTCCAGTCGACAGTCCATGATACAGAACCTGAACCATTGAAGTTTTCGGCTGGATTATGTTCAAAGTATGTTCTGCCACCTGAAGTGGTGAGTGTGGTGTTGGATGATGGATTAGAAAAAGTGCCTGAATTTACATTTGATGAATTAAGACAAACCATCTGAAAACCTGTTCTGACTGGGTTGCCGGAACTGAATGAAGAAGTTACTGTCACTGTGTATGTTTCACCTGCAAGTATTACAGTAGGCACACCAGTGATCGTGAGGCTTCCGTTAAATCCTCCTCCGTTTGCGCTGTGGCAGTCAGTACAGCTACCTTCACCCGGAGCACCTGTTTTGCCATTTGGCGGATTGCCGGATGATGAATAGAATAAAAATGAGATAAATACTGTTCCAAGTAACAGAAATAGATTAAATAATTTGTTTTTCATAATTAATTAGATCGTAAATAATTTTTTTCAAATAGTATATTGTTTAAAATAATAAATTTCAATCTTGATTTTTTGCCGATAATTGTTCTAACAATAATTATTTGCAATTGTTCTTAATAAAAATTAGAAATTTTATTTATTAAAGATAACAATGTATTTACAATGCAAGAAGTTATTTATTTCCTATTTTTGTATTTACTTAAAATTGAATATGAAAAAGATTTTGATATTTAATGGCCATCCTAACAAAGATGGGTTTTGCAATGACATTGCTATCCGATACAGGAACGGAGCATTATCTACCGGGGCACAATGTGAGATTATCAATATTATTGACCTCAATTTTGATCCGGTTTTGAAATTTGGATATGGCAAAGAAACTGAACTTGAACCTGACCTCGTTACCGTACAACTGAAAATAAAGGAAGCAGATCACCTGGTGTTTGTTTATCCTAACTGGTGGGCTACATTTCCTGCTTTGCTTAAGGGATTCATTGACAGGGTTTTTTTACCAGGATTTGCATTCAAATACCGCGAAAATTCCCCGATGTGGGATAAACTTCTGAAGGGAAAATCGGCACGGATGATCGTTACGATGGATAGTCCTAAGTGGTATTATTATTTATTCTTACACAATGCAGGTCATAATGCAATGAAAAAGGGAATACTTGAATTTTGCGGGATCAGCCCTGTGAGGATAAGCAGTTTTAATCAAATGAGAACAGCAGGCGAGCAAAAAAGACAAAAATGGCTGGCTGAAGTGGAGGAACTTGGTGCCAGGCAGATCTGATTTTTTAAATTTACAATAGATAATTGGACAAATGATCAAGGTTGGATGAAAAAGATTTGAAAATTAAGTATGAGTGAGATAAAAAGATTATTGAATAATAAACCTTATGAGTGTGTAATTTTTATTGCCCTCATTTTAAGGTTGGCAGCAAGTATATTTTCACAGGGATATGGTATGCATGATGATCATTTCCTGGTGATAGAAGCTGCTCAGTCCTGGGTTGACGGATTTGATTACAACAGTTGGTTGCCATGGAATCAGATCGATCCCCGGCCAGAGGGACATAGTTTTTTCTATGTTGGATTTCATTACGCATTATTTAGTCTTTTTAAATTATTAGGTATTGAATCGCCTGATTTTAAAATGTTTATTATAAGGATCATTCATGCACTTTTTTCACTTCTGACGGTCTCAATCTCTTACCGGATCACTGAATTAATATCAGACAGGAGAACAGCTTTCAAAGTTGGAATGTTAATGGCTGCATTTTGGTTTATGCCTTTTCTGAGTGTAAGGAATTTAGTTGAAATTTTTGCAATTCCGTTTTTACTGGCCGGAACCTATTTGATACTTTTATCTGACAAAAATATTAATATTAAATTCACAGGTAAACCGGGAAATTTTATATTTATTGCCGGCCTGATAATGGGAATTGCATTTTCTGTAAGATACCAGACTATTCTTTTCATCGGAGGTACAGGGCTCGTCCTGCTTGTTATGAAGAAATGGACTGAAACCATTATTTTTGGTTCAGGAGCCCTGATTAGTATGGTATTTTTTCAGAGCATTGCTGATATCTTCATATGGGGCTATCCATTTGCTGAATTCCTTGAATATGTGCGGTATAATTTAGAAAACAGGAATAATTACCTCACTGGACCATGGCATATGTACCTCGGTGTTTTAATAGGAGTTTTTCTTTTACCTCTGGGGTTTTTTATTTTATTCGGGTATTTCAGAACATGGAAAAATCATCTTTTAATTTTTCTGCCAAGCTTTATTTTCCTTGCATTTCACTCGTATTTTCCCAATAAGCAGGAAAGGTTTATATTTACCATTATTCCGTTTATAGTCATTTCAGGCATGATAGGTTGGCAGTTATGGATTGACAAATCGCGATTAAGACAGAAAATCTCATATTATGGTATGGTAATTTTCTGGATATTTAATACATTGATTTTGATTGTTGCTACGATCTCTTCCTCAAAAAAATCGCGTATTGATGCTATGAATTACCTTTCAGAATATAAAGTTTCAGCGTTCCTTACCGACTGTACTGGAGATGGAAAATTTGTATTTATGCCAAGATTTTATTCTGCTCAATGGCCCGATGAATATGTGCTAAGTGCTTCAGATTCACTTAATCCTGATGTTTATAGTACCGGTTCAGGCAAGAAAAATCTAACAGAAATCTACAGCGAAGAAGTAGTATTAGCTTTGAAACACCCAAATGTTCATAAAAATTCAAAATCTTATAATCGCTCAATTGACGTGCAGGGGATTGATTTTGTATTATTTGTAAGCAGCCAAAATCTTCAGCAGCGGGTACAGCTGATGAAAACACTCATTCCGGATCTGCAATTTAAATACAAGGCTGAACCGGGCTTGCTTGATATAATTGTTCACAAGCTAAATCCGGTTAATAAAAACCAGGAGGTATTTGTTTATTCGGCCGGGGAAGATAAAAGGAAAATTAAATAGTAATTTTTTTTTGATTTTTTAAATGACAGAAAGAAGCTGTATTTTTTGAAATTTTTTTTTTCACATGGAAAATCCTGAATTAATACTTGCACATGAGTTTGTTGTAAATACGAATAAAAATATTTTTCTGACCGGGAAAGCCGGCACAGGTAAAACGACTTTTTTACGAAAACTCAGCCAAAATCAGTTTAAGCGCAACATAGTGGTTGCTCCAACCGGAGTGGCAGCTATAAATGCTCATGGAGTGACCATACATTCATTCTTTCAGCTACCTTTTGGTCCCCTGGTGCCGTGGAAAAATGAAGAATTATTGTTTCAGAGGAAAATGCGAACGACTAAAATAAATATCATCAAGTCACTTGATCTGTTAATTATTGACGAAATTAGTATGGTCAGGGCTGATCTGCTTGACGCAATTGACACTGTACTGAGAAGGTACAGGGACAGAGACAAGGTATTTGGTGGAGTTCAGGTTCTTATGATAGGGGATATATTTCAGCTTTCCCCTGTTACGAAAGCTGATGAATGGAATTTGCTTGCACCATATTATGAGACACCTTACTTTTTCAGCAGTACTTCTTTCAGGAATGCCGGGGTCATCACTATTGAATTGTCCAAAATATTCAGACAGGAAAAAGCAGATTTTATAAACATTCTTGAAAAAGTAAGAAACAATGAACTTGATAATGAAACTCTCACAGAACTGAATAAAAGGTATAAACCCGAATCTGACTTTACCCGGGAGCAGGAGGGCTATATAACACTCACCACCCACAATGCAAGGGCAGAATCAATGAACGAAAATGAGCTACAAAAGCTGAAAGTTCCCTCATTATATTACAAGGCCGTAATCAAAGGGAATTTTCCTGAATATGCTTACCCAACTCTTGAGAATCTTGAGTTTAAAACCGGGGCTCAGGTAATGTTTGTAAAGAATGATCCATCAGGCGAAAAATTATATTATAATGGAAAAATAGGTAAAGTGACTCATCTTGACAAGGATTCTGTCACTGTGAAATGCGCAGGTGATGAGGATGAAACAGTGGTAACAAAAGTAATGTGGGAAAATGTCAACTACACACTGAACCCTGAAAATCAAAACATTGAGGAAGAAGTACTTGGAAGTTTTGAACAATTACCCTTAAAACTGGCATGGGCTATAACAATTCATAAGAGTCAGGGGCTAACCTTCGAAAAGGCAATCATTGATGCGCAATCATCCTTTGCTCATGGTCAAACTTATGTTGCTCTGAGCAGATGTACTACACTGGAAGGAATTATTCTTAGATCAAAAATCAATATGTCATCAGTCATAAGTGATGAGAGGGTCGTAAAATTTACTGATGGAGTGAGGGAAAAACGACCTGATGAAAATTATCTTTTTGAATCAAAAAGGGCTTTTCAGTTGATGCTGTTAAAAGATCTTTTTGATTTTGAACAATTGATCAATCCAACAAAATATGCTAAACGAATAGCATATAACAATCAAAAAACACTTATAGGCAATCATATAGAATTGCTTTCAGGTTTGGAGGGTTTGATAAATGAATTAATACCGGTAAGCAAAAGATTTGAAGACCAGATCAGAAGGATGTGCAGCAGCACACTACTTCCCGAAAATGATCCAAATATCAAATTAAGAATTACTAAAGCATTGGATTATTACCTCAGCTTTTTAATTGAAAAAATAAAACCAGGGATTATTAATCTGGCATATACTACAGATAATAAAGAAGTTAGAAAGGATTTTAATAAGCAGATTGATCATATAACAACATTTATAAACAGGAAAATTTTATGTTTTGAAGGACTCAGAAATGAATTTTCAGCGCTAAAATACCTTGAAATAAGGTCAAAATCATCTCTCGAAACAGAAATGGTAAAACCACCAAAAAAAGATTTTATTAGAGTTACAAATAATCCTGAACTGTTCAATATTTTAAGGGAATACAGATTTAGAATTGCTGAAGAGAAGCAGATTGATATTTATCAGGTGTTTACCCAGGATACATTATATAAAATATGTGAAGCATTGCCTTCAAATCTGATTTTATTGAAAAAGATACACGGTATTGGCAAAGTCAGGTTAAAACAATACGGAGAAGATATTGTGAGATTGGTAAGGAAATTCTGCACCGAAAAAGGTATTGAGCTTCAAGATGATGAAAATGCCGGTGATATCAAAAAACCGAAAGAGATAAGTACATATGAAAAGACTTTTGAATTGTTCAAAGCAGGTAAAAACCCAGAAGAAATTGCAGAAGAACGCAAACTTGCAGTTTCAACCATTGAAGGGCATCTGGCCAAATACATCCTCAGAGGGGAGATTTCCCTATTCGATGTTATTGATAAAGAAAAATATGAAAAATTCACTGCTTTGATTGAGAACCAGAAATATGAGAGCCTTGGTGAACTCAAAGAAATCACCGGAAATACATTCAGTTTTGGTGAACTAAGGATGATCACTAATCACATAATTTGGGAACAGGGTAGGGAGGTGTAGTCATTATCCGGAATGAATATTTTTATCCTTTT
The DNA here is from genome assembly GCA_050258615.1 of Deltaproteobacteria bacterium. Classification (GTDB taxonomy): domain Bacteria; phylum Bacteroidota; class Bacteroidia; order Chitinophagales; family Saprospiraceae; genus JADJGA01. Next base: position 6,371 of record JBLMZC010000034.1, on the reverse strand, counting down.
TTACCCGGGTAAAACTATCAGGGCCTTTATTATAATACCGACATGAAATTGAAAATAGTACTGACATTTGCAGTCAGCACAGGTACTGACATTTGCAGTCAGCACAAATCCGATTTAAGAATCCCAATTCCCCCAATTTCAGTCGGCATTATATTTTAAATGCTGACCAAAGTGTCAGTGCCAAATTATTGGAATATTATATAAATGAATTTGGTATAACCCCAATAATTCACAATTTAATCTTGTGAATTTTGACAAAAAAAATTGAATTTCAATTTTTTATGTATACCAATTTTAGATTATTTATTATTTGGAAATGGTATTATTTTAAATCAGAAAAGGTATAATTTTTGAATTACGATTTTTATTTTACTAATTTAAACCGGCAAACAGACAACCGATACGATTTACGATGTACGATTTACGATGTACGATTTACGATGTACGATGTACGATTTATGATTTATGACCGTCTGACTGACAATTGACCATTTATCATCCAAAGCTTTTCTCCTATACCTTTCAACCCTCTTACCTTTCAACCCTCTTACCTTTCTACCCATCTACCATTCTACCATTTTACCTTTCTACCCTTCTACCCCTTCTTCTCTATTTCTCTCAGGTTTTCCATTTTGTTTCTTAAGAGGAAATCATCTATCGTCTCAAAATGTTCAAGCACCCGTTTATCTTTAAATTCAAAAACTTTTTCGGCAATTCCCTGCAGGAAATCACGGTCGTGTGATACAAGAATCAATGTGCCATCGAAGGCAAGCAGAGCTTCTTTAAGGACATCTTTGGACTGAAGGTCAAGGTGATTTGTAGGCTCATCGAGGATAAGAAGATTTACAGGTTCCAGAAGGAGTTTTACCATTGCCAGCCTGGTGCGTTCACCTCCTGACAAAACACTTACTTTTTTATCAATATCATCACCTGAGAACATAAAACTTCCGAGTATATTTTTAAGTTGTGTCCTGATCTCTCCTTCAGCTACATTATCTACAGTTTCGAATACAGTAATGTCAGGGTCAAGAAGGGAAGCCTGGTTCTGGGCAAAATATCCGACTTTGACATTGTGCCCGAGTTTGCATACACCTTCAAAATCTATTTCACCCATTATCGCTTTTATCAGGGTAGATTTTCCCTCTCCGTTCCTGCCTACAAAAGCTACTTTCTCGCCTCGTTTTATGGTCATACTGGCATTCGAAAATACCAGTTTATCTCCATATTTTTTTGTAAGTCCATCGGCTATTACCGGATAATCACCTGACCTTGCAGAAGGGGGGAATTTTAATTTGATGCTTGATGTATCTATTTCATCTATTTCTACAGGTTCTAATTTTTCAAGTGTTCTTTCTACTGAATTTACCTGGTTGGTTTTGGAATATGTGCCGCGAAAACGTTCAATGAAAAGTTTGCTTTCTGCTATAAATTTTTGTTGTTCCTTATAAGCCCTTAGTTGTGCTATCCTTCTGTCCTCCCGCAACTGTAAATAATGCGAGTAATTGGCCCTGTAATCATAGATCCTGCCCATGGTCACTTCGATGGTGCGATTGGTGATATTGTCGATAAATGCCTTGTCGTGGCTGATAACCATTACAGCTTTTGCCTTGTTGACAAGGAAATTTTCGAGCCAGTATACTGATTCAATGTCGATATGATTAGTGGGTTCGTCAAGTAAAATCAAGTCTGGTTTTTTCAGCAGTATTTTTGCAAGTTCTATACGCATTCTCCACCCTCCGCTGAATTCATTAGTCTGCCTGTGAAAATCCTCTCTCATGAAGCCAAGGCCTGTCAGAGTTTTCTCTATCTCAGCATCATAATTTATTTCTTCCAGTGCATAATACTTTTCTCCAAGTTCAGATACCTTTTCGACCAGGCTCATGTAGTCATCTGATTCATAGTCGGTTCTGGTGCCGAGTTCATGATTAATCTTTTCAATTTCATCGCGGAGGTCGAAAATATGACCGAATGCCTTTGCTGTTTCTTCAAATACGGTGCAGTCATCTTCTGTAAGCAGGTGTTGCGGAAGATAGGCAATCACTGCATCTTTTGGGCAACTGACATTACCTCGTGAAGGTTTTTTGATCCCGGCAATAATTTTCATCATTGTGGATTTACCGGCACCATTTTTCCCCATGAGAGCTATTTTGTCATTCTCATTTATGAAAAATGAAATATCCCTGAAAAGCGTCTGTCCGCTGAATTCCACCGTTAGTCCGTCCACTGATATCATGATCCTGTTTTTTTTGGAAGTGCAAAAGTATGAAAATGTTGAAAAGATTCAAGTAAATTTCAGGGCAATTGGTTTTTAGAGTGAAAAGTTAAAGTTTCAGTTGAAAACGGTGATGTTGTTTATTGGGTTTTATTTTCATACAAAGGCGCAAATATGCAATAATTTATAAATTATGTAATTCAGCCGTGGTTGGTGTTTTCACCGACGACAATTTAATGCAAATCAAAGGTTGAGAATTTTAACCAGTTCATATTTAGCCACTAAGACTAACAGGCACAAAGTTTCACAAAAAAACTAAAATCTTTACTTAAAATAACTTGTTGATTTTTAGTGCCTTAGTGCCTTGGTGATAAAAACATTTTAACCCTTGATTCACTTATTTAATACAATCAGATAAAAATAAACTTTTAACTTGTTTTTTATTTTTTTTTATTGTATTTTCGGAAAAATTATTTCATAAAAAAATATTATCCGAACTATGAAAAATTTTACATACAAAGTCATATTCAATATTTTGACCATTAGCCTTTTAGTTCTTTTTTTTTTCTCCTGCGAAAAGGACCCAAATGAACCTCCAGTAAACCCTACAAATAAACAAACCGCAATAGTTGGTTCATCAGGTGGCAAACTTGAATTATCAAATGGAGTTTTTCTTATAATTCCTTCCGGTGCTCTTTCCACTGACAAAGAAATTACCTTTAGCAGCTTTGATCCAAAGGATTTTTTTGATGGAGATGTTAAAAATCGATATGTTGTCAGTTGTGAACCCGATGGCCTTCAAATGTCCAAACCGGCTGAAATTTATTTTCCTGTACCTGAATCGTTGGTAAGCAAGGATTTTGACGGAATGGCAGGATTAATTGATCCGGAATCTGGTGCAATTGAAGTTTACCCTGGTTCAGGACTGACTGTTGATGGAAAAAGTATGTGGAGGATTGAAACAGATCATTTTTCGAAATATGAAGGTTATTTTTGGGAATATCCTCCTTATGAGAGTTCAATTTTGGAAATACCACACTATAATCAGGGATCCAGTCCTTATTGCTGGGCTGCCTGTATTCAGATGTTATGTGAGGCAATAGAGCACGATGAGATCAATGAAATACCTGATATCATTGGATACACGGGAGTATCAGAAGCAGGAATAGGTCAATATGAATTTCGATATAATAGTAAAATAGCAAGTTTGATCAAGCTCAGAACAGGGGTTAATCCTGACAGAAAATTATTTCCTAAAGGGAGTGCGATATCAATGGACGGATATCTCAAAGACAGACTTGCCCTTGGATACCCGGTGATTGTATTTTCTCCTGTAGAAGAGCATGCATTTGTGGTCGTTGGTTATAAAGGAAGTACTTTTTATATTAACAACCCTGCCAGCACGACTTATAACGGGACTTTAAGCTATCAAACAAAACAATGGTCTGAATTTAAAGTCAGCGAAATGGATTTTAATGCCAAGTTTGTAATTTTAAGCATCCCAAAGGAAATAAAATGCTCCACAAGGTTGCAAAGTGTCAATCTCACTGATGGTGGTATGGTTTTTTCTCAGGTGAAACCTGCACCCCAAAATCCTGTCACATATAAATACCGGTACGATTATCAAAAATCCTCAGGTTTTTCATTTAAAAATAAAGACGATAAGGTTTTTGATACGATTCCGGGCGATGTTACTAACCTCGACCTTAATGAGATCCAGCTCTGCAATACTTCACAAACTCAATCTAAATCATTTAATGTATGGATTGATATATGGGGACAAAATAATAAAAAACTTCATAAATCCTTCGCTCCTAAGGAAACAATTATTGTACCTCCTAACAGCTATAAGGTACACAAGGTAAACATCCCGATTGCAGAATTCAGGGACAGCAGTTCAACAGCTACCAAATACAGAATGCAGATAACTGCAGTGGAGGCAGGTGGTGGAGTCATGGATGACTATTCTGTTTTTTTTACCATAAATCCTCCACCAAGTAAAATGGGATGGAAATTCAAAATGAAAATAAAATATAAAGATGGCAAATCAGCCAACTCAGGGGTTGGTGTCGATGAAAATGAGCCTCCCATTGAATTCCCTGGTTATTGGAAGGACAATAATTATTATGCTAAATTAGATTCAACACTTGATGGCCATCATATATTATTCAGTGCTGTTGTAAAATGTTCCTCAGACAAAAAATTCGTCAATACATTTAATTTTGAATATGCTTTTGATGGTCAAACACTTATTGAAGTTAATGCTTTAAATATGAATCTTAATCAGGAAGGTAAAATTTATAAAGCCGATCTTTCAGGTACTACGACATGTAGTCACATAGATATGAATGATTTAAAGCTTTATTCTTTTTATTCTGATGTTGATTATTACTATTGCGATGAAACATCGTATTTTATATTGAGATTACCGGAATGAGAAAAACAGTTAAGATATATTTATCGTTGTAAGTACTTTCACCAACAACATTTCAGGGATTAAATGCTGTTTGTGATAACACTTACAGAGGCTAATCATGCTATTAAGGGATATAAATGCTGTTGGTGTTTTCACTAATAATAGTTCAATTCAAAAATCAGATGGATACCAATTAGCGACTCATAGACACATATTTTACAACCGCTACCATTTTAAATTGGTATCCACTACTTGAAAAGGATGTCTTTAAGGACGTAATAATAGAATCCTTAAGATTCGCTGTCAAAAGTAAACAAGCAAATATATTTGCATTTGTGATAATGTCAAATCACTTTCATGTTGTCTGGCAGATTTTACATCCTTTTGAACTTAACAAGGGAAGGCAAAACCTGCTAAAATTTACTGCACAGTAATTTATATTTTTATTGATTAACAATAATTTAAATAAAGACGATCTTTACAATAAAGAAATAAAAACTTCAGATATATTGGATATATTCAGGGTTGATAAAACAGATAGAAAACATCAATTTTGGAAAAGAAACCCTTTGAGTGTTGCAATTTTAAGCGAAAAAGGCCAGAAAATAAACTATATACATAATAATTTATCAAGGTAAAATCTTAACGATGTAAATTATAAGTATTCATCTGCATATTATTATGAAACCGGTGTAAAAAATTGAGATTTTCTATTATAGTGATTTGTTGGTGAAAGCACCAACAAAGGCTAAAAAGCTAAAGCTTCCAACCCAATATAATTCCTTTAACTGCTATATAGCAGTCTCGAGCTATTTGTCGATTTTAATAACTTTATGAAATTTTGAACCAAACTGAGTTATTATTTCAAATATATAAGCTCCGGATTGGTAATTGTCCATATTCAATTCGATTTCAGGGCCACTGATATCCGGTTGTTTTACAAGTATATTACCATAAAAATCTCTGATGATCAAATCCCATTTTTTATCAAACTCGAGACCTGAGTAGACTGTTACAGAAGAAATAACAGGATTGGGATATATACTTGAAACAGAGGAATAAAACTCTTCTTCGGTAGCATTGGTTTGGGTTGTCAGTGGAGGATTATTGAAAAAATCCCAAAATAATTTTGGAGCATCCAAAAAATAATTAACCCCATTCGGATATTGGTGTGTTTGATTTTTATTGAGTGAAAAAACGTATGGAGCACAGTTTTCTCCCGGCCTGCATTCTGTCCATATATAAACATGACTTGAATCGGTCTCTATTTTATTATAATTTGTCGTTAGTCCCTGGCATACCAGAGTTCTATTTATGTTGCCCTGGAGATAAGTTAAAATTGAATCCCCTCCCCACGGAAGCTCATCAGGATATTTATCACTAAAAAATCTGTCATCTTTAGTGCCGACCATAAACCATAAAGGAATTCTTTTTGCCGGTTTAAGAGAATCCAATTTTGAAAAAATCCCACTGGAGCCTGCTGCTGCTGAGAATACGTCATTAGCTCTCATCGCACAATTATGTGTCATCCCACTCCCGTTGGAAAAGCCACTGATAAAAATTTTATCTTTGTTTACCTTAACTGAATCCTGGATAATTTTCATGATTTTTTTGAAAAACAATATGTCATCCACCAAATTAATGGTATCCTCAGCACAGATTGATTCCAACAGATTGCCACAAACAAAACGGGAAAGGTGTTTTTTAATCCCATCTTCATAAAAACACCAAGTTAATGCCGAT